>NZ_JBHZAL010000015.1:0-196621 GCF_042754245.1 Nocardia sp. NPDC059228 | reverse complement strand
AACACTCGTTCTTCCACTCTCCCCCTCCCTGTCTCGAACAACTAAACCCGGTGCGGGGTGGTGGCGGCGCGGCGGGCGCCCCCCCCCCCCCCACCACACACTTCGAGACACTGCCTAGTCGAGGCGGGTGGCGGCCACGGCCCACACGGGCACGTGCACCCGGTTGTTCTTCAGCAACGGCCCGATGATCTGCAGTTGTTCCATCATCGGCTTCATCCGATCAGCCCATCCGGAGTCGTCGCTCATCTCCTTGGTCATGTAGGCGAACGTCTCCGGGCCGAAGTTGGCCTGGTAGGTGGTGGTTCCCAGGTGGTCGATGACCCACCCGGCCGCGGAAAGCACGCGGTCGAAATTCTCCGCGGGCAAACCTTCGAGCTGAACGCCGTTGACGTTGTGGCGGCCGAATTCGAACATGAACAGCCGTGCCCCCCGTCTGGTGGCGCGGTGCAGGGCCTGCGCGTACCGGATCTGGGTTTCTTCGTCGTCGAGGAACACGTGGTAGAAGGCGCTGTCGACGACGGTGTCGAAGCGATCCTCCAAGCCCTCGAGTTTGGTGGCATCGGCCACCTCGAAGTTCACCGTCACCTCGGCGCGCTCCGCGTTGCGCTTGGCCCGCTCGATGGCCGACGGCGACGAGTCGATACCGGTGACCGAGTAGCCCTTGGACGCGTAGTAGATCGCGTGATGCCCCGGGCCGGTTCCGGGGTCGAGCACCTCGCCCCGCACGGCGCCGTAGGCCACCAACTGCTGCACCACCGGCTGTGGGCCGCCGATGTCCCAGGGGATCAATGCGGGAGCACCCGGTTCCGATGCCGTGTCGTGGTACAGGGCTTCGAAGTCCATCTGATCGTCGTGCTTCGGTTCGGTGCCCATGGCTCCTCCTTCGATTGCGGATGGGCAACACATGAAGGGTCGTGCCGGCGATGCGACGAATTGTTCCGATGATGGGTCGTCAGTTCTCGGATCATCAGTTTAGTTGTTGCACCGCCGACGGTGGCCCGGTGCTGTTGTTCATTCCGCGCCCGGTGCCGAACATGCTGATCCGACGAATGGAAACCCTTTGGCGTATTTGGCTTTTGGTGAAATTTCTGATTCGACCGAAGTTGGCAATGGCCGATGCTGGATGGTGTGGAAACGGTTGCCACCAGAGCGGGTTGGTTCGGGTTGCTAACAGTTCCGCTCAGTGGGACACGGGCCGGGTGCCGTCCCGAAGGCTGGGTTACTGTCCGGTTGGTTCGATGATCAGCATCACATTCCGGGTAGCAGGGCTATGAAACTGACGTATTTGCTGTGGGGGGCCGAATTGAAGACACGCCTGCACGATGGCGAATTGCGGCGGGCGCTGTCCTGCTGCGGTGTCAGCGAACTGCAGGTGAATATCCGTGACGAGTACGTCGCCGCCGCCGAGCTGTGGATGTGTACCTATGACACGCCCGTCGACGCCGTGGTGACGCTGCGTGGGGTCGAGGACCCCGATCAGGTCACCGCGCTGCTGCGGCCGCTGGCCGATCGGCTCGACGGGTTCGTCGTCGACGAGCTCACCCCGTTGCGCCCGCCGCGCACCGACAGCGGTGTCCGCGCCGACGCACTGGCGCGCATCGCGGTGATGAGGATTCCCGCCGGGATGACCCGGGCGCAGTGGCTGGAGAACTGGATCGGCGACCACACCCAGGTCGCGCTGGACAACCAGGCCAGTCTGGGCTACATCCAGAATCCGGTGCTGGGCTCGATCACCCCCGACGGGCGGGTGGACGCCGTTGTCGAGGAACTGTTCCCGATGGCCGCGATGTCGGATCCGCACGCCTACTGGGGAAGCGGCGGTGACGACGCCGAACTCGAGCGGCGCTGTACCCGCATGCTCGACAGCATCGCCCGTTTCGGCGCCGACCGCGACCTCGACGTCATCCCGACCAGCCGCTACGTCTATTCGCTGCGCTGACCGTGCGCCGACCCCCGGCCGAGCCCGAGCCGGCGCCGGGGCCGGTACCAGGTGGCGCTTTCGACCCGCACCGGGCGCCGAACCCTTCGAGCAGGTGGCTGTTCATGACTGCCCCTCGCGGTCGATGAGGACGCCCGGGTTGAGGATCCACGCGGGGTCGAGTGCGTTTTTGGTGGCGCGCAGGGCGGTGGCGAACGGCCCGGGTCGTTCCCGGTCGTACCAGGGCCGGTGGTCGCGGCCGACGGCGTGATGGTGGGTGATGGTGCCGCCGTTGGCGGAAATGGCTTCGGAGACAGCGGTTTTGATCTCATCCCACTGTTCGACGGTGCTCCCCCACCGGCCGGCGGCGTATACACCGAAGTAAGGTGCGGGCCCGTCGGGATAGACGTGGGTGAACCGGCAGGTCAGCACGCCGGTGACACCGGTGGACCGGAACGCGTCGGCGGCCGCGGTCTCGATGGCGGCGCGCAGCTGGTCGAATCGATCCCAGGTGCAGGCGGTTTCGAAGGTTTCGGTGATCATCGACTGGGCGGCGAGGGCGTCGCGCTGATAGGGCATGCGCAGGAACGACGAGCGCCAGGTGTCGGAGGGGTCGGCGTCGGATGCGGTGGCGGGCGCCTCGTCGCGGGTGCGGCCGCCGAAACCGGCGCAGATCTCGACGGCGCGGCGCAGGGATTCGCCGACGGGGTGGTCGGCGGATTCGAATCCGAGGACCAGGACTCCCCCGGCGGCGAGGACTCCGGCGTTGAGGAACGCTTCGGCGGGATCGAGCAGCCGGCAGTTGGCCGGGTTGAGCCCGGATTGGGCCAGGGTGCGGGTGGCGTCGACGGCGGCGCGGTAGTCGTCGAACAGGACCGAGGCCTTCGCGCGCCAGCGGGGCCGATCCTGCAGCCGCATCCACGCTTCGGTGATGACGCCGAGGGTGCCCTCCGAGCCGAGGAACAGGCGGTCGGGGGCCGGTCCGGCGCCGGAGGCGGGCAGCCGCCGCGATTCGCCGACCCCGGCGGGGGTGACGACGCGCATCGATTCGAGCAGGTCGTCGATGTGGGTGTAGAGGGTGGCGAAGTGTCCGCCGGCGCGGGTGGCGAGCCAGCCGCCGAGGGTGGAGAACTCGAACGATTGCGGGAAGTGCCGCAGGGTCAGGTCGTGGGGGCGCAGCGCGGATTCCAGTGCGGGCCCGAGGATTCCGGCCTGAATACGGGCCGCGCGGCTGGTGCGGTCGATCTCGAGGACCTGGTCGAGCGCGGTCAGGTCGAGCGCGACGCTGCCGGGATAGTCGCCGCAGTCGCGGGGTTCGACACCGCCCACGACCGAGGTGCCGCCACCGAAGGGGATGACCGCGAGTCCCGCGCCGGCGCACCAGTCGAGGACGTCGACCACGTCCTGCTCGGTGCGCGGGCGCACGACCAGGTCGGGGACATCGCCGATGCGGCCGAGCAGATTGCGCACGATATCGCGGAAGGCCTGGCCGTGGCCGTGCAGCACGCGGTCGGCGGTGTCGTAGGAGGCGATCCCGGCCAGGGCCTGCGGGGCGCGGGTGCGCGGTTGCGGGATCGGGAGTGCGGTGAGCTCGGGTGGCTGGTGGATGGTGAGGTCGGCGTCGGGCAGCAGGGCCGCGATCCGCTGGGTGAGTGCGCTGCGTTCGGCGCCGGTGACGGCGTCCTCGACGGTGCCCCATCCCCACCACGATCTGGTTGCCATGGTCGTATCCTCCACTCGCCACATTAATGACTGATCGGTAAATTACTACATGGTCAATAACGGCGGCGGCAAGAGGCACCCTCGCGGACACCGCTGCGCGGCCACCGGATTCGAGTCAGGCGAACGCGGCGATGACCCGGCGGGTGCGGGCCGCCAGCTCCGGCCCCGGCACCTGCGGATGCCGCTGCCACCAGTGGATCAACGCGGTCACCGCACCGATCCACACCTCGGTGAACGCCGCCAGATCCACCGGATCGGTGATCGCACGCGCGGCCATGAACGCCGACATCGCGCGCGCGGCCTGCTCCTCGATCCGCGCGCGCGCCGCGTTCGCGGCCTCGGCGGCCGGGCCGGCGGCGGGATGGGTGCGATCCAGCAGCACGTTCCAGTCGTGCGGGCGGTGCTCGAGCGCGCCGAAGATCGCCAGCAGGGTCTGCTCGGCCATGGTCAGATCCGCGGTCCCCGACAGCACCGGCTCCACCGCCTCGGTGACGGCCCGGGCGGCCCGGTCCAGGCACGCGGCATAGAGCCCGTCCCTGGTGTCGAAACAGGTGTGCACCAACGTCTTCGACACCCCGGCCTGCTTGGCGACGGCCGCCATCGACAGACCCGCGTAGCCGACCCGCGCGATCTGCGCGGCGGCGGCGTCGAGGATCTGCTCCTCGCGTTCGGCGCGCGGCACATTCCTGCTGCCCGCGGTGCGTGCCATCTCAGCCCTTCCCGGATGCGGCGGTCACGACAGAGCCGTGATCAGGCGGCGGCTGCGCGCGATCATCGCCGCGGCGGATTGGTCGGGATGACGGATCCACCACGACACCAGCGCGGTGACCGAACCCATCCAGATATCGGTGACCATCGAAAGATCCTGCGGATCGCCGACCCCGCGCGCCCGCATCACCGCGCCCGCCCCGTGCGCGGCCTGCGCGGCGATCCGCCGGCGCGCCGCCCGGGCGGCGTCGGCGGCCGGACCGTCGCCGGGATGACTGCGATCGAAGAGCGCATTCCAGTAGTACGGGCGATGCTCGAGAACCCCGAAGATCGCCGCGAGGGTGTTCGCCGCCATCTCCAGTTCGGCCGGACCGGCGATGACGGTGTCGATCGCGTCACCGATCGCCGCGGCGGCCCGCTCCACACACGCCGCGTACAACTGGTCCTTCGTGCCGAAGTAGGTGTACACCAACGGTTTCGACACCCCGGCCTGGGCGGCGACCTCACCGGGATTCAACCCGGCATACCCGACTGCGGCGATACGTTCGGCGGCGATCTCCAGGATCTGATTCTCCCGCTCGGCGCGCGGCACACCCTTGGTTCCCGCCCTACCCATTCCACCGTCCTCGGTCACACACCCGGTCACCAGCAACCTACCGAATCGGCGACCACGCCCGGCCCACCCGCCACGCGCGCCGGGAACCGGGCGGACCTGTCAGGGTGGGCTCGCGACGTGGTCGGCCGCGCCGGCTCTCACGCATGCCGTGCTGGACGCCGGGTGGCTACCGACGAGTGGAAGCTGCTGCCGCCGAGGAGGATCGGTGGTTCGCGACCCGGACACGAGACAGCCCCCTCCGGACAGGTGCCGGGAGGGGGCTCGCGCACCGCGTCCGGTCAGCGGATGGTGCCGGCGCCCGGGATCAACGGCAGATCCAGCGGGGTGACCCAGCCCGGCGGCAGGGCGTTGACCGCGGGCACGGCGTTGAGGGCGCGCATGCCGGTCGCCAGGCACCCGGCGACGGCGGGGGTACGCCCGGAACCGTCGGTGAAACGGAACGAGGTCTCCTGCGAGATCGACGGGCTGCCGATGATGTCGACCCGGTAGACGTCGTCCTTGGTGCCCGCGGGCCAGTCCGGGGCGGCATCGAGGCCGATGCGGTTCACGTGTTCGAGGGTGATGACCTCGCGGCCGCGATACACGCCGTTGATGGTGAAGCGGATCGCGGCGACCGTGCCGGCCTTGATGATGCCCTTGGCCGAGGGCCGGTCCTCGGGCGTCACCCACTTGTCCCAGGTGGTGGTGATGGCCTCGAGTTCGATCCCGGCGGCGGTGGCGATCATGGGAACCGTTGCGCCCCAGGCCATCACGAGCATGTCGGGGTGTTCGAGCAGGGCGGTGAACTCGGGCGGGTGGCCGATGCCCATCTCGAATTCGTAGTCGCCCTCGTAGTCGGTGTAGTCGAGCAGCTCGGAGGCGCGCACGGATTCGACCGCACCGCACAGGCCCATCAGGGTCATGGGGAACAGGTCGTTGGCGAAGCCCGGGTCGATGCCGGTGGTGAAGCACGACGCCCCGCCGGCCGCGCACGCCTCGGTGATCGGGTCACGCCAGAACGCGGGCAGCTTGTCCATGTGCGGCCACACCCACGGGGTCATCGCGGTCGAGCACACGTCGATGCCCGCGCGCAGGAACGACCCGATCACGCGCATGTTCTCCTCGGCGAACGCCGCCGTCGGCCCGTAGTGCACGACCGCGTCCGGGCGCAGCGCGATCAGCTCCTCGACCGAATCGGTCGCGAGCACACCGGTTTTCGCGGCCCCGCACAGGTCCCCGGCGTCCTTGCCGACCTTGTCGGGATTGCTGACGCCGACCCCGACCAGGTCGAAGCGCGGGTGGCGCACGATCTCGGCCAGCACCATGGACCCGACCACGCCGGTCCCCCACAGCACGACGCGCTTGTTCACGGTTGCTCCTGTACTCATCGGTGGAACTCGCCGCAGTCGACGGTGAGCATCTGGCCGGTGACGGCGGTGGCGAGATCACTGGCCAGGAACAGGGCCGCGCGCGCGACCTCCTCGGGTCCGGCGAGGCGGCCCAGGTCGGTGGGTGCGGCCTTCTGCCGGTAGATGTCGTCGTGGGTGACCCCGGCCTGGCCGGCCAGCCAATCGAAATAGGCCTTGTTGATGTCCTCGTACACATACGACGGTGCGACCGAATTGACGCGGATGCCGCGCGGCCCGAGCTCGGTGGCCAGCGACGAAGCCAGGTGCGCGAGTGCGCCTTTGGACAGTTTGTAGCCCGAGTACTCCGGTTGCGAGCTGTAGGACACGCACGAGTTGAGCATGATGACCGACCCGCGCGAGCGTTCCAGCGCGTCGGCGAACAGCGCCGACAGTCGCAGCGGCGCGAACACGTTCGTCTCGTTGGCGTGGCGCAGCGCCTCCACCTCGATCTGGGTGATCGGGTACATGGGCGGGATGGCGAAGGCGTTGTTGATGAGGCAGTCGACCCGGCCCAGTGCGGCCAGCGTGGTCTCGACGAGCGCGGCGCGCTGGGATTCGTCGGTGATGTCGGTCCTGGCGACCACCGCGGCGCGGCCCAGGGCGCGGACCTCGTCGGCGTATTCGTGCAGGCGTTTCTCGGTGCGTCCGGCCAGCACCAGATCCGCGCCCATGCGGGCGGCTTCGATGGTGAGCGAATGGCCCAGGCCCGGTCCGACACCGGAGACCACGATGACCTTGCCGGCCAGCAGCGGTACCGGCTGGTAGGTGTCGGCGGGGGTGACCTGCGGGGCAGCTGACACGACTCCTCCTCGAGTCCTCAGCGGTTACAGAATGTAACGACTTTGATGTGACAGACTGTATCGACTCCTGCCCGCAGCGACAAGGACGGATTTCCGTGACCACACGCCACCGGCTGGGCCCGCACCGCGACCCCGCGGTGGACACCGCGGTCCTCGACGCCACCCGCGCCCTCGTCGTCGAAGCGGGCTACGGCGCCACCTCCATCGACGCCATCGCCGCCCGCGCCGGCGTCAGCCGCCCCGCCATCTACCGGCGCTGGCCCTCCAAGGCCCACCTCATCGCCCAGGCCGTGTTCCCCGACGTCGGATCCGCGGTCGTCGCCCCCGATCTGCTCGCCGAGATCCGCAAGGTCATCCGCGGCACCATCCAGCTGTTCGGATCGGCCGAAACCCGCGCCGCCATGCCCGGACTCATGGCCGAGATGCGCCAGGACTCGGGCCTGTACGAGAAACTGTCCGCCCGCCTGGACACCCCCACCCGCGACGAACTCGCCGACTACCTGCCCGGCGACGCCGAACGCCCGGGCCTGGACCCGAACACCGTGCTCGACACCATCGCCGGCGCCGCCCTGTTCGCCATGTGCATCCGCGACATCGACGACCTGGACGGATTCGCCACCTCCCTCGAGGACCTGTTGCTCTACGGCATCCTGGGCGCCCGCCCCGACACCGAATGACCCGGCGCGGCCTCACCTCTCGGCGAGACCGACACCCAGCATCAGCGTCAGCGAGTCGAACAGCGGCCTGAATTCGACCACCTTGGCCTGGGTCACCCGCACGAAACCCCTCTCCGCCGACTCGATCGTCGCGCCCGTCGGCGGCGCGGACCGGAACTCGCCGCCATGGATGCCGCGCGGGGGCGACCCTGCACCTCGTGGCGACCCGCCGCAACAACCCCGGTGAGCCGGCCCGGTCGTCGCCCAGCGGAGCGAATTTCGGTGGGCGGAAAGGTCTTTCGGCGGTCGCGTACCCGCCAGGGCGGCCAAGACCGTGCACGCGCTGCTGATCGAGACCCCGCCCACTCCCGCCGAACTGAAATCGGTGCAGATCGGCGGCGACACCACCGGGTCGGTGGGCGCGGTCGCGCAGGTCAGCGAGATCGTGGTCGCGCTGCGGCCCACCCGGGACTGCTGACCTGCCGCATTCGGGCCCGCGACACCCACTCCGCCCCTTACCGTCTGAGAAGGCTTCGATGGTGAGTGGAACGAGAAGTGTGATGAGCGAACCGAATACGTCCCCCGCCGCCTTCCAGGCGACCGCCGCGATCGACCCCGGCGCGGTCGCGGTCCGCGATATCGGCGGCGCCCGCGCCCTGACCTGGGCCGACTATGCCACCCAGGTACGCGAGGTCGCCGCCGGGCTGGCCGCACTGGGGGTGGGGCGCGGGGACACGGTGGCGTTCATGATGGCCAACCGCGTCGAGTTCTACCCCCTCGAGGTCGGCGCCCAGCACACCGGCGCCACCTCGTTCTCGGTGTACAACACGCTCTCGGCCGAACAGCTGCACTACGTGTTCAGCAACGCCGGCAACCGGGTCGTGCTGTGCGAGGCCCAATACGTCGACCGCATCCGCGCCTGCGGAGTGCCCATGCAGACCATCGTGTGCGTCGATGAGCCCGCCCCCGGCACGCTGACCGTCGCGCAGCTCAAACAGTTGGGGCGCACCGATTTCGACTTCGACGCCACCTGGCAGGCGATCCGGCCCGACGACATCGTCACCCTCTGCTACACCTCCGGCGCCACCGGCAACCCCAAGGGCGTGGAGATCTCCCACGCCAACCTCGCCTTCGAATGCCGCGCCTACGCCTCGGTCATGCCCGTCGAGTTCGGCGACCGCATCACCTCGTTCCTGCCGACCGCGCACATGGCCGACCGGGTCACCAACCTGTACCTGCACGAATACTTCGGCACCCAGATCACCGTCGTGCCCGACCGCACCCAGCTGCCCGCAGCCCTGGCCGACGTGCACCCCACCATCTGGGGCGCGGTCCCGCGCGTATGGGAGAAACTCAAAGCGGCCGTGGAATATTCGGTCACCGCCGAAACCGACCACACCCGCCGCGCCGCCCTCACCTGGGGCCTCGAAGTCGCCGCCCGCAAGGCCGCCGCCCAGCTGGCCGGGCAGCCGATCGACACCGACCTGGCCGCCGAATGGGACAAGGCCGACGCCGCGGTGTTGGGGCCGCTGCGCGCCAAACTCGGCCTGGACCAACTCAAATGGGCGCTGTCGGGGGCCGCGCCGATCCCGCCGGAAACCCTCGGATTCTTCTTCGGCCTGGGCATCCCCATCTCCGAGGTGTGGGGCATGTCCGAACTGACCTGCATCGTCAGCGTCTCCCCGCCCGCCGAAGCCCGCCTGGGCACCGTCGGCCGGCTGCTGCCCGGACTGGAATCCAAGATCGCCGACGACGGCGAGTTCCTGGTCCGCGGGCCCCTGGTCATGCGCGAATACCGGCACGAACCCCAGAAGACCGCCGAGGCCCTCGACCCGGACGGCTGGCTGGCCACCGGCGACATCATCACCTGCGACGCCGACGGCTACCTGCGCGTGCTCGACCGCAAGAAGGAACTCATCATCAACTCCGCCGGAAAGAACATGTCCCCGGCCAACATCGAGAACACCGTCAAAGCCGCCACCCCGCTCATCGGCGCCCTGGCCACCATCGGCGACAACCGCGCCTACAACACCGCCCTCGTCGTCCTCGACGCCGAATCCGCCGCACCCTACGCCGCTCGGCACCGGCTACCCGACGCCTCCGCGGCCGCCCTCGCCGCCGATCCGGGCGTCATCGCCGAGATCGCGCGCGGCGTCGCCGCCGGCAACGCCAAACTCTCACGCGTCGAACAGATCAAACGCTTCACCATCCTGCCCACCTTCTGGGAACCCGGCGGCGACGAGATCACCCTCACCATGAAACTGCGCCGCACACCCATCGCCCGCAAATACGCCGCCGACATCGACCGCATGTACACCCCCGCCCTCGCCGACGGTGTCCACGAACCCACCACACCCTGACCCGCACCGGCATCCGATCCGGCCGTCTCCGCACCCCGTCGCGGAGGCGGCCGGATCGTGTTCGCGCCGCGGGAGGGGAGTCTCGGGCGGCGCGGCGCTCGCGCGCCGGTCACGTCGCTGGACGGGCCGGCAAGGAACCGACCCTTTATAACAGAGCGCTTGCTCTGTTATGGTCGGTGCATGCCCCGCCCCCGCACCCACGACCCCGACCTCGTGCTCGATGCCGCCGAGGCCCTGGCCGTGCGATCCGGGCCCGCCGCGGTCACCATCCGCGCGGTCGCCGCCGCCACCGGCGTCTCCAACGGAGCGCTGTACCACACCTTCGGGTCACGCGCGGAACTGGTGGGGCGCACCTGGATCCGGGCCGCCCACCGGTTTCTCGCACTCCAGGCCGCCATGGTCGCCGAGGCCGGCGACGGCGTGGCAGCGGTCATCGCCGCCGCCGAGGCGCCCGCGGAATTCGCCGCCCGCCACCCCATGTCGACCCGGCTGTTCTTCACCGTCCGCCGCGACGACCTGCTCGGCGACGACCTGCCCGAACCCGTCCGCGCCGAACTCGCCGCCACCCAGGCCACCCTGGTCGAGCTGATGAAGACCCTCGCCCGCCGGCTCTGGGACCGCGCCGACGCCGCCGCCGTCGACACCCTCACCCTGTGCCTGGTCGACCTGCCGACAGCGATCCTGCTCGACCGCGACCGCCTCGCCAATCCCCTTGCCCGCGGGCAGCTCCGGGCCGCCGTCCGCGCGGTCCTCGACCTCGGGCCCGCACCCGCACGACCGAAAACCACCTGAGGAAGGACACCCCATGCCCACACTCACCTACCACGACAAGATCGCCGTGCTGGACCTCGGCGGCGACGAGAACCGCTTCTCACCCGAATTCCTCGACCAGATCGGTGCGCACCTCGACACCGCCGTCGCCGACGGCGCACACGCCCTGGTCACCACCGCTTCGGGCAAGTTCTACTCCAACGGCCTGGACCTGGACTGGCTCTCGGCCAACGGTGAACGCGCCGAATGGTATGTGGCGCAGGTGCAGTCGCTGCTGGCCCGCGTGCTCACCTTCGAACTGCCCACCGCGGCCGCCCTGCCCGGGCACGCCTTCGGCGCCGGCGCCATGCTCGCCCTCGCCCACGACTACCGGGTCATGCGCGCCGACCGCGGCTACTTCTGCTTGCCCGAAGTCGACATCCACATCCCCTTCACCCGCGGCATGGCCGCGCTCATCCAGGCCAAACTCACCCCCAAGACCGCGATCGCGTCCATGACCACCGGACGCCGCTTCGGCGGCCCCGACGCCCTCGCCCACGACATCGTCGACGCCACCACCGACCTCGACACCCTCACCGACACCGCGCTCGCGATGCTCGCCCCGCTCGGGGCCAAGGACCCGGCCACCCTCGGCGCCATCAAGGCCACCATGTTCGCCGACGCCGTCGCCGCCCTGAACAACGCCTGACCTGGCCTACCGGGTGCGGCCGGCCACCGACACCGCCGGCCGCATCCGGTTGCCGCACGACGAGCACTCCATTGCGATGGGCTCACGGGGGCACAGGATTCGGGCCCCACGGCGGCCACCGACTTATCCGGTATGCGCGCCGGCTCCCCGGAGATGCGGCAACAGCAACTCCGCGACCGCATCCGGGCGTTCGGCCTGCAGGAAATGCCCACAGCCGGGCAATTGCGCGTGCTGGACCTGTGCATGCTCTGCCAGTACCCGCTGCAGATCCGGCGACAGGCAGCCATCGCGCAGCCCGGCCAGCGCGAGCGTGGGCAGCGGGGCGGCCTCGGCCATCAGGATGTCGCTGAATTCGCGAGTCGCCCTGCGCTGCACCGTGAACAGCGACCGGTAATACCGCGTGGCCGCCCACGCCATCACCGGATCGGTGAAAACGGCTGCCACCGGCGCGAACTCGTCGTCGGTGAACGCCCACCCCGGCGACCACCGCCGCCACAGCGCTCGTACGAACCCTGCGTCCCGGCGGGTCAGCAACCGCGGCGACAGCCCCGACTGCATGACCGGAATGTAGGACGACAACACCAGCTGCCGCGGCAGATGCCGCCACATACCCGGCGCCACCCCGCCCCCGAACGGCGGAATCGCCAGCAATGTCAACGACTCCCACCGCCGCGGATCCTGTTTGGCCAGGATCATGGCCACGAACGCGCCCCAGTCGTGTCCCACCAGATGCGCGCGCGGCCCACCCAGCTCCGTATGCCAGGCCGCCACATCCGCACTCACCGCCATCAGGTCATAGCGCGCCGCCCGCGACGCCGACCCCGGCGTATAGCCGCGCAACCACGGCGCCAGCACCTGATACCCGGCCTCGACCAGCAGCGGGATCAACCCGTCCCACGTGTGCGGCGTATCCGGAAACCCGTGCAGCAGGATCAGCAGCGGCGCGTCGTCCGGGCCGAAGTGACGAGCGGACAGTTCCAGGCCGTCACGGCGCAACGTCAGCGTGCGCGCAACAGGATGATCGAACGGCATGCACACACCCTCTCACTGGAGTCGACTGTCGAATTCCTCGACACCTGAACACATTCGGCCCCACGGCACGAAGCCGCGACCCGGCGGCGGGTTCGCCGGCGGCTACCAGCCGAACCCGCTGTCGCGGTCAGCGGCCCTGCCAGACCGGGGGACGTTTCTCCACGAACGCGCGCATACCCTCCCCGGCGTCCTGCGACGACAGGGCGGCCGCGGCGACCCGACCCTGCTTGCCGAACGCCTCGGCCACCGACCAGTCCGGGGCCTGTTCGATGATCTGCTTGCTCGCATCGATACTCAGCGGAGCGTTCACCGCGATCCGCTGCGCCAGCGCCAGCGCCGCCTCGAGCGCCTTGCCCGGTGCGGCGACCTCGTTGATCAAACCGATCTCGGCGGCCCGGGCCGCGGTGATCGGGTCACCGGTCAAAGCCAGTTCCATGGCGATCGCCCGGGGTAGGCGCTGCGACAGGCGCAGCACGCCACCGCCGACGGCGACCAGGCCGCGTTTGACCTCCGGGATGCCGAACGTCGAATCACTCGCCGCGACAATGAGATCGGCGGCCAGCGCCAATTCGCAGCCGCCCGCCAGCGCGGGCCCCTCCACCGCCGCGATGAGCGGCTTGCGCGGCGGCTGGGAGACGATGCCGAGGATGCCGCGCTTCTCGGTGACCGGCACCTCGCCACGAGCGGCCGCCTTGAGATCCATACCGGCACTGAAATATCCGCCCGCACCGGTGAGAATCGCGATGCGCGCATTGGAGTCGCCCTCGTAGGCGTCGATCGCGCGTTCCAGTCCCAGCGCGGTGGCCAGGTTGATCGCATTGCGCGCCCGGGGCCGGTTGATGGTGATGATCATGACGTGGCCGCGGCGCTCGATGAGCACCGGCGCGGGCGGCGGCGGCGGCAACGCGACCCGGGGCAGACCCGCGGTGCTCAACCCGTGACCAGGCGTCTTCGCCACCGTCGTATCCGCAGCAGTGTCAGTGGATACACCGGTATCGGTGGCGACGGCATCGGATTCCACCGCGCCGGACTCGGAGGTCACCGGGCCGGCATCGGATTCCCCTGTGCTGGACTCGGCTTCGCTGACCTGCGCGGGCCTCGGGACGATCGCGTCGCCGTCCACGGTCACCGGCAGGCCCAGCCAGTCGTCGTCGGTGAGAGCGGTGAGCAGGGCGGAATCGGTGGAGCGCACCAGGACTCGCTCACCCTGCGGGGTCAGCACGCTCACGATCGCGGCCTCGGGACGGCCGTCGCGGCCGTAGGGCAGCGTGTAGGCCTCCACCACGGCCTCGCCGCTGAAACCGGTGCGGGCCGGGCGGGCCGGGGGATGCTCGATGACCGGGGTCAGATGCCGGTAGCTCTGCCGGGGCGGGGTCGCCGAGTACACGCCGAGGGCGTGCTTGGTCAGATACCAGCCCAGAGACGTTGCCAGACCGAAGGATTCCGGCTCGGCGCGCAACCGCTGCACCAGCGTCGCCACCGCGTGACCCCCGTAATTGTTGCCCGGCCCGCCACCGAAGGTCAGGCCCCCGGTCACCGACAGCGGCCGCTTGGGATCCTCCACCGGCAGCCCCAGCTCACGGGCCGCGATCTGCACCGCCACCGGGAAACACGCATACAGATCGACATGGGCCAGCGCGTCGGCGGTGATGCCCGCATGGTCGAGCACCGCCGCACCCAGCGTGCGGATCGCGGGCGACGCCGCCAAATCGCTGCGCTCACTGACGAACCACTCGTCGGTGCCCGAGGCGCCCGCGTGCAGGAACACCCACTTGTCCTGCGGAATACCCGCCGCCTCGGCGGCCGCCGCGCTGGCCACGATGATGCCCGAAGCCATGTCCACCATCAGGTTCGCGCACTCGAGTTTGGTGTAGGGCGCGGAGATCATGCGATTGGCCTCGGTCACCGTCGCGATCTCGGGGGCCGGGAACTCCTGCGGCTGCCAGGCATTCGGATTGGCCGCCGCCACCGCCGAGAACCGCGACCACATCTCGGCCACCGCCGCCGCATGCTCGGCCGGAGTACGGCCCAGCCGCCCCCGATTGGCCGACTCCAGCAGCGCGTACATATTGATCGGCGCCTGCAGCCCCGCCGCCGACTCGGCCGCATTGTTGGCCGCCTTGTCGATCCCCACCGTGCGCGTCGGCGCCACCGCCGGATCCTGTACCGGCCAATCCAATTCGATTCCGGCGCGCTGCGCCGCCGCCTGCGTGGCCCCGGCCTCGGCGCCGGTCACCAGCACCAGGTCGTAGTCGCCAGCCGCGATCGCCGCGGCCGCCTCGTTGAGCACCAGCTGCCCGCCGTCACCGCCGAACGGGCTCGACTGCACCGTCTCCGCCCCGCGCGCGCCCACCGCGCGCGCCACCAGCGCACCCAGATCCCGGTACTGCCACGACGTCGGCGACACCGCGAACACCGCATTCGCCTGCGCCAGCAGCGCTTCCCCCGCCCCGGCATCAGCGGCCGCGGCGCGCAACGCCCGCACCGCCAGCTGCGCGGGATCGCCGTAGGACGGGTCGGGGGTGCGCTGCACCACCTGCCCGACGCCCACCAGCACCGGCGTGCCCGGCGCCAGCAGCGTCCCGGATGCCCGGTGCCGCACCGCCTTGTGCGCCGTCCGCTCCGTCGAGCTCGACTTGGCCGCCACCGCCGCGGGCAGCGCCGCCAGGGAATCGCGCAGCGCGTCACCGAGCGCCCGGGCCACCGTCGCGCCCAGCGGCCCGTCGACCGGCTGCCCCGACAGACCCGCATCGAGGTACACACTCGACCCGGACCCGTTGGGCGCCACCGTGATCCACAACCCCAGGCCCAGCCCCTGCGGCCCGCGCCCGCGCATCGCCAGCCCGGCGTCGCCGACCTCGGTCACCGTCCACGCCACATCCGCCGGGATCCCCATGAACTTGGCCACCTGCGTGTACTCCACGCCCACCGCCGCCGCCCCCGGCGCCTCCCCGCGCCAGCCCGCATGGAACACCACCCACTCCGGAAGTCGTTGCAGCTGAGCGAGATACGCCAGCGTCGCGGCCGGCCCGGTCTCGAGATCGTGATGGGCGTGCGCGGTGCGCGGGTAGTCCGCCAGCCCCGCCGGCACCGCGTGCTCGACCGGGACCGCCGCCTCGCCGGTACCGCCGTGACCGGTCAACCCGGCGATCAGCTCCCGCACGATGCGCGGATCGCGGCGCACACTGTCGACCAGCTGCCCACCCGCACGCAACTGTTTACGCACCGACGCACTCCGATCGAGCCCCTGCCCGACCACCGCACGCAAACGTTCGAAACCCGGCACCGCACTCACGGCCCACCTCCTCGCTGAGGGTCCACACCATCCGGCCCTCACGGTATCGGCCGCCGACCGGCCGCGGGAAGGGCGACGGCGACTTCGCACCCCCGCCAACCGGATTCGCCACCACCCCTTCCACCCGCGTGTGTGTAAGCGTAGAATTACGGTTCGTGGGTACTTACCAAAGCGCCGCTCTCGACGCCCTCGGTGACCCGACCCGGCGAGCCATCTTCGAACGCCTCGGCCGAGGCCCGTGCGCGGTCGGCGAACTCGCCCAGGAGCTTCCCGTGTCCCGGCCCGCCGTCTCCCAGCACCTCAAGGTGCTCAAACAGGCCGGCCTGGTCCGCGACGAAGCCGTCGGCACCCGGCGCGTCTACCGGCTCGACCCCAGCGGCATCGACGCGCTGCGCGCGTACTTCACCCACTTCTGGTCGACCGCGCTGTCGGCCTTTCGCGACGAAGTGAACCGCCACGCCCAGCAGGACCACACCCAGGAGCAGTCATGACCCAGCACACCGACACCGTCACCGTCGACGTCACCGTCGACGCACCCATCGACAAGGCCTACCGCGTCTTCACCACCGGCATGGACACCTGGTGGCCGCGCGAGCACCACATCGGCTCCGGCCCGCTGGCCGAAGTCGTCGTCGAACCCCACGTCGGCGGCCGCCTCTACGGCCGCGAAGCCGACGGCACCGAATGCCCGTGGGGCCGGGTGCTGGAGTGGTCACCCGACACCCACTTCGCCTTCTCCTGGGACATCGACCTGAGCTGGAAACCCGAATCCGACCCGGCCCGCACCAGCCGCGTCGATGTCACCTTCACCGCCCTCGACCCCGGCCGCACCGCCGTCACCCTGGTGCACTCCGGCTTCGAAAACCACGGCCCCGGCTGGGAATCCATGCGCGACGCCGTCGGCTCCCCGGACGGCTGGCCCGCACTGCGCGACAACTACGCCAAGGTCGTCGCCGCCTGAGCGGGCACCCTCACAGCAGGCGGGTGAACCACACCTGATCCCGCAACCGGATCCCGTCCACCACGATCTCCTCCGCATACCCGGCCGCGGCGGTGAACACATCGGGCACCACCCGCGTCATCCGGAACCCGCACCGCTGATAGAACCGCAGATTGCCCACATCGGCGGTGGCGGTGGCCACCTCCAGCCGGCGCACCCCGGCGTCGGTGGCCACCGCCACCACCCGATCGATCAGCCGCCTGCCCACCCCGGTGCCCCGCACCGGTTCCGCCACAGCGGTATTGACGATCTCCCAGGTCGATTCCCCGGCCCCCGGCGCAGCCTGGATATGGCCGACCACCGCCCCGGAGTCGTTGCGCGCCACCCACACCCGTCCCCGGCCGATATACCCGGCCAGCGCCTGCTCGGAATCCTCGGCCATCCGGAACGACCACGCGATCTCGGCGCGATCACCGAGGAACTCCTCGATCCGCACCTCGCGCGCCGCCTCCGGCACCACGATCAGCATCCACCCCTCCGGATCCAGCACCGCGAACGCCCCCGCCGCTACCCAATACGGATTGTCCGGAACCACCTCGGCCACACCATGATCGGCCAGCCGCGCCCGCAACCGCGCGAACCCCGACCGCAGATACAGCACCACCGCATGCTCGGGGCCCGGCGGTGGCGGTGGCGGCGCGCCTTCGCGGCGCACCAGCTCCAGCTGCGCCGACGCGTCCGGCAGCCCGAACACGAACCCGCTGTAGCCGGCATGATCCTCGAACACGAAAAGTTCGGTCAGTCCGACGATCTCCCGGTAGAACGCCGCACACTCCACCACCCGATCGGTCTCCCGCGCGAAACGCGCCGCCGCCAGCGACCACTCGCCGCGACCGGACTCCGAGGCAACCACAGGCACATCCTCCTCACAGACAACGACACCCGCACGCCGGCATGTCGGCCCGGCACCGAGCAGTCGACCCATTGCTCCCCAACCGCCCGCCCGACCCCGCACACCTTGCCGAATACCGACCGGCCGAAACACGAACGCGGGTGCCCCGATACGGGCGCGCGCGGTGGACACACCCCCCCCGGCGCGGCGCCCCGCCCACGTTCCAGCCCCCCAGTGCCCCCCACCCGCCGCCCCGCCCCCCCCCACCGTTCCCAACACCCCTCGGCCCAAACCCCCACCGCCGGCCCCGCCTGCGGGCCCCCCGCGTTCGACTCACGCCCTCGTGCGGCTCAGAGCGCGACACCCAGCAGGGCGTCGACGGTGTCCTTGATCAGACCCGGCGCCGCGGTGGCGGGGCCGCCGTAGGCCAGCGCCTGCTGTGCCCACGCGTCGATCGCCGCGATCGCCTTCGGCGTGTCCAGATCGTCGGCCAGATGCCGCCGCACCCGCGCCACCGTGTCACCGGCCTCGGGACCCGACTCCAGCGCCACCGCCGCCCGCCACCGCTCCAGCCGCGAAAGCGCCTCGGCCAGTACCGCATCCGACCACTCCCGGTCGGCGCGATAGTGGCCCGCGAACAACCCCAGCCGGATCGCGGCCGGGTCGGTGCCCGCGCGGCGCAGCTTCGACACGAACACCAGATTGCCGCGCGACTTCGACATCTTCTCGCCGTCGAGCCCGATCAGGCCCGCGTGCACGTAGTGGCGGGCGAAACGGCGTCCCTTCACCAGCGCCTCGGCGTGCGCGGCCGAATACTCGTGGTGCGGATAGATCAGATCGCTGCCGCCGCCCTGCACGTCGAACTCGGTGCCGATGCGGTTGAGCGCGATCGCCGCGCACTCGATGTGCCAGCCGGGACGGCCCGCCCCGAACGGCGCCGGCCACGACGGCTCACCCGGCCGCTCCGCGCGCCACAGCAGCGCGTCGATCGGATCCCGTTTGCCCGGCCGCTGCGGATCCCCGCCGCGCTCGGCGAACAGTCGCTCCATCGTCGCCCGGTCGTAGCCGGACTCGTACCCGAACTGCTCGGTCGCGTCGTGACGGAAGTAGATGTCGGCGTACTCCGGATCATCGACCACATACGCCGCACCCGAGGCGAGCAGCTTGTCGACCAGCTCCACGACCTCCTGCACCGACTCGATCGCGCCGATGTAGTCGCGCGGCGGGATCACCCGCAACGCGTCCATGTCCTCACGGAACAGATTGATCTCCCGGGTGCCGAGCTCACGCCAGTCGATGCCGTCGCGCTGGGCGCGCTCGAACAGCGGATCGTCGACATCGGTGGTGTTCTGCACGTAGTGCACCTCGTGCCCGCCGTCGCGCCACAACCGGTTGACCAGGTCGAAGGTCAGATAGGTGGCCGCGTGCCCGAGATGGGTCGCGTCATAGGGGGTGATGCCGCACACGTACATCGTCGCGGTGGCGCCGGGGGTCACCGGGCGCACCTGCTTGTCGGCGGTGTCGAACAACCGCAACGCCGGTCCGGATCCGGGAACGGTCGGGACAGCGATATCGGACCAGGACTGCATGAATCGAGGTTAACGCTGTGATCGCGCCCCACCCCCGCCGCCCCCGCACCGGTGTGCCGTGCGACACCTGCCCGCCCTGGCCGACCAGCACCCTAGTCGCGGGCGCGAGGGTGTCAAGAGTTGCAATCACGACGAGGCGAACGTCGCCGCCGACCGGGTCAGAACGCGGGCCAGGGAATCGGGCGCTGACTCACCGGCATCGGCATCACCGGCTCCTCCAGCAGGGCCCGCCCGCGCGCCTCGAGCGCCTCGATCTCGGCGTCGGTGAGGAACTCCGCCAGCCGCTCACCCAGCTCACCGGGCAGCGCCTTGACGAAAACCGTGATGTCGGTGAGCAATTCGTCACCGATCGGCTCACCGGCCCAGCCCCACAACACCGTGCGCAACTTCGGGTCGCGATGCAGGCAGATGCCGTGATCGACACCGTAGACCCGCCCATCGAGCCCGACGAGAGCGTGCCCGCCCTTGCGGTCGGCATTGTTGAGCAGCACATCCAGCACCGCCATCCGATGCAGCCGCGGATCATCGGCGTGCACCAGCGACACCGGATGCCCACCCGGATCCAGCGCCCGCAACACCTCCCGATACCCCTCGGGCACCGCATCCACCGGGCACAGATCCACCAGATCCGGGCCCGTGGCATCCTCGGCGGTCTCGATCCAGCGCTGCACCATGCCCGGCCCGAAAGGGCCCTCCCGCAACACGGTTTCCGGGATCACGCCCCAGCCGATCGCCTCCGACACCAGATACGAGGCCACCTCCCGCCCGGCCAGCGTGCCGTCGGGGAAATCCCACAGCGGCCGCTCCCCGCGCACCGGCTTGTACACCACCCGCAGCCCCGCGCCGTCGGTCTCGCAGACGAGCGTCACATTGCTGGCGGTGGTGACCTGCCCGATCACCGTCAGCTCGGCGGTGCGCAGCCCATCCTCGCTCACGCCGTCATTCCTCGAGTTCATTGCCGCCGAAGATGTCGCCGCGCTTGTAGCCGTTGGTGCGCACGCACATGTGCCCCTTGGACGACAGCGGCTCCCCGCACAGCGGGCACGGCGGGCGCCCGGCGGCGATCACGCGCGCCGAGCGCAGCGCGAACTCGCGCGCCTGTACCGGGGTCAGGAACACCCGCACCGCGTCGGGACCCTCCTCGGTGTCGTCGAGCACCACCGATTCGTCCACCTCGGTCTCGGTGATCGCCAGCAGCTCCACCACCACCGCGCCCGCGTCGGCGTCCCAGCCCAAACCCATGGTGCCGACCCGGAATTCGGCATCGATCGGGGTGATCAACGGCGCGGTATCGGCCACATCGGCGGCCTGCGGCGGCACGGTGGTGCCGAAGCGTCGTTGCACCTCGTCCAGCAGCAGACCCATCCGATCGGCGAGCACCTTCACCTGCTGCTTCTCCAGCAGCACGCTGATCACCCGCGGGTCCTGCACGGCCTGCAGGTAGAACGCGCGGTCGCCCGGCTCGCCGACGGTGCCGGCGACGAAACGATCGGGGGTGCGGAAGATATGGATTGCTCGGCCCATTGCACCTCCATTCGGTTCACTCACACTTATGAATCGGGGCGTTCCGCTACCCCATTATCCGTACTGATGGTGGTACCCGTTTCTCCGCCGGGAACCGGCCCCGAGCGCGATTCGCCGCCGGTTCGCGGTGAAATCGCCGCCAACGCGGACAGGTCCGTCCCGGTGTCGTTGACCCGCCACACGTACGGGGCGGTCGGGGTGTAGCGGATGACGCTGATCGACGCCGGCTCCACCACGATGCGCTGGAACCCGTCGAGGTGAATGCCGAAGGCGTCGGCCAGCACCGATTTGATGACGTCGCCGTGCGTGCACGCAATCCACAACACATCGCTACCATGCCGGGCCGCGAACTGCCGATCCCGTTCGCGGACAGCGGACACGGCCCGAAACTGCACCTGTGCCAAGGACTCTCCGGAGGGGAAGGTCGCCGCCGAGGCGTGGCGCTGCACCACCTTCCACAACGGCTCGCTCATCAGGTCCGCCAGCGCCTTGCCGGTCCAGTCGCCGTAGTCGACCTCGAGCAGGCGTTCGTCGGGTTCGGGTTCGAGTCCGAGCTTGTCGGCCAGGGGGGCGACGGTGCGCTGGCAGCGCAGCAGCGGCGAGCACACGATGTGTTCGATGGGCAGTGATCCCAGCCGCTCCATCAGGCTCTGCGCCTGTTCGCGTCCGCGGTCGGTCAGATCGACGCCCGCGCTGCGGCCGGCCAGGGTGCGAGCGGTATTCGACGTGGACACGCCGTGCCGCAACAGGATCACCGTCACCGGGACAGCCTACTGGCTACGTCGCCGACACGACGCCGGTCGTCAGCAGCACCATCACGGTCAACCCCAGCAGGATGCGGTAACCGACGAACCAGTCCAGCGAGTGCCGCGCCACGAACTTCAGCAGCCACGCCACCGACGCATACCCCACCGCGAAGGACACGATGGTCGCCACCAGCAGCTGCGGACCCGACGCATTGAGGCCCTCACCAGCGGGTTCGAACGCGTCGGGAAGACTGAAAAGGCCCGAGGCCAGCACCGCCGGGATCGCCAGCAGGAACGAGAACCGCACCGACGCCTCCCGGGTCAGCCCGCAGAACAGGCCCGCCGACGAGGTCGCGCCCGAACGCGACACGCCCGGGATGAGGGCCAGGCACTGCGCCAGCCCCATGATCAGGCCGTCGCGGGTGGTCAGCAGCTCGATCGGGCGGCGACGGCGACCGTAGGCCTTGCCCGAGTAGTACTCGGCGGCCGCGATCACCAGTGCGAACACGATCAGCATGATCGACACCAGCCACAGATTCCGTGCGCCGGTGCGGATCTGGTCCTTGAGCAGCAGACCCAGAATCCCGATCGGGACGGTGGCGATGATCACATACCAGCCGATCCGATAGTCCAGCTCGCGCTGCACGTCGGGATCGGGGCCGAAGGAGAAGCGCCCGTCCTCGGTCAGCACCGGCAGCCGGGTGGTCGCACGCTCGGACACCGGCACCGAAACCCGTTGCGGCGCGGCCACCTTCGACCACATCGTGGTGCACCAGGCGACCAGGATGCGCCAGATGTCCTTGGCGAAGTACACCAGCACCGCCGCCTCGGTGCCCAGCTGGGTGACCGCGGTGAACGAGGCGCCCGCATCGTCACCGAAGAACACCGCCGAGGTGATCCGCAGATGCGCCGAGGAGGAGATCGGCAGAAACTCCGTCAGCCCCTGCACCAGGCCCAGCACCAGCGCCTGCACCCACGTCATCGACTCGCCCACACACCCTCCAGTCCCGAATCGTCGGCTCCCGGTGCGGATTTCGGCGCCACATCGCGCCCGAACCGCCACCGCCCCGGCGCATCCGCGCCGCAACACCGCAGCGACCCTACCGGGCGGGTGTCCGAATTCGGACATGCATGCGCGAAATGGGCGGAGTTGCCCGGTACGGACGTCGACCCGCCGCGCTCGCCGCGGGCCGTAGCCCGGCAGATGCGACAGGTGGGCCTAGGCTGACGCGTGTGACGAAAGTGCAAGCGCGGTGATGGAACAACGGACGGTCGGCCGCAGCGGACTGCGGGTCTCGAGGCTCGGGCTGGCCACCCACACCTGGGGCAGGGAAACCGACGCCGAGGACGCGGCCGCCCAGCTGATGGCGTTCGTCGAAGCGGGCGGCACCCTGGTCGACACCTCCCCCGCCTACGGGGACGGCGCCGCGCAACACATTCTCGGCGAACTGCTCTCCGAGATCGGGCGCGAGGACCTCGTGCTGTCCGGAAGTGCCGGATACACACCGATACTCAGCGATGCCGCCGCGGAAGCGCCCGCCGCCGTGCGCTGGACCGTCGACGCCTCCCGG
This sequence comes from Nocardia sp. NPDC059228, assembly GCF_042754245.1. NCBI lineage: Bacteria > Bacillati > Actinomycetota > Actinomycetes > Mycobacteriales > Nocardiaceae > Nocardia > Nocardia sp. NPDC059228. Next base: position 173,405 of record NZ_JBHZAL010000015.1, on the reverse strand, counting down.
CGCACCATGCGGCGCCAGCTCGACCACACCCTGCGCCAGCTCGGCACCGACCACCTCGACCTGTGGACCGTCGCCGCCTGGGACCCGCACACCCCCCTCGAGGAGATCGCCGACACCCTGTCGTGGGCGGTGCGCTCGGGGCGGGTGCGCTACGCGGGCGCGCGCGGCTACGACGGCTGGCAGCTGGCCACCCTGGCGGCCGCGGCGCCCATCACCGCCGCGACCACCCAGTACTCGCTGCTCGCACGCGGGGTCGAGCACGAATTCGTGCCCGCCGCACAGCATCACGGCATCGGCCTGATCGCCACCGCACCCCTGGCCGGGGGCATCCTCACCGGCAAATACCGCGACGGCGTGCCCGCCGACTCGCGCGGCGCCGACGAGGCCACCGCCGCCGAGATCACCGCCCACCTCGACGATCGCGCGGTGCGGGTGGTGGACGCGGTGGTCACCGCCGCCGACGGGCTGGGCACCTCACCGCTGGCGGTGGCGCTGGCCTGGATCCGCGATCAGCCCGCGGTGGCGACGATGCTGGTCGGGGCGCGGGATATCGGGCAGCTCACCGGGATTCTGGCCGCCGAAACCCTCGAGCTGCCGCGTGCCATCACCGCCGCACTGGGAGACGTGAGCGCACGCACAGAATGAGCAAGGCTAACCTTACCTGCATGAGGTGTCTCGTGAATGCCCGCTCGGCGGCCCGTACGCTGCTGATCATGCTGCTCGGCATCGGCCTGGTCGCGGGCGTCACCGCCTGCAGCAGCGGCACCTCCGGCACCGGCGGCGCCCACGGCCCGGTGACCGCCAGCGTCGGCGACCTGAACCCGGTGGCGATCGGACCCGAACCCACCCCGGTGCTGCCCGCGACCGTGAAGTCCTTCGACGGCAGCGACGTCACCGTCACCGACACCAGCCGCATCATCGCCGCCGACCGCTACGGCACCCTGGCCCAGACCGTCGTCGCGCTCGGCCTCCGGTCAAAACTGGTCGGCCGCTCCAACTCTGCGGCGTTCCCCGCCGTCGAGGACCTGCCCACCGTCTCCAGTGGCGCGGGCACTCTGAGCGTGGAATCGGTTGCGGCACTGCGGCCCACGGTATTCCTCACCGACACCACCGCCGTCACCGCCGCCCTGCGCGAGCAGCTCAAGGCACTGGGCATCACCGTGGTCTACTTCGACCCGCAACGCACCATGGACGGCGTCGTCCCCCAGATCCAGGCCGTCGCCGCCGCCCTCGGCGTCCCCGACGCCGGCAAGGCCCTGGCCCAGCGCACCCGCGACGAGATCTCCGCGGCCACCGCCTCGGTGCCGCACCAGGATTCGAAGCCCAAGATCGCGTTCCTGTACCTGCGCAGCACCGCCATCACCATGATCGCCGGACCCGGCTCGGGCGCCGACTCGCTCATCACCGCCCTGGGCGGCATCGACGCCGGCACCGCCTCGGGCATCACCCAGGACTTCCTGCCCATCACCAGTGAAGCCATGATCGCCGCCGCCCCGGACGTCTTCCTGCTCATGAGCGACGGCCTGGCCTCCGTCGGCGGCATCGACGGCCTCGAGAAGATCCCCGGCGTCGCCCAGACCCCCGCCGGACGTGACCGCCGCGTCGTCGACATGTCCGACGCCGTCCTGCTGTCCTTCGGCCCCGACACCGGCCGCGTCCTGGCCGCCCTCGTCAAGGCCGTCTACGGCACGAGCAACACATGACCGACCCGCAAGCCCCGCGACCCGATCCCGCCCGCCCGCCCGGCGCTGCCGCCACACCGGACGGCGACGGGACCGATCCGGCCGTGGACCGCGCGGCGAACCGGGCCAGGGCACACGAGACGACCTCGCCCACCGGTAAGCGCGACGAGACCGATCGGGCGATGTCCGAGCGGGCGAACCCGGCTGCCGCCGTGGAGTCCGGTCGCGCGGCCAGCGGGCGCGGGGCAGTCGAGATCGCCGATTCGGAGACGGAATCGGTTGCCGCACATCGTTTGCCGGCGAGTGTCGATCCGGCTCCGGCCGGTCGGCGCAGCCGCCCGCGCACCACGCTGATCTTCGCCGCTGCCCTGGCCGGGCTGGTGGTGCTGGCCCTGATCTCCGCGGCCATCGGCCAGGTGCCGACCAGCCCCGCCGAGGTCGCGGGCAGCGTGTTCCACCGCATCGGGCTCGACTGGGGCCCGCTGCCCCACCATCCCGCCGGCAACGTGACGTTGTGGGAAGTACGGTTCCCGCGCGTCGTACTCGCGGTGCTCGTGGGCGCGGCCCTGGCCACCGCGGGCGCGCTGCTGCAGGGCGTGTTCGCCAACCCGCTGGCCGAACCCGGCGTCATCGGCGTGTCCGCGGGCGCGGCGGTCGGGGCGGGTGCGGTCATCGTGGTCGGCGGCGCGTTCACCGCGGCCTGGTCGGTGGCGGCGGGCGCGTTCGTCGCCGGGCTGGGCACCACCCTGCTGGTGTATCTGCTCTCGCGCTCGGGCGGGCGCACCGAAGTGGTGACCTTGATCCTCACCGGCGTCGCCATCAACGCCTTCGCCGGCGGCGTCATCTCGTTCCTGCTGTTCAAGGCGTCCCCAGCGGCCCGCGATCAGCTGGTGTTCTGGCAGATGGGCAGTCTCAACGGGGCGAGCTGGCAGGCGGTCAACGTGGTGTGGCCGCTGACCCTGCTGGGCATCGCGGCCGCGATCTGGATGGCCCCGCGCCTGGACCTGCTCGCCCTCGGTGAATCCGCGGCCCGCCACCTCGGGGTCGACGTGGAACGGTTGCGGCGCAACATCCTCGTCGTCGTCGCGGTGCTCGCCACCGCCGGCGTCGCGTTCACCGGCATCATCCTGTTCGTCGGATTGATCGTGCCGCACCTGGTGCGCATGCTCGTCGGGCCCGGACACCGGGTGCTGATTCCGCTGTCGGCGATCCTCGGCGCGGCGGTGCTCGTCGCCGCCGACATCGGCGCCCGTGCCCTGGTCCACAACGCGGACCTGCCGCTGGGCATGATCACCTCGCTGGTCGGCGGGCCGTTCTTCTTCTGGCTGCTGCGCCGCACCCGGGCACGATCGGGAGGCTGGGCATGAGCGGCCTGCGCGAGCTGGCAACGATTTTCGGGCGTACCCCCGCACTGCCGGAGACACCGGAACCGGGCGCGGTCACCTTGCGCGCCCGCAACGTCAGCGCCAAGCGCGGCGACCGCACGGTCCTCGAGGGCATCGACTTCCCGGTGATCGCCGGGCAGATCGTGGCGCTGGTCGGACCCAACGGCGCCGGGAAGTCCACACTGCTGGCCGCCCTCGCCGGGGAACTCGAACTCTCCGGCGGCAGTGTCGAACTCGACGGGCACGCCCTGACCCACTGGTCCCACCTGGACATGGCGCGCCGGCGCGCGGTGCTGCCGCAATCGCACACCGTCGGATTCCCGTTCCGCGCACGCGAAGTCGTGGCCATGGGACGCTCCCCGTGGGCACGCACCGACCGCCAGGACCACGACAACGAGGCGATCGCCGCCGCCATGGCCGCCACCGACGTCGAACGCTTCGCCGAGCGGCCCTTCCCGGCCCTGTCCGGCGGTGAACGCGCCCGCGTCGCCCTGGCCCGGGTGCTGGCCCAGGACACCGCGACCCTGCTGCTCGACGAGCCCACCGCCGCACTCGATCTCGGCCACCAGGAGCAGGTGCTGCGCCTGGCGCGCGAGCGTGCCACCGCCGGCGCGGCCGTTGTGGTCGTGCTGCACGACCTCGGTGTCGCCGCCGCCTACGCCGACCGGGTCGCCGTCCTGGAAGCCGGGCGCATCGCCGCCGACGGCCCGCCCCGCCAGATCCTCACCCCGGAACTGCTCTCCCGCGTCTACCAGCACCCGGTCGACGTCTTCGACCACCCGGTGACCGGCGCGCAACTGGTGCTGCCCGTCCGCGGCTGATTCGCCGAAAGCCGTGCGGGCCAGGCACATTCGCCCCGGCCCGCACGGCGGCAACGCGGATCAGAGCTGCTGCTGACCCCACAGCAGCCGCAGCGCGCCGTTGCCCAGCCACACCGCGAACATCACCGCACCCGCGACCGGAGTCCAGGCCAGGCCCAGCAGCACCGACGCCGCGCCGAACCACACGACCTCCAAAACGACACGCCGCCAACCGGTTTGCGGGAACCGGGGATCCTTGGCCGCGCCGAACAGCGCCCACACCACGATGAACACCGCCGGGGCCGCCAGCCCCAGCACGATCCGCGCCGCGAGCGGCGCCGACACCGTGAATCCCCACCACGCGGCCGCACCCAGCACCAACAGTTCCAGCAGGAACATCACCAACAGGTTCGCGCCCTTGAGCACGCTCATCGCCAGACCAACTTCAATACCGCGGGAGTCAACAGCATACGGATCACGGTGGCGTCCAACACCAGTGCCGCGATCATGCCGTAGGCAATGTATTTCATCAGCACCAGATCCGAGAACCCGAACGCCCCGGTCACCACGATCAGAATCGCCGCGGCCGAGGTGATCACACCGCCGGTGTGGGCGATGCCGTAGCGGATCGCCTCGGGCGCCTCGGCTCCCGCCGCGCGCGCCTCGGCCATCCGCGACTGCAGGAACACCTCGTAGTCGGTCGACAGGCCGAACAGCACCGTCACGATCAGCACCAGCACCGCGAACATGAGCGGACCCGGCGTGAAATCGAACAGGCCCGCGCCGTGGCCCTGCACGAAGATCCAGGTCAGCACGCCCAGGGTGGCGCCGAGGCTGAGCGCGCTCATCACCACCGCCTTGATCGCCAGCACCAGCGACCGGAACGCCGCGTACATCAGCGCGATCGCCGCCACGACCAGGATCGCCGCCAGCAGCGGCAGCCCCTTGATCAGACCCTGGATCGAATCCCGCTCCAGCGCGGGCACCCCCGCGACCATCACCTGCACCGCGTCCGGTTGCGGGATCGAGCGCAGTGCCGCGATCACGCTGTCGGCGTCGCGTTTGTCGCGCAGCCCGCTGGCCAGCACCGTCACCTGATCCTTGGTCGGCGCGGCCGGATCGAACGGCCCCGTCATCTCCGGGCCCACCATCTGATTGGCGGCGTAGCGGATATCGGAGAGCTGCTGCGGATTCGCGCCCACCACCACCAGCTTCAACGGCTCGGTCCGGAACTGCGGGAACATGCGGTCGAAGTCCTGCTGCGCCACCCGCGCCGCATTGTCCGAGGCCAGATATCGCTCGCTCAGCCCCCCGAACTCGATACTGCGGAACGGCAGGATCAGCACCAGCAGCATCAGCACCACCGGCACGATCACCAGCCACGGCTTGCGCATCGCGAAAAGCGCCAGCCGCGAGAAGAATCCGGCATCGATCTGCTCGGCGGTGCGCACACTGGCCAGCCCGTGCCAACCCCACAGATCGATGCGCCGCCCCACGATCGACAACACCGCCGGCAGCGCCGTCACCGACAGCACCGCCGCCAGCAGCACCGAGGAGATACCGCCCAGCGGCACCGACCGCAGCACCCCGTTGGGGTAGATGAACAACGCTCCCAGGCTCACCGCGATGATCGCCGCCGAGAACAACACCGTCCGCCCGGCCGTCGCCACCGTCCGCGCGGTCGCCTCCTCGACACTGCGGCCCGCCGCCAGCTCCTCCCGGAACCGGGTCACCGCGAACAGCCCGTAGTCGATCGCCAGCCCCAGGCTCACGAGCGTGACCACCGCCGAGGCGAACACGTTGACCTGCAGATGATTCGTCAGCAGCCGCATGATGCCCTGGCTGCCCAGGATCGTCATGCCGCCGATCAGCACCGGCAGCAGCGCCCCCACCACCCCGCCGAACACGAAATACAGCAGGATCGCCACCAGCGGCAGCGCGATCAGCTCCGCCCGGCGGATGTCGTCCTGCATACCGGTGTTGATGCCCTCCACCACCGGCTGCAATCCGGCCAGCTGCACCGTCGTCCCGCCCGGCCCGGAACCGGTTGCGCCCGAGTGGAATTCGCTCTTGACGGCCAGGTAGTTGTTGACCGTGTCGGTGCCGCCGGCCCCGCGCAGCCCGATGCTGGCGAAGGCGTGCGTGCGCGAGGCGTCGGCGAACTGCCCCATCAGCGCGCCGTCCCAATACGAGTCGATCTTCAGGATCCGATCGGGATGCTCGGCGCGCAGCCGGGTCAACTCCGCCGCCACCGCCGAACGCACCGGCTCGTCGTCGACGGTCAACCCGGGCGGTGCGGTGTAGATCGCGATCAGATCCGCGTCGGTGTCGCGCCCGAAGGTGGCATCGGCCAGCTTCGACGCCGCCACCGACTGACTGGATTCGTCGAACCAGCCCTCCTGGGTGAGGTGATCACCCAGGTCCCGCCCGTAGCACCCCGACGCCAGCACCACCAGCCCGAACACGGCGAACACCGCAAACCGGAAACGGTGGATCAGCCGCCCCCATCGCAGGGATCCGGCCTCGAGCATCAGCCGCAGGCCGCGGTCTTGTAGTCGGCCGAACGCAGAATGCCGCACAGGTCGGTGCGTGAGATCTTCCAGCGCCCGTCCTTGTACACGAAATGCACCACCGTGGTGCGCACATCGGTGCCGGTGCCGTCCTTGTCCAGGCTCAGCGTCGCGGTCAGGGTGCCGTCGTGATTGTCGAACACCGGATCCTTGACCCCGTACACCGCGCGCGGATGATCGGCCAGCGCCTTGTACATGTCCGGAATCGCGTCCTTGAACGCCTGTCCGTCCTCGATCAGCGCGGTCCGGTCACTGTCGGGCAGATTCGGATCCAGTGCGCTCTTGATCTGCGCGTCCAGCTCCTGCGCGGTCGGGATGGTCGGCTTGTTGGCGCTGCTCTGCGCGGCCGCGGCCGCCGAAGACGAACTCAGTGCCGCGTACGCCGAGGACCGTGCCTGGGCCACCTTGGACTCGTCGTCGCCCCCGCCGCACGCGGCGATCGACGCGCCGAGCACGGTCAACAGAAGCGCGGCGGCGGCCGGTCGTCGAAGTCGCATCAACATCCTCGTCAGCTCGAACTGCGGTTGTGTGCCGTTAGTTTGTCACGCGCCGCGCCCGAGGGTGATTCCTGTGTCACAGACACCCGGTTCCGCGCGAGCGGCTCACATGCCGTCGATGACCGCGCTGAGCCGCCCCAGCAGCGCCCGCACCGTGACGGCCTCCCGCAGCTGCGCGGCCGGCACCGGCGTGGCCTGCGGAATCAGATCGCGCACCAGCGCCACGACGCTGCGCTCGTCGTCGAGATCGATATCGGTCACCGGTGCCATCGCCACCGCTTCGACGTCCTCGGGGCCGGGCACGGCGGTGGCCAGTCCGAGCCGGTAGATCTCGAGGGTGAGGGTCGCGCGGTGGGTGCGGAAGGCGAAGGACCGCCCGTCCGCGGTGACCCCGAACCCGTGCGCGTAACGACCCACCGTCACGTCTTCGACGATGAAGCCCGGAGTGCGGTCGGCTACCAACAGATCTCCCTGATACAGCACGCTTTTGCCTTCCACGGTAACCGCACCGGCCGACAACGCCACCGAAAGCCCATGTCACATCATGCAAATCGGCCCGGGAGGCGGGCGGCACGCCGCCGCGAAGACCCCCGCTTGTGGGGTGTGGTGACGGATCATGGTCAGATAAGAGAGCACGCATGATTTCGTCGCTCAGTTCGGTCAGTAAGGAGTTCGCTGCATGCGCCGTCGCGGCTGGATCGGTTCAGCCCTCGCGGGTGTGACCGTGGTGACCCTGCTGGCGGGCTGTTCCTCCCAGGAGAACAACGCCGACAACGCCACTCGTGACCCGGCCACCCCCGCCGCCGCGCCCGCGGCCACCGCGGCCCCCGCCGGGGAGGTGACCCCCAGCACCCCGATCTCGCTGCTGGTCTCCGAACCGGCCACCGGAATCCTGGCCGCCGCGACCACCGCCGGCGACACACCCGTGCTGCGGCTCACCGACACCGCCACGCCCGCCAACCACCGGACCACCGATGTCCCGCTACCCGGCAAGGCCGCCTCGCTCGCCCTCGGCAAGCCCGGCGAGATCCTCGTCGCGGTGCCCGGCGGGATCCTCCGCGTCGACGCCGCCTCGGCCAAGGTCACCGAGATCGCGATCGACGGCGACGTGCACGCGGTGGCGCTGCGCCCCGACGGCTCGCTGGTGGCGGGCCTGGCCAACGGCAAGGTGCTGCTGCTGGACGCGGACGGCACTGTGCGCCACACCATTTCGGGTCTGTCCTCCGCCGACGCGGTCGAAGCCGGCGACGGCGCGGTGGTCGTGCTCGATCGCCGCCAGACCGCCATCGTCCAGCTCGACGGCACCAGCAAGCTCGGGCTGTCGCTGCGCGCGGGCGACGGGGCGTCGAACATGATCGGCGACCACTTCGGCCGCCGCATCGTCACCGACACCGCCGGGCAGGAACTGCTGGTCTACACCGCCGATCCCTTGGTCCTGCACCAGCGTTTCCCGGTAGGCTCGTCGCCCTACGCACTCGCCTACGATCAGCGGTCCGAGACCGTGTGGGTGACGCTGACAGGCAGCAACGAAGTCGTCGGCTACGACCTGTCGACGGGTATACCGGTAGAGGTGGGGCGCTACCCGACGGTGCGCCAGCCCAACGCGGTGACCATCGACGGCCGCACCGGTGACATGTTCGTGGGATCCGCGACCGGTGACGGTCTGCAACGGATCGGCGCGGACCAGCGGAAGAGAGGGCAGTGATGGCTCGGGCCTCACGATCGGCGCACCAATCGCGCACATTGCCGGAGGGCTGGGAGGAATCCAGCGACGAATGGGAATACGTGCCCCTGCGGCTGCCGCCCGGCATCAGCAGGGTCACCGCCTCCATGCGGCTGTCCATCCACGCCGAATACGGTGGCTGGGAGTTGTCGCGGGTACGCGCCTACACCGACGGCAGCCGTCGGGTGTTACTGCGCCGCCGCAAGACGACCCCCCTGCTATCCCCGACACCCGAGGCGGTGATGTAACCCCCCATGTACGAGCGCCTGTACAGCCTGTTGCTGAAGGTGATGTTCCTGCTGCCGCCGGAACGCATCCACCACCTGGCCTTCGCCGCCATGCGGCTCGCGACCCGCTTCGCCCCGGGCCGCGCCCTGACCGGCAGGCTGCTGGTGGCCGACGATCCGATCCTGCGCACCCGCGTGTTCGGCGTGGACTTCCCCGCGCCCCTGGGTCTGGCCGCCGGCTTCGACAAGAACGCCGACGGCGTCGACGCGTGGGGCCCGCTCGGTTTCGGCTACGCCGAGATCGGCACCGTCACCGCCCAGGCCCAACCCGGCAACCCGGCCCCCCGGCTGTTCCGCCTGCCCGCGGACCGGGCGCTCATCAACCGCATGGGCTTCAACAACTTCGGCGCGGCCGCCGCCGCCGGACACCTGGCCCATCGCCTGCCCGGCGGCGTCCCCATCGGCGCCAACATCGGCAAAACCAAGATCGTCGAACCCGAGGACGCCGCGGGCGACTACGCCATCTCCGCCGAACTGCTGGGCCCGCTGGCCGACTTCATGGTCGTCAACGTCAGCTCCCCCAACACCCCCGGCCTGCGTGACCTGCAGGCGGTGACCTCGCTGCGCCCGATCCTGCAGGCGGTCCTCGACACCGTCTCGGTCCCCGTCCTGGTCAAGATCGCCCCCGACCTGTCCGACGAGGACATCGACGCCGTCGCCGACCTCGCCGTCGAGCTCGGCCTGGCCGGCATCGTCGCCACCAACACCACCATCCGCCGCGACGGGCTGCGCACCCCCGCCGCCGACGTGGAACCGATCGGCGCGGGCGGCCTCTCCGGCGCCCCCGTCGCGGACCGCTCCCTCGAAGTCCTGCGCCGCCTCTACGCCCGAGTGGGCGACCAACTCACCCTGATCTCCGTCGGCGGCATCGAAACCGCCGACCAGGCCTGGGAACGCATCCTCGCCGGGGCCTCCCTCCTCCAGGGCTACACCGGCTTCATCTACGGCGGCCCGTTGTGGGCCAAGCACATCCACCGCGGCCTCGCCGCCAAACTCCGCGCCCACGGCTACACCACGCTGGCCGACGCGGTCGGCGCCGAACACAAAACCCGCGCCTGACAACCGCTCCCGGCCACTGACCTCGCACCGGCGGCGGCCCGACGCGTCCTGGGGACCGATCGGGTGCGGAGAATCGCCGTGCGGGTCGGGTCGGTCAGGCCCACAGGTGGCGGGAGCGGGCGCCTGTCGTCGAGGGACGGTGGGTGGTGGCTGCCCATCCTGCGAGGATCGATTCGGGTCGTTCGTCCTCCTCGTCGGTCTCTCGGGGAGTGTCCTGGCGGTACATCCGTTCGGCCAGGCGTTGCGAGAGCAGCAGTACCGCGCTTTCGACGCCGATGCCGACTCGGGTGGCCAGGTCGGCGGCCCACAGGTGGGCGGCTTCGTCGTAGACGACGGCCGGATCGGACAGGATTTCGTCCAATTCCATTCCGGCGCGGGCCTGTTCGTGGGTGAGCCGGTGGGTCGGAAGCCAGCTCAGGCGCCAGACCGCTTCGCTGCCCCGGTGCTCGCGGATCGCATATTCGGGGCTGATGGTGCTGGTCATGGCGGTGGTGGTGATGTCGATCATGGGGCCCTCCCTCGGCCGTGCACGCGAGCGGCAGGATCGCTGCCCGTTCGCGCTGTGGTGCGCTCGGTCGCGGTCGATGTCCCACGCCGGGCTGTTTGCTCCCTCATCGAATGCTGGTCGGTCGCACTGTCATCGCGTCTCCTGCTCCCGCCCGAATGTCGGCTGTGCCAACTCCTTTCCCCGGTTGTCGACCCACGGGCGATACCGCGGTCGACGATCGTCACGGCCCCGTTTCCGGCGTCGCCTGTGCTCATGCCGACCGCCGGCGCAGCAGAAACATCGCCTGCTCCACCGGAATCCCCAGTTCGCCCGCGCCGGCGATCAGGCGGCCCTGGACGATTTCGTCCCGCGGATACGGATCGACGGCGACGATTTCGGCCAGCACCATGGCCGCCAGCGCCTGGGCGCGGGCAGCAGCCGATCCGGCAGCCAACTGCACCGCCACGCCAAGGTCCACCGGTCGGCGACCCGCACGGCGCTCTCTCCGGTGACGTCGCTGGTCATCGTCCAGTCGTCGGTAGCGTAGATGGTCACGAGTCCCCCCGCTCCTGCCGGCGCCTGCGCAGGATGTCGCAGGCTGCTTCGATATCGATGCCGAGTTCGGCGGCGATGGTCTGCACGCGCTGCCACACCGTGTCGGAGCCGACGAGCGGGGTGCACAGGATTTCGGTGAGTTCCATTGCCGCCAGCGCTTGTTCGCGAGTCAGCAACGGCCGAGGCCGCCAGCTGAGCTCCCATGCCGGTTCCGGGCAGTCCGGGCGCCGCTGCGCCCATTCGACGACTGCGATGCTGCTGGTGATCGAGTTGGCACTGGGATAGATCACGGTGGCCCCCCGGGGCGTGTGTCGCCCTCGCGCGGCCGCTGGATGCCGGTGCCGGCCGACCCTCGAAAGGCGACCGGCCCGGTGGGCCGTCGCCTGCGAATGATGGTGTCGGCCAGGGCGATTGGCGACAGGAATGGATGGTGTCGGTCGCGGCGCGGACGGATTCCGTCCTAGCCCACGGCGACATCGATGTCCTGCTCCGCATCGCACTCGCTGGTCGCGCCGCGTCTGTGCCGGCGGATGTGTCGAATCAGTAGAAGCACTCCGGACACCGGACCTCCCGAACCTGCCTGGTGGGCACGGTACTTCGCCACCATCAGTATGGCATTTGCCGGGAGTTGGGTGTTTTTGCCGCTGGTCTCCGGCATTTGCCGCCGCACCCAGATTATTGCCGTATTCGCTGGTAGCTAAACCGATTTCGGCGGTATCGTTGGAGCAAATGGTGAGAGACAACAACGATCCAGGACTCGCGTCCACCATTGCGGTGCCCGACCACGCTGCGGATGCTGTCTGCGGAACCCTCATGCGTGTCAGAAAGCACGAGGGTTTGAACGTCGGCCGCATCGAGAGCAGTGAGATCGACACCAGGATTCTGCTGCAGCTCACCGCGGTACGCCGCTGTGCGCACCTGGAGCGCGTGGAGCCGAAGGATGCGCTCCCGGGAGCGATTCGCCGGATCGCCGACAAACTGTCGGTGACCGACCGGGTCGTCGTCGACGCCGAGCTGTGCCTGGGACTGCTGCGTGAGATCGGTCCGCCGGGTGTCGATCTGGATCAACACTACGGCGCGGCACTCGCTCAGCGTCGCAGCTCCCTGGCCCGCCATTGGCGGACGCTGCACGAGGCATTCGGGGCGGTCGACATCCCGCCCGCGCCCACCGCGCGGGCGGTGCGCGGGGGCCGGTACGAGGTCCCGGCCTTTGTAGCCCTCGCGAAACTCTTGACCACGCTGTCCGATCCCGGCGGTAGTGAGCGCGATGCAGTGGTCGTCATCGGCGACGCTGTCATCGACCACATCCTGGAAGTCGACCACTTCCCCCGGCCGGGGATGTCGATGTGGGGAAAGGACTCCGGTAGTCGTCCGGGAGGAAAGGGACTCAATCGAGCGGTGGCGTTGGCGCGTCTGAACCTCGATGCGAGACTTCTCGCGGCGATCGGCGATGACGACGAAGGCCTCGAGATCCTGCACTACCTCGACAGCGAACACGTCGATACCAGTCTGATCAAGGTCGCGGCGCTCGAGCGGACTCCGGTGACGACGGTGGTGACCCCGGCCGACGGCGACTATTCGTCCATTGCGATCAAGAAGGGCCGAACGCGGCTGACCTCCTCGGATCTCGAGCTCGCGCCCATCCGCCATGCGATCACCTCCGCGGCAGCGGTCGTGCTCACGTTCGAGCAGTCGGACAGCGTGATCGAGAAGGTGCTGGAAATCGTTGGTGCGGTGAATGATTCGTCCGCCGGATCCGAATCTCCATGGGTGGTCGTGAATGTGAGCCCGCCACGTCCTCCGACGCAGTACATGCGCGACCATCTCGCGGTCATCGACTACCTGGTCGGTTCCTCCGATGATCTCGCTCGACTGCGCCCCGATCTCCCGGACGGGGCCGTCGCCGAAGCCCTGCTGAACGACGGGGTCGGCACGGTGTGTGAGATCGATCGGTCCCAATGCACGGTTCATCGGCGTGGTCTCGGTGCCATCGAGGTCGATCGCTTCGGCACCGCGGTATCGAACGTCGCCGGCGCGGCCTCGGCCTTCTCCTCTGCGTTGACCAGCAGGCTCGTCAAGAACGCCCGGCCGGCCGAGACCGCGGACTTCGTGTGGGCGACCGCGGCGATGGCGACGCTGATCCATCGTGATGCCGGTGAGCATCCCGTGGAGAGCGTTCCCGACGGCATGCCTTCCGAGGCGAGCATCGACGAAATGGTCGAAAGTACGCCCGTCGGCGATGGTCGAGGCCCTGATGCTGACGCAGCAACTCCACCGCGCTGATCAGCGCCGTGACGGCTGCGCGAAGGCGACACGTCGCTGATGTATCAAAGACACGCCGACGTCTTGACGAAAGTCGTATTATGCTTCCCCGCGGCCGCAACTGGCTTGCGGGCACGGTCCCCACTCGAATGGGGTCGGAATGGTTCGACCTCACCCGGGAGGATCGGTTGCGCGCACCAGTAGTCGAGACCAAACGGTCTGATCGTGAGTACGCCGTCGCGCTGGCTGCGAAAGCTCACTGCGACACTGAGCACCGATTCACTCGCAATGGACTCGATATCACCGTCCGTGTGGTCGCGATAGACGCGAACCAGGGGTATGCGCTCGTATTCGGCGACGGGTCGCATCTGGAAAACTGCTTGGTCCGTATCCACTCCCGGTGCCTTTACGGCGATGCCCTCCGTTCCGACGACTGTGACTGCGGCCCCGAACTGGATCTGGCCATGGACATGATCCAGGAAGAAGGCAAAGGGGTACTGATCTATCTCGAGCAGGAGGGGCGCGGCGCGGGGTTGATCAACAAGGCCCGCGCCTATCAGTACAGCCAGCAGCATGACGCCGATACCTTCGAGAGCTACGGAAAGCTCGGCCTGCAATTGGATTCGCGGCGCTACACCGCCGCGGCCATGACCCTGAACGAGCTCGGGCTGACGCAGATTCGATTGTTGACAAACAATCCGGCCAAAGCCGACGACCTGCGTGAGGCGGGATTGGCCGTCGAGATGAAGCCGCTGCTGATTCCGCCTCAGAATCCCACTGTGCACCGCTATCTCGAGGCCAAGCGCGCCCACCGGCATCATCGTTTGCCGAAGTCCTGGCGGTTCTACAAGTGGGTCGATCGCCTGATGCAGGCGACCGGGCTGCTGGTATTCGGACTGTGTTGTGCCGCATTGGCCGTGGTCGCGCGTTCGACCATCCTGACCGTCTGGGAGCGTGTCTGGCCCGGCGCTGCGGTGCCCGCCGGTGGATTCGTGATCATCGCTGTCGGTATCGCGGCCGCAGTCGGACTGGCTGTCGGTAAGCGCGGTTCCGCCCGGCGACGCCTGCAGAAGGCGCGGCTGGCCTCCCGCATAGTGTCCGTGCAGCTGCGGTAGGACACGATCGCCTCTGGATATCGTGCCCGTTTTGCTCGGATCGGGGCATGAACCTGGTCGCTCGGCCATAATTGCCAGAGGCAGGGCGGCAGGTGGTGTAGGCGTGAAAGAGCTTCAGGCAACCGCACATTCGTTGCTCCGGAACGGACGCGAGTTGCGGGTGCGTGTGAAGGAAGTGCACGACGAAGCCGGTGTCGGGCACATGCTGATCTTCGGGGAGCCGGCCGATGGGTGCCTGGTACGGATCCACTCCCGCTGCCTCTACGGCGATGTGCTCGGCTCGCAGGACTGCGACTGCGGCCCCGAACTCGACCTGGCCATGGACCTCATCCAGGACGAGGGCGGGCAGGGTGTGCTCATCTATCTCGAGCAGGAGGGGCGCGGAGAAGGCCTCGAGGTCAAGGCGATGGGGTTGCATCTCGGTGAAGAGACAGGTGCGGACACCTTCGATGTCTACCGGCGGCTGGGGCATCCCGACGATTCCCGCACCTATGACCATGCCGCCTATGCGCTGGCCGCCCTGGGATTGCGATCGGTGCGGCTGATGACCAACAACCCGGACAAGGTCGCCGCCGTGGCGGACGCGGGGCTGATCGTGACGGCGGTGCCGCTCGAGACCGAGCCGCGCAGTCCGCAGGCGGCGCTGTACATGGCGGCGAAAGCCAAACGGCGCAGCGCTTATCCGGGGCGGCATGCCGGCATCGGGCGTGATCCGGTAGTCGGACCGTGGGGTCGCACCTTCGATTCCGCCACCCGCCACCAGGATCGGTAAATTCGGCCACCGAGGTGGCCGTGTAGCCCAGGACACAACCGTGATGATCTGGTTACGATGAGTGAGCCGCGCCACAGACGGCGCGTGGCCATCGCGTGATCGGGTTGGTCGTTCTCTCGGACGTCGGGGTTCGCGCAGGTGGGTGCGCGTGTGGCGGGTGAAGCGAGAGGCAATCGGGAAAAGGGTTATGACGACTGACATCGGGTATGCGCACGCATCTGGGAAAACCGTTCACACGATTCCGCAGGCGTTCCAGGAGACATTGACGCTGCGGCCGGGGCAGGTGGCGTTGCGGACCGTCGGGGGGACACAGCAGATCACCTGGCGCGAGTACGGGGAACGGGTGCGCGCCATCGCGGCGGGGCTGGCCGGATTGGGGGTGGGGCGCGGGGACACCGTGGGGATCATGCTGACCAACCGGCCGGAGTTCAATCTGGTCGACACGGCGGCGTTGCACGTTGGAGCGACGCCGTTCTCGATCTACAACACCAGCTCCGCCGAGCAGATCGCCCACCTGTTCACCAATGCCGAGAACAAGGTCGTGATCACCGAGCCCGCGTTCCTGGACGTGGTGCGCGGGGCGGGCGTCGAGCTGGAACACATTGTGCTGGTGGAGGGTTCGGCGGCGGGCACGCTGACCCTGGCCGAGGTGGAGGCCGCGCCCGAGGCGGACTTCGACTTCGATGCCGCCTGGCAGGCGGTGCGGCCCGACGATGTCGCGACGCTGATCTACACCTCGGGCACCACCGGCCCCTCCAAGGGCGTGGAGCTCACCCACGCCAATGTGGTGGCCCAGATCGTGGGCCTGGTCGAGGGCCCGCTGACCGTCGGCCTCGACGACCGCTCGGTGTCCTACCTGCCGGCCGCCCATGTGGCCGACCGCATTTCGGGCCACTGCGCCAACCTGTTCACCGGCGTGCAGATGACCTGCGTGCCCGACCCGCGCGAGATCGCCGCCGCCCTGCCCGACGCCCGCCCGACCGCGTTCTTCGGCGTGCCGCGCGTGTGGCAGAAGATCAAGGCCGGGATCGACGCCAAGCTCGCCACCGAGGCCAGCCCGGTGAAGAAGGCCCTCGCCAACTGGGCGCTCGGGGTCGGCGCGCAGGCTGCCCGCGCGGATCTGGCCGGCACCGGCCGCGGCCCGCTGCTGGATGTGCAGCACAAGCTGGCCGACGCGCTGGTGCTGTCGAAGCTGCGTCACGCGCTGGGCTTCGACGAGTTGCGCGTCGCCGCCTCCGGTGCGGCCGCGATCCCGCCGGAGACCCTGGAATACCTGCTGGGCCTGGGCTTCACGGTGACCGAGGTGTGGGGCATGTCGGAGACCTCCGGTGTCGGCACCTACACCCCGCTGGCCAAGCCGAAGCCGGGCACCGTCGGTGTTCCGTTGCGCGGGCTGGAGATTCGCCTGGGCGAGGACGGGGAACTGCTCGTCCGCGGCGGCATCGTCACCCACGGCTACCGCAAGATGCCCGACAAGACCGCCGAGGCCATCGACGGCGACGGCTGGCTGCACACCGGTGACGTCGCCACCATCGACGGCGACGGCTACGTCAGCATCGTCGACCGCAAGAAGGAACTCATCATCAACGAGGCGGGAAAGAACCTGTCTCCCACCAATATCGAGAACACCGTCAAGGCGGTGTCCTCGCTGGTCGGCCAGGTGGTGGCGATCGGTGACGCCAAGCCGTTCATCTCCGCGCTCATCGTGCTCGACCCCGACACCGCGGTGGTGCGGGCCAAGGCTCTGGGCACTCCCGACGCCGAGCTGAAGACCCTGGCCGCGCACCCGGAGATCGTCGCCGAGATCAAGGCCGCGGTCGCCGAGGCCAATGCCAAGCTCTCGCGGGTGGAGCAGATCAAGCGCTTCACCATCCTGGATCTGGGCTGGGAGCCCGGCGGTGACGAACTCACCCCGACCCTCAAGCTCAAGCGCAACCCGATCGCGGCCAAGTACGCCACCGAGATCGCCGCGCTGTATCTGACCCCGCCGCCGGACGGCGTGATCAACATGAGCTGATCCGGGGGCACGCCACCGGAACAGAGGTGGGCCTGGACGAGTCGTCCAGGCCCACAGCCGTTTTCGCGTCCGTTGTGCTACAGGCGCCGCATCGCCGGTGGTGTCACCCGCGCGCCGCGGCCGTCCGGGTCACCCGGGCCAGCAGATCGCTCATCGACTCGGCGATCCGCCCCATCTGACGGTGACTGTGCTCGGCGGTGTCGTACTCCACCTGAATCGTCAGCCGATCGCCGACCGTGAAGATCGTCATCTTCGGCGGCATGCCGGCCGCCATCGCGAACACCTCGTCCCGCACGAACTCCAGGCCCGCGGGCATCGGATGTGCGGGCAGCCGGCCCATATTCGACAAGGCGATCGCCGGCGCACCCGACAGCATCGCCGCCACCTCCGGCGCCAGCGCCCGCTGCGCGGCCCGCATGAACAGCGCCGGGAACCGTGCGTCCAGCATCTGCCGCATGGTCGCGTCGACCACCGCGCCCAGCGCCCGCGGATCGGCATCCCGATCCACCAGCGCCGGGGTTCCCGCCCCCGAGGCGCAATTGAGCATCGTCGAGGCCGGCAGTCGCGGCGAGAGTTCCGGCCGCAGATCCGCGGCATGCCCGCACATCAACGGCAGCGGCCCGTCCTCGGCGAGCTCGGCGCGCACCGCCGCCAGGGCGGCTCCGGCGAGCAAGCTGTTGACCGAGATCCCTTGTTCGCGTGCCACCTCCACCAGCTCGCCGGTGTGCCGGGGCGGCAATTCGATGCGGCGCAACGCCAATCGCCCGCCGGGATCGCCCGACCCGTCGCCGTCGTGCGGCAAGGTCCGCGGTGCGCCCTCGGGCCCGACGGTCGCCGCCATCTCCCCTACCTGCGCGAGGAATCCGTCGACCTCGGCGTCGGTGGTGACCCGCGCCAGCAGTCGATCGACGCCGTCGAGCAGGTCCCGGTCCGTATCCTCGAGCGGTAGTGCCGTTCCCGCGAAGTGTGCGCTGTAGCGCCTCCACATCTCGTCCAGCAGCGCGAAAGCCGAACGCCCATCGCTGATCCCGTGATGGATGACCAGCACGATGCGACTGTCCACGGGCCCGCGCAGCAGCACCGCCCGGAACAGCCCCGCACTCCAGTCAGGGCAAGTGTTGACCAGTTCCCAGTACTCGTCGACCTCGCCGTCGCGCACCTCCAACGGCGGCGCATAGCCCTCGTCCACCTCGAACCGCGCCACCCCCGCCACCGTGACGGCGCGGCTGCGCAGCAGCACATGCCCGGCCGCGAGTTCGCCGAGCACCCGCCGCAGCACGGCGGGATCGACCGCACCGCGCACGGTGGTGCCGATGAACAGCGGCATCCCGCCGATCGGCACGCTGCCGAGGCGGGTGTCGGTGGCGAAGTAACCGGTTTCGAAGGGGGACAACAGTCTCTGCTGAGTCATGTCGGGGCTCGTACTTCCGTGTGATGGATCGTGCCGAACTCGACCATACACACGTTTCATACGTATGTACAAAACATCTGTTTTAAACGGCTGTTACAAACGACCGTTTCACCCGGTGCTAGGCTCTACCGCCGTGGGAACCCGAGAAGATCTCCTCGCCGCGACCAAGCAGTGCCTGGCCGACCGCGGCTACGCCCGCACCACCGTGCGCGACATCGTCGCCGCCTCCGGCGCCAACCTCGCGGCCATCAACTACCACTTCGGCACCCGCGACAAGCTGCTGAACCAGGCCATGCTCGAGGCCACCGCCGCCGCCGTGCAGCAGATCCTCGACTCCCTGCCCGCCGATCGCGCCGGTGATCCGGCCGCCCGCCTGAACACCTTCTGGCACAAACTGATCGACTCGTTCACCGCCGACCGGGTGATCTGGACCGCCAATATCGAATCCGCGGCCCAGGCCCTGCACTCCCCCACCCTGCGCGCGGAAACCGGTGCCGCACAGCAACAAGCGCGCGCCGGCCTCACCGAAGCCCTCGGCGCCGGCGACCCCGCCATCGGCGCACTCCTGCAAACCCTCATCGGCGGCCTGCTGGTCCAATACCTCATCGACCCCGACCACTCCCCCACGCCGGAAGATCTCGCCGCGGGCCTGTGCGGCCTGGCCCAGCTCACGACCCCCGACTAGCCACCTGCACTCGCCGCTGGGCACGGCCGGCCGCGCCGCCGCCGCTGCCACACCGCGACGAGCCTCGGGTGTCCGAGTCGGGCGACCGGCCCAGTCTCGTTGGATCCCAGCGCCGTCCGGGTGCTGTCGGGTGCCTCCGCGATCGGGACACAGGAGTTCCCGGTAGTAGTCGCCGAAAATCCAACGAAATTTTCGTAGATCCTGGTCAGGTGCGGTGCGGCGATAGGCGACCAGGTCGCCAGCCTCGTAGAGACGGACGGGTCGTCTCCGTCTGCGAGCACCGTTTCCAGCTCTCCGAGGGCTTCGTGCAGTTCGTCGGTAGCGGCCGCCAGCGCGCGGGCCGGATCGGCGGATGTCGACCAAGCGGCAGAATTCGGCGCGTTGCGGCTCCCATGGTTCGGGCGTGAGCAGGTAGGCAGCTGGGTCTGCGTTACGGCGTGAGCCTGGCATGTGCGCATCGCCGCTGCGCAGGCCATCCCGCAGGCCGAGCAGCACGCACAGGCGAACACTCTGCTCTACAACGACACCGCTGCACCGGCATTCCTGAGGTCACGAGGTGAATCCCTCCGGATTTGATGCCGACTGCTGCGCGGCCTGTACATCAAGGCCTCGGACTCGCTGCCACGCTCGGTCGAGCAGCGCGTCGCGGTGCAGGAGCGTCCGGGCGCGGACCGGGCGTACGGGGGATTTCCTCACTGTGGCCCCATCTCTCCACCATCATCCGCATAGCCTGCAGCGTGGTCCACGCGTCCGCCTTGACGGACTTCTTCTTGCTGCGCATCGTGCGCTTGGAGATTCCGTAGATGGGGTTCTCGCCCTTGATGGCGCCGTGGCGTTTACACAGGTCGAGAGTCTCGCGCAGAATCGTGGCCTGGCACCGCGCCTTCCGCTTGTGACCCAACAGCAGCGACCGGATCGGGCCATCGTCCAAACGGCACGCCAGCTGGATCATGACCCGTCAGGCCGCGCTGCCCACCGTACGGCGCACCGACCTCGACGAGCTGCTCGCCACCTGCCCCGAAATGACCGCTGTCACTGGGCTCGTGCACGAGTTCGCCCACATCATGAGCAACCGCCGCGGCAGCGAGCTCGACTGTTGGATGAAACAGGTCCGCGAGGCGCGGCTACCCGAACTCAAACCCTTCTTGACCGGCCTGGATCAAGACCATGATGCCGCCGTCGCCAGCCTCACTCTGCCCTTCAGCAGCGGCCCGATCGAGGTTGTGAACACGAAAACCAAGCTGATCAAACGACAGATGCATGGCAGGACTGGCTGCCAGCTGCTCCGCCGCCGAATCCTGTTGGCATAGTTCGCGATCCGCCACCACCGAAAGAGGGCCAGAGCCGCTATCTGGACAGACCCGGGCCACACATTCGAGGTCCAGCAGGGACGCCTGGTTCATGACCTGCTTCGGTGTCACGACTCCATCACTGCGAATTTTGGGCAACTCAGTTTCGATATGCTTGCGTGCTGATTGTCGGCGCATCCGGAGCGGAGCAGCACGGGTAACGGATTGGCTCCGGTCACGACAGGAAATGCAGACTGTGGTTAACGGCTCGGTCGGTGGAAAGCGGTGCGAAGAAGGGGATTTGGGTGGCGCGGCGGCGGGGGTTCCTTGCTGAACTGCAGCACCAGCAGAGGCTGGCGCAGCAGCGGCAAGCGAGGCAGCAGCGGGAAGCCATACGAGCGCACAACGAGGCTGTACGGGAGGCGCAACGCTCTGTTCGCGAGCAGCAACGCGCGGCTGCCGCCGCTATGCGAGCTTCGGCCGCCGAACGCGCTGCCGCGGAACGCGCTGCCAAGCTGGCCCACATAGCAGCCCGCGAGGCAGAAGCCGCGGAGAAGAACGCACAGCTCGCTGTCACCTATGACGAGATCGACAACCTCCTCAATGCCACACTGGAGACCGACGACTGGGTCAATCTGGAGTCGCTCCGTGAACATGTCGAGGATCTCCTGTTCGATCGTCCCGAATTGCTGGTTCCGTCGCTGGCTCCCCGTTACCGGCCGACGCCAGCTCGCCCGATCTTCAAGCCCCCTGCGCCGCCGTCGAGTCTCAGCGGTGCTCTGGGCGGTAACCGCAGGCATGCAATGAACGTGGAGGCGGCGCAACGCGAGTACCTGAGCCGTGTACAGCAATGGGAGATTGCTCTCACTCAGACCTGTGCGCGGAACGCCGAGCTGCGCGATGAGTGGCGCCAACGGGAGGCGTCCCGCTGTTCAGCGTTGGCCGATGCACAACGCAGGCTCGAACAACTCAACACCGAGCGTCGCAAGCAAGCCGAATTGTCGAACGCCCGCCTAGACGGACTGATCACTCGTTTGAGTGAGCGGCAGCCTGCCGCGATGGACGAGTATGTGGCTATTGTGCTGGCGAACTCGATCTACCCCGAGGCATTCGAGGTGTCGTACGAGCACAGCTTCGACGCGGACGACCACGAACTGCGCATCACCGTGTTGGCTCCACACCCCGACACGTTCCCCACCTCGAAAGCCTTCCGCTACAACAAGTCCAACGACGAGATCACCACGACCGTAATGTCGGCTGCGGACACGAAGCGCCGCTATGCATCGGCGATCGCGCAGACGGCGCTGCGGACAGCACATGAAATGTTCGAAGCCGATCGGGAAGGAATCATCGACAGCGTCGCGCTGACCGTCGCCGTCGACACCGTCGACAGCGCAACCGGCCACGACACCCGGATCGACCTCGTCCGGCTGGCAACCGATCGCCCAGATTTCCTTCCCATCGAGCTTTCTCGCGTGGAACCGGCCGCCACGCTGGCCTACCTCTCGGCAGCGGTATCGAAGAATCCCTACGGGCTGGCTCCCTTGGCAAATCACGGAGTACGCGGATGAACGACCCACAAGACGCGATCGTCGGACTGCGAAAGATGTTGATCGTCAAGGAACGCGAAGCCGCCGACCTGCAAGACCGCATCCACGATCTCACCGCGCAACTCCAAGCCCGCCCCATTCCCGCTGCCGAACCGCCAGCTCTGAATGACCCCCGGCTCATCACCGTCGAAGACGCACTGGTGCTTCAGGAGGTGGGGATCTACGAGTATCACCACCCCCTGGAGAACGCCGACAGTTACAAGCAGGCTCTCGCAGACCTTCGCACCGACGTACGCGAAGCTGTGAAGAGCAGTGAAGCCATCGTTGTGGCCAAAAAGTTCAGCTTCAACAACTCACTCGCCGAAGGCCGTCGGTTGACCTCGGACCTGTCCAAGCTCATGCTGCGAGCGTACAACGCCGAGGCCGAGAACTGCGTCCGAACCATACGGGCCGGCAACTTGGACACCGCCAAACGGCGACTCGACAAAGCCGCCAAAGATATCGAAAAGCTCGGCGCAGCAATGCAGATGCGCGTGTCACCCGACTACCACGAGCTACGTATCAAGGAACTCGAACTCACCGCCGACTACATGATGAAGGTGCAGGAGGAACGCGAGGCCGCCCGGGAGGAACGCGAGCGACTGCGCGAGGAACGCAAAGTCGAGCAAGAACTCGCCGCAGAGCGTGAGCGACTCGACAAAGAACAAGCGCACTACCGTGCGGTGCTACAGCGGCTCAGAGACACCGGACAAGACACCCGCGACATCGAAGACCAGTTGGCTCGCATCGCGGACGCGATCGCGCAAAACGACTACCGCGCAGCGAATATCCGTGCCGGCTACGTCTACGTCATCTCCAACATTGGAGCCTTCGGACCCGGCGTCGTCAAGATCGGACTGACCCGCCGCCTCGAACCCCTCGACCGAGTCCGCGAACTCGGCGGCGCTTCCGTCCCGTTCCCGTTCGATGTCCATGCGGTCTACTTCTCCGATGACGCGGTCACACTCGAAAACGAACTGCACAAAGAATTCAGCTCTCGACGGCTCAACCATGCGAACCAACGGCGCGAATTCTTCTTCGCCACACCTGAAGAAGTACGTCAAGTGCTGACGAAGAAGGTGGGAAACCTCCTCGACTACAATGACTCTCCCGAAGCCACGCAGTACTTCCAATCGAAGGGTTACTGGCCCGACTTTAGGGGATAGCGATTAAACTGACACGCCCACACGGTGGGCAAACTCCCGAAGGGTGCTTCGTCTGTCGTGTTGGAGGAGCACGCTGACCACCGTCCGGAGCAGGGTACGCCGCCGCCGCAAAGCATCAGCGCGGCGATCTTGCGGTGTCCGCACGGGCTATTCCTCGGCGTATTTCAGCCACGCTCGACGCGAATCGCTGCACGACCCTTGGGACGTCGCGGTGATCGACGACCAGCCGGACCGCCTCGAGCTTGGTCGCTTCGTCGTACTTCGCAGGCATGATGCGCCCATCCTTTCCAAGAAAGAAGGTGAGCACCAAACCCGGGGCGATTCACACCGACCGGGTAGACCGACGTCGGCCGATCGCCATCGTTGCGGGTCAACGGCGGCACAGAGGCAGGCTCACCTCGTGACCGGCGCCGGTCTGCTCGAGCCGATGGCCAAGTCCCGCACTGCAAACCCGACAACCTGCGGCGCTACTTCAACCCCTCACCACAAGCCAATGCGCGAGTCGACCGGCGCCATTGAGCCGCCTTCGCCTGAACTGACATCCGCTCAACTGGAATCGTCGAATCACCTTCTGCCAGGCGATATCTCCAACTTCGTTGGATTTTCGGCGATTACTACCGGGACCCCCACGGGTCGTGTTGCCCGGACATGACTGGGGCCCCGAGCGAATTACTCGGGGCCACAGTCGTTTCGGCGTGGACGCCTACTTCTGCTCGTGAGTGCCGATGATGGTGGCGCGGCCGATGGCGTTCATGAACAGGTTGAAGCCCAGGTAGGCGGGCGAGGCGTTCTCGTCGACCTCGAGGCGTTCGACGCCGACGGCGTGCACGACCACGAAGTAGCGGTGCGCGCCGTGCCCGGCGGGCGGGAACGCGCCGGTGTACTCGTGCAGGCCCGCGTCATTGCGCAGGTGGATGGCGCCGGCGGGCAGGGTGCCGCCCTTGCCGGCCTGCCCGCTGGTGAGGCTGGTCGTGGTGACCGGGACATTGGCGAGGACCCAGTGCCAGAAGCCCGAGGCGGTCGGCGCGTCCGGGTCGTACATGGTGACGGCGAAACTCTTGGTCTCGGCCGGGAAGCCCGACCAGCTCAGCTGCGGGGAGATGTCCTCTCCGCCCGCGCCGCCCAGCGCGCTGACCTGATCCAGGTGCAGGGGCTTGCCGTCGCTGATATCGGTGGAGGTCAGGGTGAACTCGGGCAGCTGCGGCAGCGGCGCGTAGGGATTGTAGGAGTAGTCGGGCACGAGCAGTCCTTTCGAATCGTCAGCTGTGCAACAGGAAGTGTTCCAGTACACGGGTGCCGAATTCGAGCGATTCCACCGGAACCCGCTCGTCGACCCCGTGGAACAGGGCGGAGAAGTCCAGTTCGGGCGGCAGTCGCAGCGGCGCGAAGCCGAAGCAGCGAATCCCCAACTTGGCGAAGGCTTTCGCGTCGGTGCCGCCGGAGAGCATGTAGGGCACGGTGCGCCCGTTCGGATCGTGGGCCAGGATGGCGTCGTTCATGGCGTCCACGAGGTGCCCGTCGAAGGTGGTCTCGTAGGAGTCGAGCTTGGTGATCCATTCCCGTTCCACATCCGGTCCGATGAGCGCGTCCACCTCCCGCTCGAATTCGGCCTGCCGTCCCGGCACCACCCGGCAGTCGACGACGGCCTCGGCGGTCTGCGGAATCACATTGGCCTTGTAGCCCGCCCGCAGCATGGTCGGGTTGGCGGTGTCGCGCAGGGTCGCGCCGATGATGCGGGAGATGGTGCCCAGTTTGGCCAGCTGACCCTCGATATCCGGTGAGCCGGGATCGAATTCGAGCCCGGACTCCTCGGCGACGGCGGCCAGGAACTCCGCGACCGAATCGGAGACCACCAGCGGGAAGGTGTGGGTGCCCAGCCGCGCCACCGCCTGCGACAGGATCGTCACCGCGTTGTCCTCGTGCAGGAACGAGCCGTGCCCGGCACGAGCCTTGGCGCGCAACCGCATCCAGCCCAGGCCCTTCTCCGCGGTCTCGACCAGATACAGCCGCCGCTCGCTGCCGTCGGGCCGCGGCACGGTCAGTGAGAATCCGCCGACCTCGCCGACCGCCTCGGTGATGCCCTCGAACAGGTCGGGCCGATGCTCGACCAGCCACTGGCAGCCCCAGCGCCCGCCGTTCTCCTCGTCGGCCACGAACGCCCACACGATGTCGCGCGGCGGTACCGTGCCCTCGATCTTGAACTGGCGGGCCACCGCCAGCATCATGCCGACCATGTCCTTCATGTCGATGGCCCCGCGGCCCCACACGTAGCCGTCGCGCACCGCGCCGGAGAACGGGTGCACACTCCAGTCGGCGGCCTCGGCGGGCACCACGTCGAGATGCCCGTGGATCATCAGGGCCCCGCGTGAGGAGTCCGCGCCCTGCAGCCGCGCGAACACATTGCCGCGTCCCGGCGCACCCGATTCGACGTATTCGGTGGTGTACCCGGCCTCCTCGAGCTGTGCGGCCACCCACTGCGCGCATTCGCGCTCGCCCTTGGTGGTTTCCAGTTCGCCGGTATTGGAGGTGTCGAACCGGATCAGCGCGCTGACCAGGTCCACCACTTCCGAGACGGCGCGAGGGGTGCGGGTTTCGGCGGTTTCGGACACGTCACCTTTCCTACCACCTCCCCGGCACCCCGTCGCCCACCGCCGCCCGCACGACCCGCCCCGCCGCAGGTCGAACGACGACCGGGAGTTGGAATCATCCGTGGCACAAGGGTTCCCGTACCCGGCGGGACGGCACCCGCGCGCCCGATCGCCGACGGCGGCCGCTCAGCGCAGGAAACGGATCGTGTTGGTCAGCGTGGCCAGCAGCGAATCCAGGTGCTGGTCGGCGATGCGGCGTTCGAGAACCTCGAGGTCCAGGCGGGTGGCGGTGGCCCACAGCTCGCCCACGCGGGCCTGGACCTCGACATCGGTCGCGGACAGCACCCACAGCAGCGGCGGCCACAACCGGGCGGTCTGGGCCAGCGCAGGCAGCATGAGCAGCGTCGGGGCGTCGAGGGTGGCCAGGCGCAGGCCCGCCCGGCGGCGCACCTCGGCGGGAGTGCGCGCCAGGGGTTCGAGAACCCCGCGCCACACCGCCAGGTCGCTGCTGCCGTCGACGGCGTCGACGAGGGTCTCGGCGATCTCCGGCAGCACCGGGTTGAGGGCCAGCCGGGTCAGGGCATTCGGGCTCAGCCGTCCGAAGAAGCGCAGCATGTCGTCGGTGGCGCCGGCTGCGATATAGGTGGCGATCAGGTCCGCCACCGCCGAGGGCGGGGCCACCTCGAAGAGGATGTCGCCCACCGCGGCGATCACATCGGGGGCGCAGCGCGCGAACACCGACAGCGCCGCGAGCCGTAACTCCTTGGAACCATTGATGACCGTGCCCAGCAGCCGCGGCACCCGCTGACCGCTGCCCGCGAGCAGCTGCCGCATCACCGCACTGAGCGATTCCCCCGAATACGCGTAGGCGGCCGAGCGGATGAGGCCCTCGTCATCGGGCACCCCCTCCTCGACCGCCTGGATCAATTCCGGTGTCGCATAGGCCAGGAACGGCCCCGCGGTGATGTAGTCGCGCCGGGCCAGCAGCTCGTTCACGATCGCCACCACCGGCGCGGGCGGTGCGTCGTCGGCGAGCTGGCCGACCGTGCGCGGATCCAGATACGGCGCACAGTCCGCGGCGTATCCGACGTCCAGCCGCAGCAGCGCCTCGATCGCCTTGGCCGGATACTTCACTCCGATCGCGCCGGCCGCGCGCCCGGTCATGGTGGGCGGCACCAGCCGCTGCACGATCGGCAGCGAGATGCTCAGCGGGATGACGGGGACCAGCTTGGCGATGCGCTCGAACACCGGCGCGTGCCGGTCGAAGAGGTTGCCCGCCATGCGTTGTTGCAGCTCGTGCAGGCGATGCGGGCCGAGGCGTTCGAGGTGGGCGAGCCGTTCCACCGGCACGTGCAGGGTCCGGGCCAGGAGGACGAGCTGGGCTCGCGTCACCAGTTCGGTCATAAGCCCGGCCGCACCGTGTACGCGTGGCAACCCGCGAATTCGACTGTGGCGGACATACTTTCCCCGTTCCCCGGTTGACCCGAGCTGGGCCTCCGGATGTCGACCGCCCATCATAGAGGTGACCGCGGGGCGAAAAGTGCAAAAAGTGCAGAGTCCCTGTACACCGTTAGGATGCGGCCATGAGTCAACCCGCGGGGTGGTACCCCGAGCGTCCCGGATCTCCAGTGCTCCGCTGGTGGGACGGCAGCCAATGGACGAATCACACTCAGCCCCAGCAGCAACCGGCGCCGGCGCCGCAGCAACCGGATCGGCCCCGGTCCGACCAGTTCGCGCAGCAGCCGAACCAGCCGCACGCTCAGCAGTCGCAGCCGCACCAGGTCCAGCAGCAGTACGCGCCGCAACCTCAGCAGCAATACGGCCAACAGCCCCAACAGCAGTACGGCCACCAGCCCCAGCAGCAGTATGCCCAACAGCCGCAACAGCAATACGGTCAGCGCCCGCCACACCCGCAGCAGCCGGGCCAGCCCTATGGCGCGCAACCGCAGCAGTTCGGCGGTCGCAGTGAGGCCAGCCCCTGGGAGCTCGAGGTCGGCAGCGCCGACAACCCCGCCGGCATTCAGCGCCAGGTGCAGCAGCAGGCCGGGATCGCCCCCGCCCAGGCCGGTGGCGGCACCGTGTTCACCGAACCCGTGCTGGTGGTGAACCAGAAGGTCAAGTTGATCGAAATGGTCAACGAGTACAGCGTCTTCGACCAGCACGGCCGCCAGATCGGCGCGGTCGCCGAGGTCGGGCAGAGCGCGCTGAAGAAGGCCGTGCGCTTCCTGTCCAGCTACGACCAGTTCATGACCCACAAGCTGGAGATCCGCGACGCGCACGGCCAGTGCCTGATGCGAATCACCCGCCCGGCCAAGGTCTTCAAGTCGAAGTTCCTGCTCGAGCACGGCAATGGCGCGCCGATCGGTGAGATCATCCAGGAGAACATGATCGGCAAGATCAACTTCGCCTTCGTGGTCAACGGTCAGCAGATCGGCGGTATCCGCGCCGAGAACTGGCGGGCCTGGAACTTCGCCATCCACGACCACACCGGTCAGGAGGTCGCCCGCATCACCAAGACGTGGGAGGGCCTGCTCAAGACCATGTTCACCACCGCCGACAACTATGTCGTGCAGATCCACCGCCAGCTCCCCCAGCCGCTGCTGTCCATGGTGGTGGCTTCCGGCCTGGCCATCGACACCGCCCTGAAACAGGATTCGCGCGGCTGGAACTGACCGCGCAAGCGGCGCGCAAGCCGACGCAAGCGCCCGGTGATCGGCCACCACCACAGTGATTCTCATGGATGAGACACGAGATGTGGTGGTGGCCGGGGCCGGACCGGTCGGGCTGATGCTGGCCTGCGAGCTGCGGCTGGCGGGGGTGGACGTGCTGGTCGTCGAGCGCCTCGCCGAACCCGATACGACGATCAAGGCGGGCGCGATCAACGTGCCCACCGCCCAGGCGCTGGGCCGGCGCGGGCTGGTGCCGGAGCTGCGGGCGGCCCACGAGGCGGCGCTGGCCCGCATGGGCCAGATGTTCGCGGGCGCAGCGGTTCCCACCGCGCCGCGGCGTACACCGGCCGGTGCGCACTTCGCCGGGATCATGCTGTGGGCCGGCAATGTCGACGGTGCGGATCCGGCCTTCGCCGATCTGGGCCCGGCGGCCGAATACCGCTTTCTCGATCAGCAGACCATCGAGGCCGTCCTGGCCCGCCGCGCCGCCGACCTCGGAGTACCGGTGCGGCGCGGGGTCGAGCTGACCGGATTCGACGACGACGGCCTCGGTGTCACCGTCGACTGCGGCGGGCACACCGTGCGCGCCGGCTGGCTGGTCGGTTGCGACGGCGGCCGCAGCACCGTGCGCAAACTGGCCGGATTCGAATTCCCCGGCCTGGGCCCCGAAATCACCGGCCGCCAGGCCCTGGTCGAGATGACCGGCGCGGAGAACGTGCCCCTGGGCTGGCACACCACCCCCACCGGCATCTTCGTCAACGGCCCCCAACCCGGCCGCATCCTGACCGTGGAACTCGACGGCCCGCCCGCCGACCGCACCAACCCGGTCACCGCCCGCGAGCTCGAGGACAGCTTCGAACGCGTCACCGGCGTGAAAGTGCAGATCTCCACGGTGGTTTCGGCCACCCGCTTCACCGACAACACCCGTCAGGTCCCCGACTACCGCAGCGGCCGGGTCCTGCTGGCCGGCGACGCCGCCCACGTGCACTCCCCGTTCGGCGGCCAGGGCCTGAACCTGGGTATCGGCGATGCGGTCAACCTGGGCTGGAAGCTGGCCGCCGTGATCCGCGGCCGATCCCCGGAGACGTTGCTGGACACCTATACTCGCGAACGCCACCCGATCGGCGCCTGGGTGCTGGACTGGACGCGCGCGCAGATCGCGCTCATGCGCACCGATCCGCGCAGCCGGGCGCTGCGCGCTGTCACCACCGACCTGCTCGACACCCCGGCGGCCACCACGCAGGTGGTGAAGAAGCTCTCCGGCGTGCTGCACCGCTACGACCTGGGCAGCGCTGACCCGCTGGTCGGTGCGGCCACACCCGATTTCGAGCTGTCCGACGACACGAGCGTGTCCGGTCACTTCGCCGACGGCCGTGGCGTGCTGCTGGATCCGACCGATTCCCCCGCCCTGCGCGCCCAGGTCGAGCCGTGGGCGGATCGCATCCGGATCGTCACCGCCAAGCCCGCTCAGCCGCGCGAGCCGCTGTCGCTGCTGATCCGCCCCGACGGCATCGTCGCCTGGACCTCCGCCGAGCCGCACGGGCTCGAACAGGCCTTGACCACCTGGTTCGGCAGCCCGGCGTGACCGGCCCCGCGGCGCCGGCCCGCGGTGGGCAGCTCACCCCACCACCGCGGCCGGCGCCGGCAGTTCCCGTGGCCGTGCCGGTGGTATCCGGTGAGTGAGACAACCGTTTTCGGTCGGCGCGACGGGCTGGGACCGTTCGCGGTGGACGAGATGGAAGGACGGTGCGGTCGTGGCCGACTGGGGTGTGGCGTGGGATGTCGAGGCCGATGTGGTGGTCGTGGGATTCGGCGGGGCGGGCTGCGCGGCCGCCGTCGCGGCCCATGATGCCGGGGCGCGAGTGCTGGTGCTGGACAAGGAATCCGGTGGCCGGGCCGGTGGCAGCACCCGGGTGTCGGGCGCGGTGTGGTTCGACAACCGCGATCCCGAGCGGGCCGCGGTCTACCTGCACAGCCTCAGTGCCGGGCGGCCGATCCCGGAACCGGTGGTGCGGGTGTGGGCGCAGGAGACCGCCCGCAACAGCGAGTGGATGGAAAGCCTCGGCATCCCGGTCGGTTTGGCGGTGCCCGCGCCACCGGAATTCCCCGACCTCGACGGCAGCGATGTCATGTGCGGCTGGATCGGCGTCGAGGGCCGCATGGGTGACGGACTGCTGTGGGCGGCCCTGTCGGAGGCGGTCCGCGACCGCGGCATCGAGGTCCGGTTGCAGACGCCCGCACGCGAATTGATCACCGGCGACGGCACGGTGCTCGGCGTGCTGGCCACCGCACCGGACGGGACCGCCCTGCGGATCCGCGCCGAGCGCGGAGTCGTGCTGGCCACCGGCGGATTCGAGGCGAACCCGGAGATGGTGCGCGATCACCTGCGCCTGACCGACCCGGTGGTCTGGGGCACGCCCGCCGCCACCGGCGACGGCCTGCGCATGGCGGTCAAGGCCGGAGCCGACCTGTGGCACATGTCCAACATGATGACCCTGCCCGGATTGCGTGCTCCCGGTTACGAAGCCGGGTTCTACACCGCGTTCCCCAACACCAACAGCTTCGTCTACCTCGGCCTCGACGGTCGCCGCTACTGCAACGAACGGGTGGCCCTGGGCCACGGCCATGCCCGCATCAACGGCAGCTACCAGCTGTTCCCCACCACCCCGATGCACATCGTCTTCGACGAATCCGCCCGCCGCGCAGGCCCGATCGTGCCCGGTCGCGAGCGCCTCGCCGTCGGCTGGGCCAGCCTGATCGAAGGCTACGACTGGAGCGCCGACAACAGCGCCGAGATCGGCAAGGGCTGGATCCACCGCGCCGACACCCTCGCCGAACTCGCCGCCATCCTGCACGTGGACGCCGACGTCCTGTCGCAGACCGTCGACCGCTACAACGCCGCCTGCGCCGCCGGGCAGGACGACCAGTTCGGCCGCCCCGCAAAGACTCTCGCACCCCTGTCCGAGCCGCCCTACTACGCCTTCACCGCGGCCCCCATCCTGGCCTGGAGCAACGGCGGCCCCCGCCGCAACGAGAACGCCGAAGTCCTCGATCCTTTCGGCGCGGTCATCCCCGGCCTCTACGCGGCGGGCAATGTCAGCTCCACCTACTCCTGGTGCAAGGACGGCGGCTTCCACATCGCCGACGCCCTCGCCTTCGGCCGTGTCGCCGGGCGGCACGCAGCCGAACGCGGCGGGAGCGCGTAGCGCGGCTGGTGGTCGACTGTGCTGGAGACAAACCTTTTCGTAAGTAGCTGAGCTATTTGTGCGTACTTGTGGGACGACTCCGTAACCGGCAGCCTCGAATTCAGCGCGCGCCGGAACCACTCGCCAACGAGCGACAAGGAGTTGTCCTGTAATGACGAACATCCAGCACAGCCCGGTGACCGTACTCGGCCTCGGTGCGATGGGGCGGGCGCTGGCGGCCGCGTTCCTGAAGGCCGGCGTGGCGACCACGGTGTGGAATCGGACGCCCGGAAAGGATGCCGAACTGGTTGCCGCGGGCGCGGTTTCCGCTCGGACGGCCGAGCAGGCGGTGGGCGGCGGTGAACTGGTCGTCACCGTGCTGCTCGATCACGCGTCCGTGCACGAGACCCTCGATCCGATCGCGGCCGAGCTCCGCGGCAAGCAGTGGCTCAATCTGACCAGCACCTCGCCGGAACAGTCGCGGGAACTGGCGGCCTGGGCGGCCGGACACGGCATCGATTTCCTCGACGGCGGGATCATGGCGGTCCCGGGCATGATCGGGGCGGAGGGCTCGAGCATTCTCTACAGCGGGTCGCAGACGATCTTCGACGCCCACCGCCCCACCCTCGAATTGCTGGGCGCGGCCGAATATTTCGGCACCGACGCGGGCCTGGCCGCGCTGTGGGATTTCGCGCTGCTCTCGACCATGTACGCCATGTTCGGCGGGTTCTTCCAGGGCGCGGCCCTGGTCGGCTCGGCCGGAGTTGCGGCCTCGGAGTTCGCGGCTCGCGCGGCGGCGTGGGTGACCGCCATGTCCCAGATGCTGCCCGCCTACGGCCGCGTCATCGACACCGGCGACTACACCGGCGATGTCTTCCAGGACCTGGTCTTCACCAAAACCGCCCTGGACACGTTGCGTCGAGCCGCATTCGATGCCGGAATCACCGCCGAACCGCTCGACGGGATCGCCTCCCTGGTGGACCGTCAGGTCACCGATGGACATGGTGCGGCCGCATTCGAACGCAGCATCGAGGCCCTGCGCGGGCAGTGACGGACCGCACGCTCGGCGGTGACCGCGCCATCCGTGCGTACCGAAATCCGCTGCGGCCCCGAGCGACTCGAAGGTCGCCGGGGCCGCAGCGTCGGCGACGTCATCGCGTGAGCTGCAATGTTGCGATCAGTGTCGTCAACTGCTCGCCCAGGCCGAGATCGGCGATGCGCTGCTCGATCTCGTTGCGCTCCAAGGCCGGCAGCGGCGACCACAGTTCCCCGATCCGCGACTGCGCATCCGGCTCGGCGGTGGCGAGGACCTTCAGCAGCGGCGGCCACAGGTGCGCGGTCGCCGCGAGCCCCGGGAGCCCCGTCAGCGTCGCGGTGTCGAAATGCGAGATGGCCCCGCCGATCCGGCGCGCGATGCCCGGCTCGGTGCGCTCGGCCAGCTCCAGCAGACCCCGCCAGACCGCGGCCTCGCCGCTACCGTCGGCCGCGCCCGCGACGGCGTCGATGGGCTCCGGTTCGGCCAGAATCGGATTGGCCGCGAGCAGGTCCAGCGTCGCGGGGCTCAGCTGCCCGGCGAAGCGCAGCGTCTCCGGGACCGCCCCGGCGGAGATGAAGGTCTCGATCAGATCGGCGATCTCGTCGGCCGAGCCCACATCGAAGAGGATGTCGCCGATCGCCACGATCACATCGGTGTCGCAGCGCGCGAACACCGACAGCGCCGCCAGGCGCAACTCCTTGGCGCCCTGCAGGATGGTGCGGGCCAGCTTCGGAACCCGCCGTCCCTCGCCGGTCAGCAGGTGCCGGATGATCACGCTGATGTTCTCGCCGGAGAACGAGTACGACGCCGACCGGATCAGGCCCTCGTCGTCGTGCACGTCGCGCTCGACCGCGTGCACCAGATCCGGTGTCGCATAGGCCAGGAACGGTCCCGCCGTGATGTAGTCCCCGCGGCGCAGCAGCTCGTTGATGATCCGCATGACCGGCCCGGCCGGGGCGATATCGGCCAGCTGCCCGACGCTGTGCGGATCCATGTAGGGTGCGGCCTCGGCCGCATAGCCCGGATCGAGCATGCCGACCGCCTCCGCGGCCTTCCGGGGGTGATCCACCCCGATCGCACCCGCGGCGCGACCGGCCATCACCGGCGGCACCAGCTTCTGCACCAGCGGCAGCGAGATGCTCAGCGGGATGATCGGCACCAGCAGCGACAACCGCGAGAAGATCGCATTGTGCTCGGCGAACATCACCTGCGCCATGCGTTCCTGCAGTTCGTGCAGGTTGGCGGCGCCGAGCTTCTCGAGATGGGCGAGCTTGTCCTCGGAGACGTGCAGCGTCCGCGACAGCAGGGTGATCTGTGCGCGGGTGACCAGGTCGCTCATCGCCCCTACCCGAGCTTGTTGCCGAACATGATCTTCTTGGCGGCCGTGCGCAACGGCCACGGCAGCGCGCCGACGGTCTTGTCGACGGCCTCGACCATGGCGATGTTCTCGGTCCGCCGCGCCTGCTGGAAGATCGCCAGCAGATCGGCGGTCTCGCCCTCGGTCAGCAGATCCAGCGCGGCCAGCGACCCACCCAGTTCCCGTTCCAGTTCGGCTCTGGCACCCATTGATTCGTCCCCATCCTCCGGAATGATCCGGATCACCCCTTGTGTGCTTACACCAATCTCTACCAAGATCACAGGTGGTGCGCCAGAGGGGTGACGGGGCGAATCCGGTCAATTGAGGTCAGCTGCAATCAGATCGGCGGCGCGGAGCGCGAACGCCATGATGGTGACCTGCGGGTTGACCCCCAGTGACGTCGGGACGACCGAACCGTCGACGACATACAGACCGGTCGTGCCGAATACCCGATGGCCGAAATCCACCACCGCTGTCCGGGCATCAGTACCCATCCGGGCGGTGCCCAGCGGGTGCGGGCCCATCATGCGGAATTGCCGCGGACTCAACCGGATCTCGGCGACCGTGCGGGCCTGATCGAGGGTGCGGATCGGCGGGGTCCCCGCGATCGGCAACGCCACCGCCTCCGCCCCGCCGTGCAGGAACAGCTCGGCCAGGCTCGCGCAGGCGTGCTGCAACGCGGCCTGGACGCGCGGGGTCAGGTGATAGCGGATCAGGGTCCGCCCGCCCGGACCGTGATGCACGCTGCCGGTGCCGGTGTCTCGCACCATCGCGCCGAACTGCTCGGTGTGGGTCCAGCGGTTCATCCATTCGGTGAGCCGCGCACCATGGAACGGCAGCGTGCCGGCCGCGAACTGCGGTGGGATGGCGACGCCTTCGAAGGTGACCAGCGGATCGCCCAGTCCTTCCACCTGGTAGCCCTGCGGGATCCCCGACCACGGCGTTCCGGGCGTCGGCATCATGGCCACCGCGCCCAGGGACGGATGCACCGACAGGTGGCGTCCCAGCGCGGGCAGGCTCAGGCCGTTGCGACGCAGCAGCAGCGGCGTCATGAGGGTACCGGCCGCGACCACCACCGCGCGGGCGCGGATCTCCACTGTCCGCGGCGCGCCGTGCGCGTCCTGGCCCTCGGCCAGCACACCGGTGGCACGGCTGCCCGACAACAGGATTCGGGTGACGGTCAGATTCGTGAACAGCTGCGCACCGCCCTTCAGTGCCCGTGGCACCCAGCTGACATTGCTCGAGCGTTTGGCCTCGGTCGGGCAGCCGTGCACGCACTGGCCCTGCCCGTCGCAGCCCACCGCATTGCGCGGCAGCGGACCGTGCGCCGTGCCCAGGGCGTTCGCGCCCGCGCCGATGATCTCCGCGACCCGGCCCAGATAGCGGGGATCGGCGGGGCCGATGCCCAGTTCGGCGGCGACCTCGTCCAGGTAGGGCGCGAACGCCTCGGGGGTGAAGTCGCCGGGGAAGCCCAGGTCCAGCCATTCCCGCAGCACCGCGTCCGGGGTGCGGAAGGCGGTGCCGGAATTGATGGCGGTCGTCCCGCCCACCAGCCGGCCCGTGCTGACGCCGAGCACCGTATTGCCGAGTGCCAGGTTGTATCCGCCATCGCGCCAATACTTCTGGGTGCGTTCTCCCAGATCCCCGCGGAACTGTGCGCGGCCGGCGTAGTCGCCCTCCTCGACCATCACCACGCCGAGGCCGTGTTCGGTGAGCCGGGCTGCCGTGGCCGCACCGCCCGCACCGGTGCCGATCACCACGACATCGCAGTCGATCGTCTCCCGCCGCGACAGCTCGGTCGGGGTGGTGACATTGGCCATCCAGCCCGGCCGCTGCTCGAGCACGGGCTCGTCGTAACGTGGCGCGCCGATCGCATCCAGATAGCGGCGGTCACCGAAATGCGCGATCCGCAACGGAGTCTCGACGGCATCGACCGCGTGCCGCAGGGCGCTGCCGCGCCGGGCCTCCTCCACCAGGGCCCGGCGTTGCGAAAACGTCAGCGCCGCAGCGCGTTTGCCGTGCCGGGCGCGCGCTGCCGCGTCGAGTCCGCGCAGCGCCGCCCGCATCCCGGATTGCATGAGCGGGGTCATATTGCCGATATAGGTGTCGACCCGGTCGATGGTGCCGGTGTCGACGGGCGGCACCGACCCGCCCGGCTCGATCAGCACCTCGGCCAGCGCTGCGAGGGTCTCGCGATGTCCCGGGCCGAGTATCCCCTCCGGATGGCGGCCCTCGGGCAGGTCGGCGCGCAGCGACACCCATGGCTGGAACGAGCGCAGAAAACTCGGATAGTCGTTGGCGAAGAACTGCATTCGCCCCTGCGCCACCCGCTCGCCCTCGCACGACAGGGTGGTGGCGAGGTTGGTGAGGCCGGCGTGCGCGCCGCGCAGCCAGCGCACATCCTTGCGACCGCTCAGCTGCCAGACGCGGCCGGCGTCGTCGCGGAACTCGAGTTCGTAGCTCATCAGCCGCTTGGTCACCGGCAGCGCGATCAGGGTGCCGAGCACCGCCGCGCCGTCCGCCCACGGCAGGGCCCGGATGGTGCCGGTGATGCGCGCGCGCCCATTGGTGACGAATCCGCGCGCGTGCCCGGATTCGCAGCGCAGATCCATGGCCACGTGATGCGCCAGCCCGTCGGCGTCGTAGAGCTCGCCGCGCATGGTCTCGAAGAAGGTCAAAGGCATAGCGGGTTCTCTCAGACGATCGGGGACACCGACGCAACCGGGTGCGGGACAAGGAATTCCAGTGCGCCGCCGTGCGGGCTGCGCAGCTCGAAGGCATTGCCGTTGATCGGGGCGACGTGCACGGAGACAGTCGCGGTCTTGGAATTGAGGCAGTAGCTGGTGTCGCGCGCCGGGTTCCGGTAGGCCAGGCACACCATCTGCTCGGGCTCGGCGTGCATGCGCAGATCCGCGGTGCCGTGTCGGCCGCGCATGCGCAGGGTCCAGGTCGGGAAGTCGAGCCGGGGGCGCTGCCGCCACAGGTCGACGATCCGGTCGAACCGGAATTCCTCGTCGCCGCGGCGGATGACCAGCATGGACAGCAGCGGCGAGGTGCGGCCCGCGATGCGGGTGCGGCCCGAGGCTGCCTCCAGTACGGCGAAGGGTTCGCCGCTCCGGGCATCGGTGAAAACGCACTGGCCCCAGGCGTATTCGGGGCTGTGTTCGCGGCCCCAGTTGTGGCCCTGCATCCCGTGCCAGCCACTGAGGTCCCAGTGCTCGCCCTGCCACTCCAGCCGGCCCGTGCAGGTCAGGACTGGAAACGGGGTCACCAGTTTGTTGTTCGGTACCGGAGTATCGAGCAACCGGTCGCTGGGCAGCAGCGACATCGGCTCACCCAGACCCGCCACCTTGCTGAAGCTCAGCTCCCAGGTGACGGTGTGCGCGTCATCGGACAACTTTCCGCTGGTCGTACCGCCGTTCCCGGTCAACGACAGGGTCAACGGACCGGCGGAGACGTCCTGCCCGATCGCGTGCGCCTCGAATCGTGCGGCCGCCAAGGGAATATCGAGACACCAGGCGTGCGTGCGCTGCCCGTCGAAGACGCTGCACCACGCCTGCGCCAGCGCGGTCCCGTCGCGCGCGGCGAGCACGGTCGCCTTGATCCACACCGCGCGCGGCGAGTGCGGGTCATTGGCGCGCACGAACCACGATTCGACGTGATCGGCCCCCGCCCGCAGCCGCGGAGCGTTCTGGGCGATGGCGGTCATGACTTGGTTGTTCACCGATTCCCGTCCTTCAGAGTTTCGGCTGCCGGCTGAGCATGCCCAGCAGCAGGTGACCGGCCCGCCCGTATCCTCGCAGCCGAGCCGCCGCTCGCGGCGTGACCGCGCCGGAGGCCAGCGCCCGCATGGCGTCCTCGAGCTCGGGCCCGTACGGATACCACCAGGGCCGTTTCGGCCCGAACGCCGGGCCGCGCGGCAGGTCCACCACCTGCACCCAGCTCGCATCCAGCAGCGCATCGACCCCGTGTGAGCGGCCGAAGCCCGACCGGCCGACCCCGCCCCACGGCAGTTCCGGTGTCGAATACATGGTTGCCGCAACATCATTGATCGACACCGCGCCCGCCCGCAGCCGCTGCGCCAGCGTGCGGGCGCGTCCGACATCGGCGGAGAACACACTCGCGGTGAGCCCGTACTCGGTCGCATTGTGCAGCGCCACCGCCTCGTCGTCGGACCCGAACCGCGCGATCGCCGTCACCGGCCCGAACGTCTCCTCTCGCCACACCTCGGCCGCCGTGACACCCGCACCGCTCACCAGCGCGGGCGAAAGGTGGCGGTCCCGCAACGGTTCTCCGCCGCGCACCTGCACGCCGCCCTGCCGCGCCGCGGCGAGATGGCGCTCCCACACCCGCTGCTGGCGCTCATCGATGGCCGGCGCCAGATCCCGCCCGGTGTCGATGCGCCGCACCTTGTCCTCGAGCCGGACCAGGAACGCGTCGTGCAGCGAGTCGTGCACCAGCACCCGCTCGATCGAGCAACAGGCCTGTCCCCCATTGAAATTCGCACCCCAGGCCACCGCCGAGGTGGTGAACTCCAGGTCGGCATCGTCGAGCACGATCGCGGCGTCGACCCCGCCCAGTTCCAGCCCGACCGGAATCGGGAAGCGTGCGGCCGCCGCCATCACCGTCCGCCCGGTGGCCACCGAACCGGTGAACAGCACCTTGTCCGGCCGCCCGGCGATCAGCTCGGCGCCGACCGCCCCGTCCCCGACCGCCAGTTGCACGACCCCGGCGGGCAGACCGCAGTCTGCGATCAGCTCGACCAGCGCCTCGGCCACCCGCGGTGTGAGCTCGGAAGGCTTGAGCACCACCGCATTTCCCGCGATCAATGCGGGAAGCACCTGACTGAACGGAATCAGGAACGGCAAGTTCCAGGGTGCGATGGCGACCACGACCCCGTAAGGCTGATGGGTGCGCAGCGCCTTCCGATGCGGCACGGTCGCCGAGCTGATCCGGGTCGCGCCCAGGGTGGCGACGGCACTGTCGAGGTGATGGCGAGCCAGGGCGATCGCCGGGACTACCTCGTGCGCCAGCGCCTCGGCGAGTGGTTTGCCGTTCTCGGCGGCGATCCCCTCCGCGATCCGGTCCATCCGGTCGAACAGCAGCTGCGGCAGCGACCCCAGCACCTGGACCCGTTCGGCGACCGTCAGCGCAGCCCACTCCGGCTGCACCTCCCGCGCCCGCTCGAGCAGCACGGCCGGGGTAACCACGTCCGGCCGCTCGG
The DNA here is from genome assembly GCF_042754245.1 of Nocardia sp. NPDC059228. Classification (NCBI taxonomy): domain Bacteria; kingdom Bacillati; phylum Actinomycetota; class Actinomycetes; order Mycobacteriales; family Nocardiaceae; genus Nocardia; species Nocardia sp. NPDC059228. Next base: position 133,995 of record NZ_JBHZAL010000015.1, on the reverse strand, counting down.
CGCGAGCCTCGCGTTGCGATTGCAGAGGGGGCGTCATACGCGTACCGCCTTGTCCAGACAGATGATCTTGGCCTGGTGGCCAAGTGGTCAGACCAATATATCGATCCAGCGTCGAAACACAAGACCGTCGCCCGGATCGGTCAGCTGTGCCCAGCGCTCGCCGGGGCGGGGCTCGGCACGCGCGGCGGGCTACACGCCGGGATCAGGCCGGTACGGGCGTCGGCCCGTGAGACCGACCGGTAAGGCTCGTATTCGAGTGGTCTGAATTCTTCTGCTGGGTGAGCGCGAAAACCGCTGAGAGCAACGATCACCCGCAACTTGCCACGATCGTCCATCCTGTCGAGGGTGCCCGTTCAGAAGAAGTAGCTGCCAGGATTGCGCGCAGCTGCATCAGGGCGTCGAACGGAGTCGATGCCAGGCGTGTGTCCACGGGCACCGGCGGTGGCGGATCCGGCACCACCGCACCGAGCTTGACCCAGGGAAATTCGCTGAACAGGTCCGCATAGTGGGTGTGACCGAGGACGATTTCCTGCTTACCGTTGCAGCCGGACGCCGTGTCAACGGGCACCGACGCGACCAACCAGGGGTGCGGCGGCGCCCTGTACGCGCTGCAGTGGGGTCACGCAGAGCCGTCGCCCCCATAGCACAGAACGGGAGAGACGTCGAGGACGGCAACCGTGTTCTGAGCATGTCGCGCCCTCGCGTTGCGCGAGGCCTCCTCGTATCGCCGTCATGCCGGCGAGTCCCTGGGTGGGTCGTTCAGCTCGAGGGCGCGCCGTGCCGGGATCGGAGATCCGCGACGAGATCTCCTCCGCCGCAGGCCGATACGCGGCTCCGTAGAAAAAGCAATCGAATTTGATCATTGAATTCGCGGGCGGAATGAAGATCAAATAGCGTCATCTAAGCAAAACGTGCTGTTAGCTCATTGTTAACGGTGATTATTCACACAAAAATAGCGGTAGATTTGCAGATCTCTTCTTCATAACATTTTGTTGTGCGCCGTGATGGCGTCGTTATCTGTCTGTGAAAGGAAGACTCCATACATGTTCTCTCGCAAGATCGTTGCCGCCGCCACCCTCTCGGCCGCCGCCCTGTTCCTCGGCCCGGTCGCGGTGGCCTCGGCTGCCGGCTCCCCCGCCACCGGCCTGGGCGCAGGTTCGGCTGACGCCGGCTCGTCCTCGGGTTCGGCCGGCTCGTCCTCGGGTTCGGCCGGCTCGTCCTCCGGTTCGGCCATGCTCGACTCCGGCAGCTCGGCACTCGACGGCGGCACCCACGCCATTGTCAACATCCTCGATGCGATCAATGGTGTCAGCAACCTGGGCAAGTCCAAGCCCGCCTCCTGATTCGGGCGGTGGTGCCGGACCTGCCACACCACCGGCGCCCGTGGACACACGGGTGGCGTCGACCCCGTTCGACGCCCTGATACAGCTGCGGGTCAATCCCCGCAGCTACCTCTTCTGAACGAGCACCCTCGACAGGATGGACGGTCGCGGCAAGTTGCGGCGGCCGTTGCTCTCAGCGGTTTCGCGCTCACCCAGCAGACGAATTCAGACCGCTCGAATACGAGCCCTCACCAGTCTCGCATCACCGAGCTCGGCCCACGGAGACTCGCTGAACGGGTCCGCATTGTGGATGTGACCGAGGACGATTTCCAACTCGCCGCCAGGCCCGAATTGCCTTCTCTGGTTGTCGATCTGGACCGTTGGCAGTGTCGGCCTGGTGACCAGCTTCGCACTTTCGGTGGTCATGACCCCGGCGTGGTCGGGCCGGCAGGATGCGGTGCCGGAGCAGGTCGAATCCCGCTCGGCCATACATTTGTCGTTTGATCAGTCTGGTTTTCGTGTTGACACCTTCGATCGGGCCGCTGCTGTAGGGCAGGGTCAAGCCCGCGACGACGGCGTCGTGGTCCTCGTCGACACCGGTGAGGCATGGTTTCGGCTCGATGAGGCCGGCCGCACGAACCTGCTTGATCCAGCAGTCGATTTCCGGTGCCGCACCGATACGGGCGGGGCGTCCTATGCGCCGGGTCGAGTCTGACGGAGAAATGTGTCGAACGACTCCGCCGCGATCGCCAGCAGGGCATCCGCCGCCGCCCGCGCTTCCTGGGCGTCGCCCGCGATGACCGCCTCGGCCAGTCCGCGGTAGCGATCGATGCTGCCCACCTCACCGGCCATCACCCCCGCCAGCGCCTCCACCGCGGGTTCATACACCGCGCGCAGATCGTTGTAGAGCAGCCGATACACGATCGAATCCGCACCATCGACCAGGTGATCCCAGAAAGCGACCGCCGACATCTGCTGCGTCACCGGATTGTGTTCCACCGCAAGCGCTTCCACCGCCGCGTGCAGCGCCTCGGCCAGCCCGGCCCCGGCGCGCTCGGCGGCCAGCCCCGCGACCTCCCGCCCGAGCACGCGCCGCGTCTCCAGGATCGATCGCACCACCGTGGGGTCCAGCTCCCCCTGCCGGATCAGCAACCGCGGCAACATCTCCAGCCCCGCGTGCCGCCGGAAGTCCTGTACCGTCGTCGACCCACCCTGCCGCACCTCGACCAGCCCGGTGTGCGCCAACCGCTGCAGCGCCTCCCGCACCGTCGGCCGCGACACCCCCAGCGTCTCCGCCAGGGCCCGCTCCGCCGGCAAGGCCGCCCCCGGCGCCAACTCCCCATCCAGCACCTCACCCACGAGCTGCTCGAATACCGTGTCCGGCACCGTTCGCCGATCGATCCGCTTGAACGCCATCCTCGAACGCTAAATGCGCCCACCCAAACAGGTCAAGCGGCCAGACCAGTTGCTACCACGACCCATACGAGGCCGCCGCAGCGGCGGCGCGAAATTGCCGGGCAATGGGCGATCGAGGCGCACCAGATCGACCGAGCCGCCGATGAGCCCGGATTGCAGTGCGGGATGGGGTCGAGACGGTGAACGGTAGCGCCGCGGCAGCCGCCGACCAGGCGAGCACGCCGCTGACCAAGATCAGCGAACCCTTCTACTTGCCCATGATGAGCTCCTGGTTACGGCGTCGCGCACCCGCGCAGCGCGGCATCGGCGGATCGTCGCGAACGGGCCGCCCGGCGAAGCGGTCCCCGAGCGGCAGTGCCGCGCACCGGGCCCTGACGACCGAGCGCATGGGTGCGGCGTGGTGGAGATTTGCCCGGAATTGCGTGCTGCGGGCTTCCCGATCTTGGTGGCGTGGGTCGTGCGGGGTTCGGGGTGTGAGGTTCGGTGGGCGGGTGCGGGGTGCCGACTACGCCGGGTTCGCTGGGTCTTACGCGGGTGTTCATGTGGTGTTGGCGCCGGGGGTGCCGACGGTAACCCGTTGCCCTGCACGATCGGCCTCGTGCGCATCGTTCAGCTGGCGAACTTCTATGGTCCGCGGTCGGGTGGGTTGCGCACCGCGTTGCATCACCTGGGTGAGGGATATGCGGCCGCCGGGCACGAGGTGGTGCTGGTCGTGCCGGGGCCGAAGCGGGCCGAGGAGGTGCTGCCGACCGGGGTATTGCGGATCACGGTGCCCGCGCCGCAGATTCCGTGGACCGGCGGCTACCGGGCAGCGGACCCGCGCCGGGTCGCCGACACCCTGGCCGGGCTGCGGCCCGATGTGCTGGAGGTGTCGGACCGGTTGACACTGCGTGGCTTCGGCCGGTGGGCGCGCCGCCGCGACATCGCGGGCGTGATGATCTCCCACGAGCGCCTCGACCGGTTGCTGGGCCAGATCTTGCCCGGTCCGATCGCCCGCCGCGCCGCCGACGCCGCCAACCGCCGCACCGCCGAGGACTACGACGTCGTCGTCTGCACCACCCAGTTCGCACGCGAGGAGTTCCACCGCATCGACGTCGAGAACGTCGAACTCGTCCCGCTCGGCGTCGATCTGGACATGTTCCGGCCGGACCGCCACGACCACCGCCTGCGCACCGATCTCGGCGCCGACGACTACCCGTTGCTGGTGCATTGCGGCCGCCTCTCGGTCGAGAAACGGGTCGACCGCAGCATCGCCGCGGTGAGCGCACTGCGCCGCCGCGGCCTCGACGCCCGTCTGGTCGTCGCGGGCGACGGCCCCCGCCGCGACGCCCTCGAACGCCGCGCCCGCACCATCCCACCGCTCCCGGACGGCCGCCCCACCGTCCACTTCGCCGGCTTCATCGATGACAGAACCGCTTTGGCCACCCTGCTCGCCACCGCCGACGTCTCCCTGGCCCCCGGCCCGCACGAAACCTTCGGCCTGGCCGCACTCGAAGCCCTCGCCGCCGGCACCCCGGTCGTGGTCAGCCGCTCCTCGGCGCTGGCCGACATCATCACCGCCGAAGCCGGCGCGGTGGCCGCCGACCACCCCCGTGCTTTCGCCGAAGCCGTCACCGACGTGCTGTCCCGCCCGGCCGCCGAACGCCGCCGGGCCGCCCGCAGCCGCGCCGAGGAATTCACCTGGCCCGCCGCCGTTTCCGGCATGCTCGGCCTGCTCGGTCAGGGCTGACCGGTCGCCTGGGGGAGCGACGGATCAGCATGCCGGGTGAGCAGTGCGCAAGGCGCTCGCACCGCTCACCCGGGCTACCGGGCGCGACCCTCGCACGGCAAACCCGACTTTCGCTGAAGCCGGTCAGTCGCGCGACGGGTCGGGCTGCCAGGGCACGTAGGGCCGTCCCGACGCCTCCGCGGCGTTTTTGGAGGAGTTCAGCTGGTACGGCGTGATCCCGCCGGGCTGCCACGGTCCGGCCGAGCCCGCCGCGAGCGCCGACCCGGCCTTGGGAACCAGGCCGATCTCATTGCGCACCACCGTGATCGGGCGGTCGGCCAGCGAGAACCAGTCCAGGTCGAGGAAGTCGTGGCTGCCCCGGGTGAGTGCGCCGCGCCGCATGGCATCGCCGAGCCGTTCGGCCATGCCGTGCGTGCTGAGGTGGCCTTCGTCGGCCTCGAACAGGCCCGCGCCCGCGCGCAGGTACCCGGTCTCGAACAGCGAGATCACCATGGCCAGCAGGCTGAACGCGCGCGGGTCGTCATTGGCGCGGGCCATGAAGGCGAAGACCTCGATCTCGTTCTCGAGGGTGGTTCCGTACCCGGCGAGCACGTGCACCCAGTCGTGCTGGGCCAGCAGTGGCGGCGCGGAACCGGGCAGACCGGGGGTGACGAAGCCCCGGTCACGGTAGAAGTCGGCGACACCGCGTCCGAGCGTGCCGACGGGCAGGTCCCACAGTTCGGCCCAGCGCCCGGCCAGCACCGGATCGTCGGTGACCGCGCTCCACGAGCTGTCCAGGCCCTCGGTGTGGAGCGCGTCCAGCCGCAGCGTATTCGTATTGCCCAGATAGCCGTTGCGGGTGAAGTCGACCGCGGCCAGATCCACCGCGCCCTCGGCGTAGCGCTGCGCGACGGCGATCATGTCGTCGTCGACCCCGAGCGCATCGGCGAACTCCCGCAACCGGTTTCCTGCTTCCGCGGGCAGCGGCCGCACCACCAGCGCCGCGAGCAGCATGGTCTGCACGATGCGTTCCCGGAACACCCGATTGCGCCGCGCCATGCCGTCCGCGAACTCCGCCGCCCCGATCGGGCGCACCTCGGCCAGTTCCACCGGATGCCCGGTCATCGACAGGAACAAGGCCGGAACCAGCAACTCCTGCAGCGGCGTCAACCCCGCCTCCCCCGCCGCCGCACTGACCACACCCCGCGCCAGGAACCGCACCTCGGCGGCATCCGGCGGCGTGAGCAGCACCTCGTCCATCGACACCCTCCCGAACCTCGGGGCCCCAGCGGCCCGCCTCATTCTCACCGCGAAACACCGCCGCTGCGCGCTCATTTCACTGACGGCGTAGTCCGCCCATCTCCTGCCCCTGTGCACGCTCATGCCCGGCTGCCGCCAGCGCATGTGAGAGGCCGGACAACCCCGGGCGACCGTCCCGGGGCTATCCGATTGAATTTCGAGTGAACACCGGCGTGTAGCCATTCTGCGCGCGGTATTCCGTTGTGACACTGGAGTTGTGAGCGCTGAGCTACTGGTTCTCTTGATCGTGGTGGTTACCGCGTTGGCGTTCGATTTCACCAACGGGTTTCATGACACGGCGAATGCGATGGCGACCTCCATCGCGACCGGCGCGCTCGCTCCCCGGGTGGCAGTGGCCCTTTCGGCCGTGCTCAACCTGGTCGGAGCGTTCCTGTCGGTGGAGGTCGCCAAGACGGTCTCGGGTGGACTGCTGAATATCGGCGGCATCCACGGTATGGCCTTGCTGCACATAGTTTTCGCGGGCCTGGTCGGCGGAATTCTGTGGAATCTGTTCACCTGGCTGGTCGGAATTCCGTCGAGTTCCTCCCATGCCCTCTTCGGTGGCCTGATCGGGGCCGCGGTCGCGGCGCTGGGCGCGAGCGGCGTGATCTGGACCGGGGATCAGAAGACCGGCCTGATCAACAAGATCATCCTTCCGGCCCTGCTGGCCCCCTTCGTCGCCGCACTGGTGGCCGGAGTGGGCACCTACGCGGTCTACTGGCTGACCCGCCACTCCCGCAAGGACCGGGTGAGCACCGCATTCCGCTGGGGCCAAATCGGTTCCGCGTCCCTGGTCTCGCTGGCCCACGGCACCAATGACGCCCAGAAGACCATGGGCGTCATCTTCATGGCCCTGGTCGCCCGCGGGACCTATACCAATGCCGACGACATCCCGCTGTGGGTGAAGGTGTGCTGTGCCCTGGCGATCGCCGCGGGTACCTACCTGGGCGGCTGGCGCATCATCCGCACCCTGGGCAAGGGTCTGGTGGAGATCGATTCGCCGCAGGGCTTCGCGGCCGAAACCTCTTCGGCGGCCATCATTCTCACCTCGGCTCAGTTCGGCCTGCCGCTGTCGACCACCCAGACCGCGACCGGTTCCATCCTGGGCACCGGCCTGGGCAAGCCGGGCGCGGAGGTGCGCTGGGGTGTCATGGGCCGCATGGCCGTGGCCTGGGTGCTGACCCTGCCGCTGGCCGGTCTGGTCGGCGCGGCCTGCTGGTGGGTCGCCGATCTCGGCGGTGGCCTGCTCGGCGTGCTGATCGTGCTGGCCGTGCTGATCGCCCTGTCGGTCTCCATGTACCTGCGCTCGCGCCGCAATCCGATCGACACCAGCAATGTCAACGACGACTGGGCGGATGGCCTCACCCCGCCGGCCCAGCCGCGCGAGAGCGCCGCGGCCTGAGGAGAGCGAGCATGCACACCTTCAACGCCATCGCCAAGTCCCTGGGCGAGGTCACGCTGATCGCGCTGGTGCTCGGGGTCGGGGTGCCGGTGATCTTCGGGATCGGCGTCCGGCTCTGGGCACTGGAACCGGCCGCCGACGGCCCGGCCACCGCCAACCGCAATGTGGTCGTCACCGCCATCGCCTACCTCTGCTTCGCGGCGGCCCTGATCGTGGTCGCCGCCGGAATCCTCTATATCGCCAAGGATTTCATCAGCCACAGCTTCGACATCCAGTTGTTCGGCGCGAAACCCCCGAAGAAGTGAGCCATGACGACCAATCGTTCGATCCTCGCCACCGTCCTGGCCTGGCTGCGCGCGGGCTACCCGCACGGCGTCCCGCGTGAGGACTACGTGGCCCTGTTCGCGGTGCTGCACCGCAAGCTCACCGACCGCGAAGTCGACGAAGTCATCGAGGGATTGCTCGCCTCCGGCGGCGTGCTGGACCGGGCCGCCATCGAAACCGCCATCGCGCAGCTCGCCCACGAGAAGCCCGGCGCCGACGACGTGAACCGGGTCGCGGCCCGGCTGGCGGCCGGCGGGTGGCCGCTGGGCGACCCGTCCGAGGCGTGAATTCCGTTCCGGCAGAGTAGAACCGAGCACCGATGGAGTTGTCCGAGCTACTGGCCAGAATTGTCGGCTGGCTGCGCGCCGGGTACCCGCACGGTGTTCCCGACACCGACTATCTGCCGCTGCTGGCCGTACTGGCGCGGCGGCTGTCCGAGGACGAGGTGCGGCAGGTGGCCGCCGAGCTGGTGCTGCTCGGCGCGCTGCCCGCCGACCGGGCCGACGTCGGGGTGATCATCACCAAACTCACCGACGAGATGCCGCGCGCCGCCGATCTGGATCGGGTCCGCGCCCATCTGCGGGCGGGCGGCTGGCCGATCGATGACAGCTGGCCGGAGCCGTTGCAGTAGCGCCGCAAACGCCGAAGATGCTTCGGTGTGACCCAGCTCGCACTCGTTGATTCCGGGCATTCGGATAGTGGAGTGCGAATTCAGAGAATCTTATTCACGTCTCTGGCGCTGATCTCGCACAATATTCATACTGACTCTCTGGCGGCGATCCCGCCTCAACCCCAGTCGAGAGAGTCAGGAGTGCGGATGAAGATCGGAATTCCCCGCGAGGTCAAGAACCACGAGTACCGGGTAGCCTGCACGCCCGCCGGTGTGCACGAGTTGGTGGCCCGCGGCCACGAGGTGGTCGTCGAGGCCGGCGCGGGTGCCGGCTCGACGTTCGAGGACGACGCCTACCGCTTCGCCGGTGCGCAGGTGCTCGACACCGCCGACGAGGTCTGGGGCGTCGCCGATCTGGTGCTCAAGGTGAAAGAGCCCGTCGCCGAAGAGTATTCGCGCTTGCGTGCGGACCAGGTGCTGTTCACCTACCTGCACCTGGCCGCCTCCCGGGAGTGCACCGACGCCCTGCTGTCCTCGGGCATCACCTCCCTCGCCTACGAAACCGTCACCGCCCCCGACGGTTCCCTGCCACTGCTGGCCCCGATGAGCGAGGTCGCGGGCCGGTTGGCGCCGCAGGCGGGCGCGTATCACCTGATGCGCAGCGGCGGCGGCCGCGGCGTGCTCATGGGCGGTGTGCCGGGTGTACGCCCGGCGCGCGTGGTGGTGATCGGTGCGGGCGTGTCCGGGCGCAATGCCATCGCCGTCGCGCACGGCATGCACGCCGAGGTCACGGTGCTCGACTTGAACATTCAGCGCCTGCGCGAGATCGACGACCTGTACCACGGCCAGGTGCGCACCGTCATGTCCAACCGGCTCGAGGTCGAGAACCTGGTGCGCGAGGCCGACCTGGTCATCGGCGCGGTGCTGGTGCCCGGCGCGAAGGCTCCCACCTTGGTCTCCAATGACCTTGTCGCCCAGATGAAGCCGGGTTCGGTGCTGGTCGACATCGCCATCGATCAGGGCGGCTGCTTCGCCGATTCCCGCCCCACCACACACGCCGATCCCACCTACCGGGTGCACGACTCGATCTTCTACTGCGTGGCCAATATGCCCGGCGCGGTTCCGCACACCTCGACGGTGGCCCTCACCAACGCCACCCTCCCCTACGCGGTCGCTCTGGCCGACAAGGGCTGGCGCGACGCCGTCGCCGCCGACCCGGGCCTGGCCGCGGGCCTGAGCACCCACAAGGGCGAACTGCTCTCGGAATCGGTTGCGGCAGCACACGGTTACGCCGCACACTCCGTGGCCGCCTGAGGCCTCATCCGGAAAGGTCGACACGGTAATGCCCAGGGATGGCGATCGGCCATGACCCACGAAGGATGGTTCCCACCCGACGGTGATGTCCACGTGCGAATCTGGCTGGCCGATGTGGTCTTCGACTACACGGTCACTGCGGTAGCGGTACGCAACTTGATCCACGATTGGCGGCAAAGGCATTGGTTCACAATCGAATTCATACGCGACACCTTCGACGAATGCCGGCTGCTGCCGCGCCTGCCGTGTGAACGACTGTTCGTCGGACCGTGAGGGCTCCGCTTACTGAACCAACCTTTCCGGACATGGCACCAGCCCCGCGCCGCCGATCAGGTCGCGGGGCGATGCCCCGGGCGCACGTGCTCGAAGATGAGGATCGTCTCCGTGGACGCGACGGCGGGATGCGCGCTCAGATGCTCCAGCACGAAGGTGCGCAGCTCGCCGGAGTCGGCGGTGGCGACATGGATCAGGTAATCGTCGGCCCCGGCAATGAAATACACGTTCTCGACCTCCGGCAGCGCGGCCATCTGCTCACCGAATTCGGCCAGCTGGCCGCGCGCCGCCGCACTCACCCGCACCGCGATCATGGCCTGCAGCTCGCGACCCAGCGCGGCCGGGTCGATATCGGCGTGGAACCCGCGGATCACCCCGTGCTCCACCAGCGCCCGCACCCGGCCCAGGCAGGTCGAGGGTGCGATCCCCGCCGCCGCGGCCAGCGCATTGTTGGTCATTCGCCCGTCGCGGGCCAGCTCATCGAGCAGCAGCCGGTCGATGGCATCCAGCGGAACCGCCCCGCCCGGCACATTCGATCCTGAAGAAACCTTCTTCATGGAGGAACTGTATCGAACTTCCTTCGTGCGGGAGGGGCAGATCAACGAAATATTCGTACAGAGCGGTCACTCGCCGGCCCAGATGTTCCAGCTGGTGGCGCCCCGCTCCCGGTACCCGCTCCGCTGCAGGTAGGGCACCTGCCGGCTGAAGTACCGCTTCGCCTCGCGCTCCTCACCGCACTGCGCATGCTGCGCCAAGGCTCGTTGCGCGACTTCCAGATTCAGTACCGGGTGGTCCGGCACGCTGTGCGTAACAGGTCGATTCACCACATCAACTCCCTACGTGTCGAGCGTCGGCGGGTGCCGGCGTCCCGCACGCGATGAGCCGACGCTTGGCCTGGTTCTTCACCGGACACACCGAAACCAGGCAATTCCGGTGTGTCTGCATGGTCAGATGCGCGTATTCGATTGTCATCGTTGGCAATTCGCTATGGTCGGTGATGGAAGGGTTGGACACGAACTCAGATTTACTCCGATGCCAAGGGATTTGGGGCCGCCATGACCGGCTGGTCGCGGGTATAGCGCCGAACTTCCATCGCGGGGGGTTCCAAATTTCGGCGCCTTCGATAGAAAGGCTAGGAAAATGTCTGGCTCCACCCTTGCCGCCCGCGCCCTCGGTCGACTCTTGGCCGCGTACCGTCAACGGGCGCAGCTGAGCAGATCTGCCGCAGCGCGGGTCGTGGACACTCGATACAGACCATCGGCCGCCTGGAAGACGGTCTCAAGACCAAGGTGTCGCGGGTCTGGATCAATGCGCTCGCCGACGCGTACAACTGCGGCGACGACGAGCGCCGCCTATTGCTCGGCCTTTCCCAGGAAATGGCCTCGGCGCAGCAGAATTGGTGGCGGGCGTACGAGGATGCGATGAAGCCTCGTTTCGATTACTACCTCGGGTTGGAAGCTTCCGCCCGCCGCGTGTCCTTCTGGCGACAGGCGGACGTGCCCGGACTCTTCCAGACGCCTGCGTATCGTCGCGCGATCGAATGGACCGAGCATCCGACGATGCCACCAGAGCAGGTGGAGAGGCGCGTTGAAATGGCCATGAGGCGAAAGAACCGATTGGAAGACAAAGGGTTCGAGATCGATGTCGTCTTGTCGGAAGCTGCCCTGCACGGTCAGATCGGCGGACCGGCAGTTCTGGCCGAGCAGCTTCGATACCTGGCCGATCTGAGCCAGCTGCCGAACGTGTCGATCCGGTATGTTCCCCACCATGCTCCGGGCCATCTCGGTGCGGTGGTGGAATCCTTTGTCCTGCTGGAGTTTCCCAAACTTCCGGCAACCAGGATGGTCGAGCCGCCGGTGGTCTACATCGAAGGCTTTGTGGGAGACCTCTACCTGGAACGAGAGCCCGAGGTCCGGCGGTATCGGCATGCGTTCGGCGAGATCAGCCGAGTAGCATTGGATCCGGTCACAACCAGGCAGGTCATGTTGTCGAGAGCCAAGGAGTGCGCCGAATGAACATCGAACTGTCCGAAGCCGATTGGTTCAAATCCAGCTACAGCCATTCGGGCGGAGAATGCCTGGAAGCCGCCCACCTGAACCGCGCGAGGGTCGGAGTACGGGATTCGAAACTGGGAGACTCGAGCCCGGTGCTCGTGTTCTCCCCGGTGGACTGGGACGTGTTCAACGCCGCCGTGCGGGCCGGGAAGTTCGATCTCGGCTGACGTCCTGGGACGGTCGAGGGCTTGGTCCACGGCATTTCGAAGCCCATGCAGAGATCTATGATCGCACTAGACCTGATTACCCGGCCGCACTGTGGACACGGTTGCGAGAGTTCGGGTTACTGCGGTCCGGCGTCCGGGTGCTCGAGCTCGGCGCCGGTACCGGATTGGCGACGGGTCCGATGCTGCAGGCCGGTGCTGCTGTCACCGCTGTCGAGCCGGGGCAGGGTCTGGCCGCCCGTCTGCACCGTCGATGGCCCGAGGCGTCGGTGATCATCGACAGCGCTGAAACAGCGCCCTTGCCGTCCGCCGCCTTCGATCTGGCCGTCGCGGCGACGGCCATCCACTGGTTCGATCTCGACGTGGTGCTGCCGAGAATTCACCGCGCGCTGGTCACGGACGGTCATTTCGCGGTGTGGCGTCACGTCTTCGGCGACCCGTCGGCCGCTGCCACCCCATTCCGGCAGCGAATAGCCGAGATCGTCGCGCGTCGCGGCGACTACTCCCCGCCGCGCAGACCGGCAGACTTCGACACCGATGCGTTGGTGCGCCGTCTGACCGGCAGTGGGCACTTCGTCGCCGCTCATGTCGAACGGTTCTCCTGGACAATCGAACTGAGCACCGATCAGATCCACGATCTGTTCACCACTTTCAGCGATTGGACGGCCGCTGAAGTCGACGAGGCCGCCCGCGCGGCACACACCCTCGGCGGGCACGTACTCGAGCACTACCTCACCCCGCTGATCATTCTGAAACGCGCCGGAACTGTCCCCACCTGACCACCGGGCGGACCGGGCGCGAGGCTGTTGGGTAGTCTCGGTCCATGGGTACGTTCTGGCACTCCGTCACGCCGCCGCCGGCCGCCTGATCGGGCGCAGCGGCAGACTCTCGTTTCGCGTTCCGGCTGACCTCCGACGGCAGCCCGGATTCGTCGTGCGCCCGTTTCGATTCCTTCCCCCTTCGGAATTCGACGACGGAGTACTCGACAGTGTCCGAACACACGTCCACGCTCACCCCTGAACAGACCCCTTCAACCTCTTGGCGCGGTAGTGCGCCGATCCTCGCCGCGTCGGTGCTGTGGGGCAGCACCGGTACCGCGGCATCGCTGGCTCCAGCCGGAACATCGGCTGCCGCAATCGGTTCGGCCGGCTTGGCCCTCGGCGGATTGCTGCTGTTCGTCACCGGCCGCGGGCATCGGATGCGCGCCGCCGCGTCGGAACGATGGCTGCTGCTGCTCGGCGCGTGTGCCGTGGCGGGGTATCCGGTCACCTTCTATCCGGCCGTGGCCCGCACCGGCGTGGCCGTGGCCACGGTCATCGCCCTCGGAAGCGCACCGGTCTTCGCGGGCCTGCTGGCCTGGCTCACCGGCCGGGGCCGACCGTCCACGAGATGGTGTGCCGCCACCGGGCTGGCCGTAATCGGTTGCGCAGTACTGGTTATGGGCCCGCGATTCGGCAATGCGACCCCGATCGACCTGCCGGGCATTCTGCTCGCGGCCTGCGCGGGCCTCACCTACGCCGTCTACTCCCTGATCGGCGGCACCCTCATTACCCGCGGCCACGCCTCCGGCTCGGTCATGGGCATCATGTTCGGTCTCGCCGCCGTCCTGGTCCTGCCCGTGGTCGCAACCTCCGGCCCGATCTGGCTGACCACGCCGAGGGGCCTGGCGGTCGCCCTGCATCTCGCGTTCTTCACGACCTTCCTCGCGTACCGCCTGTTCGGTTACGGCCTGCGCCACACCACCGTCGCGTCCGCCACCACCCTGACGCTCGCCGAGCCTGCGGTCGCCGCTCTGCTCGGCGTCACCGTCGTCGGCGAGCGCCTCCCCGCGCTGTCCTGGTGCGGCCTGGTCGTCCTCGGTGCCGGTCTGGCCGCCCTGACATTCCCGGACAAGGGGTTCCGGTAGTAATCGCCGAAGAGACAACGGATATGGCGTAATGCCTTGTCGAGGTGGGTGATTCGTCGAGTTCGACTGCACGTCAGGTGCCAGGCGTCGCGAGGAGCTGTTCCGGTTCTTCACGCTGGCCCTCACCAGCGTGAACGGGCCGTGAGCTATTCATCGCCGATACCGACGCCCCGGCCGCAGCAATATCTGTTCCGGCCTGCTCGGCGGATCCCGCAGAGGTCAGCCGCAATACGGAACAGTTGAACGCGTTCCGATGGCCGATTCTCTTGCTCGTCGTGGTAATCGAGTGCACGACGGTAGATCTGCTGAATCACGCGGTCGGCGGCGTCGGCTGAACCGATCATGAGTTGGCAGAACAGCCGCAGTTGCGCGTGCAGCGCGGCGTCGTGCTGGGCGATGTCTTCCTGTTCGGACATGCCGTGGCCTGGTCAGAGTCCGAACAGCGGAAACAGCCCGGAGCCGTGGAACGCGACGATCCTGTCGATGCCCTCGGCGGTGATTGTCAATACGTGCAGTGCGTGTGGATGGTGTGCACCGTCGTGGCCGCGGGCGTACACCGCGAAGGCGGGCTGTCCATTGGCGGAGGTGGCGACCAGTTCGGCCGGACCGATCATCCGCATCTGTCTGGCCAGGAAGGCGAGGATGGTGTCGCGGCCTTCGAACCAGGCCGCGATCGGCGGCATTTCCCATCGTGCGTCTTCGGTCAATACCGCGACGAGTTGATCGACGTCCGCGGTTTCGAATGCGGTGACGTATCGGTCGAGCAGGGCGCGCTGCCGTGGTTCGTCCGGTTCGGTCAGACCGTCCTCGCTGAGCGGAACCTGGGCTCGCGCTCGCTGCAGCGCGCTGTTGACGGCCGCCGTTGTCATCTCCAGCAGTTCCGCGACCTCGGTGGTCCGCCATTGCAGCACGTCGCGCAGGATCAGCACGGCTCGTTGTCGCGGTGGTAGCTGCTGGAGTGCCCCCATCAGGGCGAGCCGCAGGGTCTGTCGTTGCACCACAACGGTTGCCGGGTCGGTCGGTGCGGCGGTGAACAGGACGTCGGGTATCGGCTGGAGCCACGACACCTCCGGGGATCGCTCGACCAGCCTGGCCTCCAGGTTCGTCTCGGGGTCGCCGAGATCGGCGGGCAGCGGCCTGCGTCTGCCTTTTTCGAGCGCTTTGAAACACGCCCGGGTCGCGATGCGGTAGAGCCAGGTGCGCAACGACGATCGGCCCTCGAACCCGTCGTAGGCCCGCCAGGCGTCGAGATAGACGTCTTGCACCACTTCTTCGGCGTCATCGGCCGAACCGAGCATGCGGTAGCAGTAGGCGAGCAACTCGCGTCGGAACGGTTCGCTCAGCCGTCCGAAATCCCCATTGCCTTTCGTGGTTTCAGTCACTGTGTGCATGATCCGCCGATCCTGCGGTGGGGGTTGTTCATAGTGATCAACAAATGGTGATGTCGGCCATGTCGATGGCGACGAGGGCAATCCGGTCGTCGCCCACGGTGGTGTAGGCCCGCCGGGTGGCCGGGATGATGATGCCGTCGATGTCGCGGTAGTCGGAGGCGTAAAGGCGTAAAGGTGTGACTCGGTGGCCGGGTCGACGATGTCGATGGCGAAATCATGGCGGCGGAGCAGCCCGTCCGGGCCGAAGCAGAACACTTGTTCACGGGTGTGGCTCTTGATGTGGTCGGGGAAGGTCACGTGGAGCCGCCGCCATATTTCACCATCGGCCTGGATGGGCGCGATCTCTTCGCAGACGAACCCCGGCCACGTGAACAGGAACGGCGTATTCAAGTACGTCCACAGTGCTTCCCCGGTGAAGTATGCGAGATGTAGGTCGTCCCACGGCGTTTGGAACTGGTGGCCGTCGAACGACCGCTCCGGGTCGTCGCGCGCGTCGACAACCGTGCCGTCGCGTTGCTGCAGGACGACCCGGTCGGGCTCGAAGCGCGACCGTCGGTCTCGACCGACGAAGTCCATGGTCAGCCGTTCCCGTGTGGTGTCCACCTCGAAGCGGATGTCCCTCAGCGCATCGCCTTTTCCCTTGACCTGCCAGAAGGCTCCGGTGATGGCGGCATCGACGCGGATCGCCCGGATCCGATTCCACCGGTCCGAACCACCGTGCGCGGCAACCGCGCTCGCGAGTAGATCGTTCATTGCCTTGCTCCTCCGTGGTGGTCAATCGACGATGATTCCGCCGGTCAGGTTGGCGACGGTTCCGGTCATCGCGGCCGCTTGGTCGGAGGCGAGGAACACCGCGACAGCTGTGAGCTCGGCCAGTGTGGTCGGGCGTTTGCGGTGGGTCATCGAGCTGACGGCGGCGGTGAATTGGTCCTTGGAGATGCCCAGCGCGTCGGCGTGCAGTCCGAACACGACGTCGATGGCCGGTGTCTCGACCATGCCTGTGGTGCGCAGGCAGATCGAGCGGACGCCGTGCTCGGCCCATTCGGCGGACAGCGCGCGGTTGAGGGCTTCCATCGCCGCCCAGCCGACGCTCATGCCGCCGACTAGGGGCAGGGGCACGCGGGCCGGTTCGGGTGTGTGCATCATGATCACTCCCGATCCCCGGGGGATCATGTGCCGTGCGGCGGATTTCGCGGTCACGAAGTGAGCCTGGGCGTATGTCGTGATGGGTCGCATGAATTCGTCGACCGGTAGGTCGGTGAGCGGGATTCCCTGCAGTCCCCGCGGTGAGATTCCGATCGCGTTGAACGACACGTCGATGCCGCCGGCGTCAGCGACGACGGCGTCGAGGTGCTCGGTGACGGATTTCTCGTCCCGGGCGTCGACCACAGCGGTCTCGACGGCTCCGCCCACGGCGGCGATTTCCTTCGCGACGGTGTTGACGATGTCTGGATTTCGCCCGGTCAGGAAGACCCTGGCGCCTGCGTGGGCGAATCCGCGAGCGACCGCGCTGCCGACCGCTCCGCCCGCGCCGTAGACGATCACGTTCTTGTTTTCCAGCAACATTTCCTACCTCCTACTCATACAGAGGCGATCGCACCGCGAAAGTCATCGGCGCCCGATAGATCGGAGAAGGAATCTTGGGCCCCGAGCAGATACGCCCGGGGCAATGCGCACTCCGGCCGGCCGGTTCCTGTTCCACGTCATCGCCGCCATGGCGAAATCACCGCCGACGACAACTCCACCGGCTGACCCGGGACTACGGCATATCCGTTGTTCTTTCGGCCAGTCCGGAGCCCCGGTACACGGTGAAAAGCGCTGCTCGCCGATCACTTCCGTCGTGTGTGGCCGGAGCGAGCCGACCGGTGCCCGAGGTGTGGTGGATCAGTCCTTGAAGTACACGAGCTGGTGGCTGGTGGCCAGTGCGGTGCCTTCTTCGGTCCACAGGTGGGCGGACTGGTCGAAGAAGCCATTGCCGAAGTGTTGTGCCCGGGCGGTCGCGAGAACGAACCGTCCGGGATCGGCGAGCGGGTCGAGTTCGGCGTGGAAGTAGACGGTGAGCGAGACGGTGCCCGCGGGGACCATCCGGCCCAGGCGCAGCATGACGCGCGGGAAGAAGATATCGCTCATCGCCGCCACGGCCGGAAAGTCCAGCGAGCGCGCGGGCGTGTCCCGAACCCACAGGGTGGAGGTGGACGTCGGGGCCGGTGCGCCGTCACCGCCCCCGGCGAACGGCCCGCGGCCCGCCACGAACCGCATCTCGTAATTCCGCAGCCACGCAGGCGATTCGGGCAGTTCCGCCACCTCGAGGGAGTCCGGTGCGGGCGCGGCGGGCGGGCTGATCTCGGTGTCGGACCAGGTCGGGCGACGCAGCGCGCACACCACGGTAGCGGTGGTGGCCACGGTGTCCTCCTGCCGCATGGTCACGACCCAGTGTTGGGTGGTGCGATTGGTCCGCACGGGCTCGGCGTCGATGGTGAACGCTCCCGTGGCGATGGGCCCGGCGTAGTTGACCGTGAGCGACAGCGGACTGCCCGCGCAACGCGGGTCGTCGAGAACGGCCCGCAGCATGGTGGCGGCCGTGATCCCGCCGAAAGGGCCCACCATGTTCGAGTACTCGGCCGCGGTGTGACCGAGAAAGCGCCCTTCCCCATCCGGCGTCAGCGCGATGGCGGTATCGAACGGGTGCTCGAGGGTTGTGGTCGACCCCAAGACGATTTCTCCTTCGAACAGTTGCGGATTCGCGCGCGAGCGCGTGGCCCTCCGTCTGGTCGGAGATCGCCCCCGCCGACCATAACGACCGTTATAGACCGATCCGGCACGGGCCCTGCGGCCGTACGGCGAGCTCCGAGGTGTGATGGCGGGAATCCCTTGCCCGCGACACGGATTCGAGACATATTGCACGCCCGGCATCTTGTGGTTATAACCAGCTTATGACGGTTGATGCCACGCTGGCCGCCCGCGGCCTCCTGCTCGATATGGACAGCACCCTCGTGAATTCCGAAGCCGTAGTGGAGTTGCTGTGGCGACGCTGGGCCACCGAGCACGGCCTGGCGGTGGCCGATGTGCTGGCCGTCGCACACGGCCGCCAGGGCTGGGCGACCATGGCCGAACTGCTGCCGGACCGTCCCGCCGAGTTGAACCGCGCCGACAACGACCGCCTGCTCGCCGAGGAAGCCACCATCGTCGACGGCGTCATACCCATCGCCGGCGCCCCAGAGTTCATGGCCGCCCTCGCCGACCTCCCGCACGCCCTGGTCACCTCCGCCAACCGCGTCCTCACCGAAACCCGGATGACCGCCGCCGGCCTACCCATCCCTCGCGTCCGCATTACCGCAGAATCGGTGACGGTGAGCAAGCCCGACCCGGAAGGTTTCCTGAAAGCCGCCGCCGAACTGGGCCTTTCAGCTGATGACTGCCTGGTCTTCGAGGACTCGCAAGCAGGCATCACCGCCGCCAAGGCGGCAGGCATGCGTGTCATCGGCGTCGGCCCCCGCGCCGCCACCCTCGACCCGACCGCCCACGTCCCCGACCTGACGCACATCCGGATCGAGCCGCTCCCCAGCGGCTCGATCGCCATTCACGTATTCGCCTGACCGGAAATGGGCTCCGGCTCAGGCGTTTTCGATCGAGGTGGGATGGCCCAGGCGGGAGTTGAAGCGGGAGTAGCCGAAGTACACGATGAGGCCGACGATCAGCCAGGCGACGAAGCGCACCCAGGTTTCCCAGGGCAGCGACCAGATCAGATAGATCGAGAATCCGATGCCCACCACCGGCACCACCGGCATGAGCGGCAGCCGGAATTCACGCGGCTCGTCGGGGCGGGTGTAGCGGAGCACGATCACCGACACGCTGACCACGATGAACGCCATCAGGATGCCGATATTGGTCAGCTCCGCAACGGTATTGATGGGCAGCAGCCCGGCCAGGATCGCCGAGCCGGCGCCCACGATCCAGGTCACCCGGGTGGGCACCTTGCGGGTGGGGTGGGTCTTGGCGAACCATTCCGGCAGCAACCCGTCGCGGCTCATGGCATACCAGACGCGGGTCACGCCCAGCATGAAGGTGAGCACCACGGTGATGATGCCGACGATGGCGCCGATGGCGATGATGTTCGCGATGCCCGGCATCCCCACGGATTTGAACGCGGTGGAGAACCCGGAGGTCGGGCTGATCTCGGTGTACTTCTGCATGCCGGTGAGCACCAGCGTGGCCAGCACGTACAGCACCATGGCGATGGCCAGCGAGTAGATGATCGCCTTGGGCAGATGCTTTTTCGCCTCGGTGGACTCCTCGGCCGCGGTGCTCATGGCGTCATAGCCGAAGACGGCGAAGAACACCGTGGCCGCGCCCGTCCACACCGCGCCGGTGCCGAACGGGAAGTACGGGTGGTAGTTCGCGCTGTCGATCTTGAACAGGCCGAGCACGATGATCAGCAGCACGATCGCCACCTTGATCCCCACCGCGACGGTCTCGAACCGTCCCACGCTCTTGATGCCGCGCGACAGCACCCAGGCGCTGCCGAGACAGAACAGGATCGCGAACACGTCCACCACATGCCCGTCCCCGGTGCCGGAGGCCCCGAGCATCCAGTGCGGCAGGGTGATTCCGATCTGATCCAGCAGGAAGTTGAAGTACCCGGACACGCCGATGGCGACCACCGCCGCCACCGCCACGTATTCGAGCAGCAGATCCCACCCGATGAACCAGCCCGCCAGCTCACCCAGCGACACATACCCGTAGGTGTAGGCCGATCCGGCCTTGGGCACCATGCCCGCGAATTCCGCGTAGCAGAGTGCGGCACAGGCACTGGCCACACCTGCGATCAGGAACGAGATGAGGACCGAGGGACCGGTCGTATTGTGTGCGACCGACCCGGCCAGGGCGAAGATGCCCGCGCCGATGATGCCGCCCACCCCGATGGCCGTCAGTTGCCACAGACCGAGGTGTTTCGACAGCCGCTCGTCCGCCGGCGTGTCGTCGTCTACCTCCGAGATCGGCTTGCGGCGCAGGATCTGGCCGCGCAACTCCGCAAAAGACATGCGGGATCCTTTCGTTCCGCTGCGCACCGCCACTCTGCGGTAACGCAGGTCACACTCGAGCTAGCTCAGCTAATCCGACCACGGCCGATGCTGTGATCGGGCGGTTGGTTAAATAAAGTTCAGAAAGCTTGTCCAACCGGCCGACGCGCACCGCCCCGGGTGCGTTCGCCGAGGCGGTGCGATCGCGGGACCGATCAGCGGCGCGCGCCCGGTCCGAACGAGCGCAGGAAGAACGCGAGATTGGCCGGGCGCTCGGCCAATCGGCGCATGAAGTAGCCGTACCACTGGTCACCGTAGGGCACATAGGTGCGCAGGTGCGCGCCCGTGGCGACCAGCCGCTGCTGCTCGTCGTCGCGGATGCCGTAGAGCATCTGGAACTCGAAGCGGTCCGGCGACCGCCGCGCCGCCCGCACGTAGTGGGCGGCAGCGTCGAGCATCACGGGGTCGTGGGTCGCCACCATGGGATAGCCCAGGCCGCGCATGAGGATGTCGAGGCAGCGCAGATAGGACGCGTCCACCTCGTCGCGGCCCTGGTACGCGACCCCGGCCGGTTCGCGATAGGCGCCCTTGCACAGGCGGATTCGTGATCCGGGACCGGACAGGTCGCGGCAGTCGCTCTCGGTGCGCAGCAGGTACGCCTGCAGCACGGTGCCCACCCAGGGGAAGTCCGCCCGCAGCGCGTGCACGATGGACAGGCTGGAATCGGTGGTGGTGTGGTCCTCGGCGTCCACGGTGACCCAGACTCCCGCCGTCGCGGCGGCGGTGCAGATCTTGTGGGCGTGTTCGAGGGCGATGGCGTGGCCGTCCCGGGGCAGCGCCTGGCCCAGGGCGGAGAGCTTGAGCGAAACCTCCAGTGGCCGTACCTCTCCCGTGGATCCGGGCACAGCACCCAGGGTTTCGAGCAGGGCCAGATAATGCGCGACGGTGGCGCGCGCCTGCGTGAGGTCGGTGGTGTCCTCGCCCAGATAGTCGAGGCTGACGTACCGCCCGGAGTCGATCAGCGTCCCGGTGGCCGCCGCGGCATCCGCCTCGGATTCCCCGGCGACGAAGCGCCGCACCATCTTCCGGGTCGATGCCAGCCCGGTCACCGTCCGTTCCACCCGTGGCGACCGCGAGGCCGCCAGCAGTGCCGGACGCAGCACGGTCGTGAACATCAGCGCTCCCCCGCTTCCGTCGCGACGGCCTGGTGCGGATACCGGTGATCGGTCGGCGGCACGAACGTCTCCTTGATGGTGCGCGCCGAGGTCCAGCGCAGCAGATTCTGCGCCGACCCGGCCTTGTCATTGGTGCCGGAGCCCCGCGACCCGCCGAACGGCTGCTGTCCGACCACCGCGCCGGTCGGCTTGTCATTGATGTAGAAATTGCCCGCCGCGTACCGAAGTCGCTCGGACGCCGTCGCGACCGCCGTCCGGTCGTCGGCGATCACCGCGCCGGTGAGTCCGTACGACGACCCGCGGTCGACCAGATCCAGCACCGCGTCGAACCCGCCCGGCGTCGCGTCGTCGTAGACGTGCACGGCCAGAATCGGCCCGAAATACTCCGTCCGGAACGCCTCGTCACCCGGATCCTCACCCAGCAGGACGGTCGGCTCGACGAAGTAACCCACACTGTCGTCGGCGCGCCCGCCGGTGAGCACGGTCAGACCGGGTGTCGCCTTGGCCCGCGCGAGGGCGTCGGCATTGCGGTCGAAGGCACGCCGATCGATCAGCGCCCCACCGAAATTCGTGAAATCGGTGACGTCGCCGTAGATCAGTTCCGACACCTTGCCCAGGAAGTCCCCGGACATGCGCGACCACACCGACTTCGGAATGAACGCCCGCGACGCCGCCGAGCACTTCTGGCCCTGGTAGTCGAACGCCCCGCGAATCAGGGCCGTGCTCAACACATCCGGATCCGCCGAACTGTGCGCGACCACGAAATCCTTGCCGCCGGTCTCGCCGACCAGCCGCGGATAGGTGTCGTAGCCGGCAATGTTCTCCCCGACCGTGCGCCACAGCCGCTGGAACGTCCCCGTCGACCCGGTGAAGTGGATGCCCGCCAGCCGCCGATCGGCCAGCACGACGGCCGACACCTCGGGACCGTGGCCGTGCACCAGATTGATCACGCCCGGCGGCAGCCCCGCCGCCTCCAGCAGCCGCATCGTCCAATAGGCCGAAAACGCCTGTGTGGGTGAGGGTTTCCACACCACCGTATTGCCCATCAGCGCCGGCGCGGTCGGCAGATTGGCCGCGATGGCGGTGAAGTTGAACGGCGTGACCGCGTACACGAACCCTTCCAGCGGCCGGTACTCCACCCGATTCCACACCCCCGGTGTGGAGATCGGCTGCCCGGCCAGGATCCCGCGCGCGAAGTGCACATTGAACCGCCAGAAATCCACCAGCTCACACGGTGCGTCGATCTCGGCCTGATACGCGGTCTTCGACTGCCCCAGCATGGTTGCCGCCGCAACCGTCTCCCGCCACGGCCCCGCCAGCAGATCCGCGGCCCGCAGGAATACCGCCGCCCGCTCGTCGAACGACAGCGCCCGCCACCCCGGCGCCGCGGCAGCCGCCGCCTCGATGGCGTCGGCCGCATCCCGCGCCTCGGCCACCGTAATGGTCCCGAGCACCGCCGAATGCCGGTGCGGCTGCACGACATCCACCACCTCCCCCGCACTCCGCCGCTCCCGCCCGCCGATCACATGCGGAATCTCGACCGGCGTCGCGGCGAGTTCGGTGAGCTCGGCCCGCAGCCGCGCGCGCTCCGGGGTGCCGGGCGCGAAGGTTCCCACCGGTTCGTTCACCGGCGGCGGCGTGACTGTCACGGCGTCCATGACAACCTCCTGGCGGATTGTGGCCCGTATCACCGGGCGAGTACGCCGAGTCAACTCCGAATCGCACCACGGATATTGAGCCGATCGGCCAAAGAACCACCGAATCTGTTGTACGTTCGGCTGAACACCGCTGACGCGCTGGTGCCCGGATCGATGGCGCTGTTCCGGCCACTGCCCGCAGGGCCGAGCGTGTCGGCGAGGCAGTACCCAGGCTTTGAATACCGGAGACAGCATGACCGCGGACGAACGCCACACCTCCACCGGTTCGCGAGCCGCCGACCGAACCGGAGTAGCGCTGCGGGAACTGCTGGGGGCACTGGGCACGACGCTCGTCGACCTGGTCGACGCACCGCTCGGGGACGAGGTGGCCATCCGGTCGGTGGCGCTGGTCGACGGTTCCGACCTGAGCTCGGAAACCGTTGCGCACGCACCCATGTCGGACATGTACCTGCACGTGGGGATCGCCGAGGCCGAGGCCGTGCGGTGGCTCGAGGAGGTCGCCCAGCGGGCACCGGCGCAACGACCCCGCGCGGTGCTGTCGAAGTCGGCGGCCGCGGCGGGCGGGTTGCGGCGGG
This sequence comes from Nocardia sp. NPDC059228, assembly GCF_042754245.1. Taxonomy (NCBI): domain Bacteria; kingdom Bacillati; phylum Actinomycetota; class Actinomycetes; order Mycobacteriales; family Nocardiaceae; genus Nocardia; species Nocardia sp. NPDC059228. Next base: position 110,383 of record NZ_JBHZAL010000015.1, on the reverse strand, counting down.
CCGCGCTGCGGGCGGGGGTGGCGGTGGCCGGGGTGCACCCGCAAGCCCGATGGGATCACGTGTACCCGCTGATCCGGCGGATGCTGGATCGCACCGGCCCGGCCCGCGACAGCGCGGACCAGGATCTGCTGGCCGCCGACACCGACCTGTTCGGGCTGGCGCAGATCATCGCGCAGAACGCGGGCGGCATGGTCACCATCGAGGACGCGCACTCGCACGTGCTCGCCTACTCGGCCTCCAACGATGCCGCGGACCGGCTGCGGATCCAATCCATCCTGGGCCGGGAGGGGCCGCGCGAGTATCTGCGGATCCTGCAGCAGTGGGGTGTCTTCGACCGGCTGCGGCACACCGACGAGGTGGTCGACCTGCCCGCGCACGCCGAGCTCGACATCAAACACCGTCTGGCCGTGGGGATTCGGCGGCCGGGCGAGGGTAGCGCCGCCACCGTGCTCGGATCGATCTGGCTGCAGGAGGGCGAGCGGCCGTTCAAGTCCGATGCGGCCGAAGTGCTGCGGGGCGCGTCGGCGATTGCCGCGCGCATCATCTCGCGCAGCCTGGACGCACCGTCCACCGAGGCCCTGTTGATCCAGCGCCTGTTCGGCGCGCGCGGCGGCGGTGTCGATGTGCCGTCGGTGGCGAGTGCGCTGGGCATCCCGGTGACCGGCCCGGCGGCGCTCATCGGGTTCGCATCCTCCGGCGCGATTCCCGCCGCCGCGGAACTGTCGGCGCTGGGCAGCACACTTCGCCTGCGCGCGAGCGCCTTCCGACGCGACTCGCTGGCGACCCTCATCGGCGACCGCGCCTACATCCTGCTCCCCCGCTATCACTCGGCCCGCGCGGTCACCGCCTGGACCCGGCAGCTGGTCGACCAGCTGGAATCCACCGGCGCCCCGATCCTGCGCGCCGCCATCGCCGTTCCCGTCGCCGAGCTGACCGACGTCGCCCGCGCCCGCCTCGAGGTGGACCGCGTCCTGGACAGCACCGCCGCGAGCTTCCCGAAGGATCGGGTCACCACCCTCGCCGAATCCCGTACGGCCGTCCTGCTGGGCGAGATCCTCGATCTCCTCGCCGCCCGCCCCGAGCTCGAGGACCCGCGCCTGACCGCCCTGTTCGACTACGACCGCGGCCACGCCGCGCAACTCGAGGCCAGCGTCGACCACTACCTGCGCCATCACGGCGACGTACGGGCCGCGGCCACGGCGCTGCGCATCCACCCGAACACGCTGCGCTACCGCCTGCGCCGCGCCCAGGACATCACCGGCATCGACCTCGACGACCCGGCCGATCGCCTACTGCTCGAACTGCAACTGGCTCACCACCGCCGCGGTGCGGACCGCACTCGGCACCGGCCGATCCAACGCTGAGCGACCATCCAGCGCGGTGCCTGCCTATTCCGTCAGCGCCGCCTCCAGAATCGGCCACGATTCATGAAGATCTTCTTGCCAATACGGCCAGGAATGCGTGCCCAGCGGATGGAATACGACGGTGGCCGGTACACCGAGGTCCTGCAATCGCCGCTGGAACGACTCGGTACAACCGTGCACCAGATATTCCAGCACCGCACCGAAGGTCACCGCCTGCGGCATCTGCGGGCCGGTCAGTGATTCCGGTCCCGGGATCCCACTGCCTGCCGACACGTACACCGCCTTCCCGCGCAGTGCGGGCGCATTGGTGAGCGGATCGTGCGCCCGCCACGCCGGATCGGCATCGGTTCCCCACATATTCTCCGGATTTCCGCCCATCCACCTCACCGAATTCCGGATGACGAGTCTGGCGCTCGCGCTCACGGTGTCGAGACAGCCGCTGAAGGCCGCCACCCCGCGATACAGCTCCGGATGCCGGGTGGTCAGCGTGACCGCCGAGAGCGCACCCATGGACAGCCCGCCGATGACATTGCGCCCGTCGCCCCGGAACCGCGCGTCGATCAGCGGTGGCAGCTCACCGGTCAGGAAGGTCTCCCACCGCTGCGCCCCGCCGAGTGCGGGATCGGGCCGCTGCCAATCGGAATAGAAAGTGCCCCTGCCGCCGACCGGAAGCACCACGTTGACGCGCTTATCGGCGAAGAAAGACACGATGTCGGTCTTTTGTGTCCAATTCGTCTCCGCGGCACCGGAATCCACACCGTCGAGCAGATAGTAGGTCGGACGCGGCTCGTCATCGGCGGGATGCAGCACATCGACGGTGACGGTGCGGTCCATGGCGGCCGAATACACCGATATCCGCGTCCGTGCCGGATCGATATCGCGCACGCTGGAAATGGCAGATTCCGTCTGCGAATCGGCGCGCACCATACCTGCGCCGGATATCAGCAGCGCCGCCATGGCCAATGCCGCGGTCGCGGCGGTACGTATGTTGGCGGTCATTCGATGATCCATTCATCAGGTTGCGAACGGTTCGAGTGAGAGCGGAAACGAGCCCCCGTGGCGGATAATTCGAATATTAAGTGAAATTCCGATGACTCAATGGCGGCGACACCGAAGATATTTCGTTCGATGCCAGCGGAATTTCCGCGGGTGGTCAGTGATCCGGACCGGTGCACCCCGGCGGCACCAGTCGGCCGGCCAGCAGATCCTCGATCCACCCGGTGGTCAGTGGAATGGACAACGCGCCGACGATGAAGTGCTCCCCCGGGAACGGCTGCAACCGCACCCGGGCGCCTCGCGCGCACCATTCGTCGAACAGATGCTGCGCGCCCGCGAAGGGAACGAAGATCTCATTGACGCCGTGGAAGAGGAATACCGGCGCGGCCGGCGCGCTGCGGCCGGGGCGGTTCTCTTCCAGAATCCGCTGCACCGCAGGCAGTTTCAATGGATCCGGCACGACCGAGAGCTGGTCCACCCGCAGCGGCGCGATCAGCCCGAGCGCCGTCTCCTGCGAAATGCAGATATCGCGGAACATCCGCGCCAACCGCCACCCGTTGTCGTTGAACAGGCCCATCAGTTCCGGGTACTCACGCGCCAGCCCGAGCACGGCCGCCAGCAGGACCCCGGTACTCCAGTTGCCGTTCATGGCGGGCAGCAGCATCTGATAATCCGCCGGGGTCCCCCCGATGATCACGCCCGCCAACCGGATCTCCGGTGCGTAGGTCGGCGCGAGCTGCGCCGCCCAGCTGGTGGCGATCGAACCGCCCGAATAACTCGTCATCACCACCGGCGTCGCCGGCCCGAGGTCCGGCATGTTCGCGCGGGTCACGGCCCGGATGGAATCGAGCACGGCGTGCCCGCCCATCAGCCCCGCCGCGTATGCCTGCCGCGGGCCCTGGTGGTCGGGAACGACCACCGCATAGCCCTTGGCCAGAATCAACCGGATCGCCACGACATCGGCCGACACAGCCCGCTTGAGTTCCGTGGAGGGCGCACAGGACTGCCCCAGCGAGGAGATCGGAAGGTTGTACGACACCAGCGGTCTGGGGCCCGATCCCTTCCACGCCTCGTTCGGCAGCAGCAGGGTGGTCACGATGGCGACCGGCTGATCGTGGGAGTCGGTGGACCGCACCAGCAGCTGGTAGGCGCGGGCGGCGGGAAACAGGCTGTCGGTGGTACGGACCGCGAGCACGCTGCCCGGCGGGCGGGCTTCGAAACCGGGCCCGGGCGTGAAGAAGGGGTCGGTCGGTGGCGACGGCAGCACGCTGGCCGGATCGTGTGCCGGATTCAGCAGATCCGAGAGGGGATTGGCGTGCGCATGCAGTGGGAGCAGCGCTGTCACCAGCGCCACCAGCATCCATATCCGTGTGAACCGGACAGCAGCCACGAGCAGAGATCGTCACACGCCGTCCGGTGCGCGGCCCGGATTTGCCTCGGCGCGGCGGTTCGGGTCCCGCGGGAAACGCGCACAACCGACAAATCGCCGCGTCGGTCTGGCACCCTGTCCCAATGAGGTGGTCAATCGTCTTGGTCGTCGCGCTCGCGCTGGCGGCCGGGTGTGCTGCGCGGCCATCGGATTCGCCCTGGCGCGAGGTATCGCTGCCGCAGCACGGGGCGCGGGTGCTGGAGTTCGCGCCGATCGCGGGCGGCGTGCTGGCGCTGGGCTCGATCCCGGCCGGCGACGGACGCGCCCCGGCCGCCTGGTCCTCCTCCGACGGCACGCGCTGGACATCTGTCCCCGTCCGGCCCGACAGCCCGTACGGCGCACTGGCGGAACTAATTTCGGCGGGCACCGGTACGCACACCGTGGTGCTGGGTCAGGCTTTCGGTGGCGCGCACAGCAATCCGCGCATGACCATCTGGAGCGGCGACGGCCGGGGTCTCACAGAACACACCCAGGCCATGGAGATGTTCGGCGGCCCGCACGCCATCGCGGTGACCGCGGCGGCCGCGCGCGGCGGCACCGATCTGCTGGTGGGCGGCTGGGACGGCGACAACGGCCGCTACGGCGCCGCGTTCTGGACCTCCCCCGACGGCGCGGACTGGCAACGCCACGCGGACGATCCGGCGTTGTCGTCCGCACCCGGCGAACAGACCGGCGCGGCCGGGGTCGGCACCGGCGCGCAGGGCTTCGTCATCGTCGGGGAAACCTTGCGCGACAACATCCTTCGGCCCCTGGTGTGGACCTCGCCCGACGGCCTCGGATGGCAGCGCCACGAGCTGCCCGGTGCGAATGCCGTCGCCGCGCGCGTCGGCTGCGGCACTGCCGGCTGTACGGTGCTCGGCCAATCCATCGGTGCCACACCGCACGTGCTCTGCTGGCCATCGGCCGAGGCCGACCCCGTGCCCGGTCCGGGCGCGTCAACGGTCGACGTGCTGCAGGTCCTGCCGACCGCGTCGCGCGTCCTGAGTCTCGTGGCACTCGACCACGCGGTGCAGCTGGCGTCGATGACGCCGAATTGTACTGAATGGCAACAGATTTCCCTGCCGGTGAGCGCGCCCGGGGCTCGCATGGCCGCGCTGCCCGCCGGCCTGCTGCTGGCCACCACCGAGGCCGACCGCAGCAGACTCTGGCTGCATGCCCTGCCCTGACGGCAGGACACCGGTCACCTCATCACCATGCGACGGGCAGCGACCGCACCCCGTACACCATCGCGTCGTACTTGAAATCGATCTCCTCGGTCGGCACGGTCAGGCGCAGCCCCGGCACCCGCCGGAACAGCGTCTGCAGCACCATGCCGAGCTCGATGCGCGCCAGCTGCAGACCGATGCACTGGTGCCGGCCCGAGCCGAAGGCCAAGTGCTGCGCGGCATTCGAGCGCGCCAGGTCCAGGGTCTCCGGCTCGGCGAAGACCTCCGGGTTCCAGTTCGCGGTGGCCAGGTCGAACACGATCGGGTCGCCCGCGCGGATCACCTCACCGCCGATCTCGATGTCCTCGACGGCGACCCGCCGCAGCCCGGTGTCGACAATGGTCATGTAGCGGATCAGCTCGTCGACCGCATTGCCGAGCACCTGCGGGTCGTCGGTGTCGCGAATGATCGCCAGCTGCTCGGGCCGGTCGAGCAGCGCGATGACGGCCAGGGAGATCATGTTCGCGGTGGTCTCGTGCCCGGCGACCAGAATGCCGACCGTCTGCAGCGCGGCCTCCCACACCTGCAGCTCACCGTCGCGCACCAGTTCGGCGACATCGGAGAGCAGATCCTCGGCCGGGTTCTCGGTCTTGGCCTCGACCAGCTTGTTGAGGTAGCCGAGCATCTCCAGCGTCGACTGCTGCTGCTCCTCGGCGGTGGCGTTGCCGCCGAAGCCGAGTTCGGTGGCCTCCTGGAAGAACGCGTGGTCCTCGTAGGGGACGCCGAGCAGTTCGCAGATCATCAGCGACGGCACCGGCAGCGCCAGCGCCTTCATCAGGTCCGCCGAGTTGCCCTGCGCCAGCATGGCGTCGACGGTCTCGTCGATGTGCTTCTGGATATTGGGCCGCATGGCCTCGAGCCGCCTGGGGGTGAACGGCTTGGCCAGCATGCGCCGGTAGCGGGCGTGCTCCTGGCCGTCGGTGTTGAACATGGTGCGCGGGCTCATCTCCGCGACCGTCTTCATCCCCTCGTGGATGTGCGGGTAGGAGGGGTGGTGGTTGTCGGCGCTGACGCGGGCGTCGGCGAACAGCTCGCGCGCCTCGGTGTAGCCCGTGATCAGCCACGGCTGCTTGCCCTCCCAGGTCCGGACCTTGGAGATCGGGCCGGCGGCGGCGAGTTCGCGGATCTCGGCGGCGGGCGCGAACGGGCAGCTCGCGGCGCGGCGACCGGGATAGAAGGTCGGCTCGGCGGGGGTCTCGGTGCTGGACTCAGGCATGTTCGGGTCAATCCTCGATCTGGATGGCTTGCGCTGGGCAGAATTCGGCGGCCGTTCGCACGGCCGGGGCCTGCTCCGGCGCCGGATTCTCGTCGAGCAGCACGACGACACCGTCGTCGTCGCGCTGGTCGAAGACTTGGTCGGCACGCAGCACACAGTGACCGGCTGCGATGCACTTCTCTTGACTGACAGCAACTCTCATGGCGTGTCCGGCCGCGAGTCAGCCACGATCCGCGTCGGCGTCGCAGACGCGACGGACCTGCTCCCGGATCGCCTCGGTCACGCGGCCCATCAGGGCGTGACTGTTGCGGGTGGTGTCGTAGTTGACGTGAATGATGAGCCGCTCGGCGACGGTCCACACGGTCAGCTTCGGCGGCATGCCCTTGGCCATGCCGAACGCCTCATCGGCGACGAATTCGAGCCCGCCGGGGATCGAAGGTGTCTGTTCCACACCGAGATTCGCCATGCCCAGCGTGGGCTGCGCACCGAAGATCGCAGCGGTCTCCGGGTCGAACGCGCGCTGCGAGGCCCGCATGAACAGGGCCGGGAACCGGGCGTCGAGGGCGGCGCGCATGGCCACCTCGGTCGCCTTGGCCAGCTCGATCGGATCGGTGTCGGCGGCGGCGAAGACCGGGGTGGCCACCCCACCCGCGCAATTGAGCAGCGTCGACTGCGGGATCGGCTCGGCGAGCGAGGCGCGCAGATCCACCGCGTGCCCGAACACCATCGGCACCGGCCCGGAATCCGCCTCGAGCTGGCTGCGCACCGCGACCATGGCCACCCCGGTGACCAGGCTGTTGACCGAAACACCCTGCGCGCGTGCGACACCGAAGAAGGCCGCGCTCTGCACGGGGTCCACCTCGATGCGCTGGGTGGCGAACCGGCCCACCGGGTCGCCGACGCCGTCGCCGTCGCGGGGCAGCTCGAGGGGCGCGGGCACCGCGTCACCGGCGGCCGCGATACCGCGCAGCATCGCGACCAGCTCGTCGACCTCGGCCTCGGTGACACTGCCCGCCAGCAACGTATCGATGCCGTCGACCAGCGTGTTGTCCGAATTCGACGGCGGCAGTGGCGAACCCGCCAGCTGCGCGCCGTAGCGTTGCCACATGTCGTCGCGCAGCGCCAGCGCCGACCGTCCATCGCACATGCCGTGGTGCATGATCAGTACGATCTGGTCGAGACCGCCCTCACGCAGCACGTGAGCCTTGAAAAGACCGGTGCTCCAGTCCTGTTCGATGTTGACCAACCGCTGATAGCCGTCGGGACCCCACTCGGTGACCTCGAGCGGGGGCTGGTACTGTTCGCGAACCCGGAAGACCGGCTCAGCGCCGGGCTCGTGGATCATGACCGCGCGCAGCAGCGCGTGGTCGGCGGCCAATTCCGCCAGCACCCTGCGCATGACGTCGGGGTCGATCTCACCGCGCACCGTGGTCGCGACGAACAGCGGCACACCGGCTTTCGGCACGTCGCCCCAGCGAGCGTCGGGGTCGAAATGCTTGAACTCGAAGGACGACAGCGGTCGTTGACTACTCATAAAGCCCTGGCACTCCCATTGTGAAACATGCCCTTCCGACCATACACACGACGAGGACAATCGTCAGGACTGTTGTCAGGAACCGGTTCCGACCCCGAGTGTCCGAATGCCTTCCGGCACAAGAATGTTGCCTGGCCTGCCCCGATGCTATGGGTGGAGGGGATGACCACCCCGCGCGCTGAAGGCAAGGGCGCCAGCGCCTTCGAGTGCGACGCTGAACTGAAGCGAAGCTCGTTCAGAACGATCGCCATCCGCTCGATGGTCGAAATCCAGGGCACGTTCCGATTCGAGGGCTCGGTGGGCTGAACCGCACTTGCGGGGAAACCGCCCGGCGCCCCGGACGGTCCCGCACCCCAGGCGGGTGACGCACATCACTGGCCGGGATGTCACAACGCGAGGGGTCGGCGGCCACTTGTGTCGTCGAGTCGTCACCACCCCGAGGAGTAATCGACATGACCACAATCGGCATCATCATCGGCAGCACCCGGCCCGGCCGCAACGGCGAGAAGGTGGCCCGCTGGGTGCAGGCCATCGCCGCCGAACATGCTGGCGAGACAGCCGAATTCGAGCTGATCGATCTGCAGGATCACCGGCTGCCCCTGCTGGACGAACCCGTCCCGGCGGCCCGCACCCCCGGACAGCACCCGCACACCCGCCGCTTCGCCGAGCACGTCGGCTCCTGCGACGCCTTCATCTTCGTGACCGGCGAATACAACACCGCTCCCCGTCCTCCCTCACCAACTGCATCGACTACCTGCACGCCGAATGGGCCTGCAAGCCGGTCGCCTACGTCGGCTACGGCATCTACGGCGCGGTCATGGCGATTCAGAAGCTGCGCGCCCAGGCCGGTGTCCTGCGCATGGCCGATATCGGCCCCCAGCTGGCCCTGACTCTGCGCGACGACTTCGTCGCCTATACCGAATTCCGCCCCCAGCCCCCGCAAACCCCCGCCCTGCACGGCGTGATCGACGAACTCCTGGTCTGGACCCACGCCCTGACCCCACTCCGCGAACCCGCCACCATCGCCTGACCGGAGCGGGCAGACATCCTGCGCCCCAGCATGTTCGGAGCCGATGGCCGACCGGGTCATCATTACTTCGGAGGGCAACCCCGCCGGGATCCGGTGGATCCGGCGGGGGAACCACGATCGGCTGGTCGCCGCTGGCCGCGCCGATCAGAATCTGCCACGGCCAGGCCGGGTCCGGCGGGTTGTCGGGCAGCTCGGTGAGGAGGTCTGCGCTTCACCATGCCCGCGGTCACGCCGATCGGCTGACCGGTTCCGACGGCCGATTCCTTTCTCCGGTGGCGGCGGTCTACCTGGAGACAAACCGAGAAGGAGCGCTGATCGCCATGACCATTCCCACCACCATGCGAGCCCTGCGGCAGACCTCGCGGCGGGGCCCGCAGGATCTGCGTCTGATCACCGACGCACCGGTACCGGTTCCCGGTCCGGGCGAGGTCCTGATCCGGGTCGCCGCCGCCGGAGTCAACTTCGCCGACATCTCCCAGTCCCGCGGCTCCTTCCTGGGCGGACCGCGGCCACCGTACACGGCGGGGTTCGAGGCCGCCGGTGAGGTCGTCGAGGTGGGAGACGAAGTGGCCGAACCACATTCGGGAGCCTGCGTCGTCGGCGTGGGGGCCGGAGCATTCGCCGAATACGCGGTGCTGCCCGCGGCCTCGGCCGTGCCGATCCCGACCGGGTGGACCGCCGAGCAGGCACTCGGACTGGTCGTGAACTGGCCTACCGCGCTCGCCGCATTGAAACCGTTGGGCCGCATAGCCACTGGCGAGACGGTGCTGATCCACGCCGCGGCGGGCGCGACCGGCCAAGCCGCGGTCGCCATGGCCAAGCATTACGGTGCGACCGTCATCGCCGCCGCCTCGCCGGGCAAACACGAGATCGTGCGGGGACTCGGTGCCGACCACATGCTGGACTCACGGTCCGAGCAGCTCGCCGCCGAGGTCCTGGAACTGACCGGCGGCGCCGGGGCCGACCTGGTACTCGAATCCGCCGGTGGCGCGACCTTCACCGCGAGCCTCGCCGCGGCCAAACGGGTCACCGGACGGGTCGTCGTCTACGGCATGGCAGGGGGCGACAGCGCCATCACCAACTGGGAGTTGGTGTACAAGCACCAGATTCACCTCGTCGGCCTCAATATCGGCGTGCTGATCCAGGTCGCTCCTCACGTCTTCGGCGAGATCATGGCCGAAATGTTCGCGCTCATCGCCGCAGGTGTCCTCGCCCCCGCCAGACCCACCGCCCATGATCTCGCCGACGGACCGAAGGTCCTCGCGGCAATGGAATCCCGCGCCACCATGGGCAAATTGGCCCTGCTGCCCTGACCATTCCGGATACCCGCCGACCTGGGTTTCGATTCCTTCGGACCGCCGTTCCGGTCGTAACGGGTGAGGGCCCGATCAGCGGGCACACGATCCGGAAAGCGAGCAACCCATGACGAGCAGCCATTCCGCAGCCCGGCGGCAGCCTAAACTCGCCGCATGACGGCGCACCTGGCGGAGGCGGCCGATCGGAGCCGCTTCGCCGCCGACACCGAGCGGTTCCGCCGGGAACTGCTGGCGCACTGCTACCGCATGGTCGGCTCGGCCCACGACGCCGAAGACCTGGTCCAGGAGACATACCTGCGCGCCTGGCGCTCCTACGCCGCTTTCGAGGGCCGCGCCTCGGTTCGGACCTGGCTGTACAAGATCGCCACCAATGTCTGCCTGTCGGCGCTCGAGCCACGCCGCATCCGAATCCTGCCCTCGGGCCTGGGCGGCCCCGACGACGGGTCCGAGGGAGCGCCGAGTCGCGTTGCGCCGGGCGAGGTTTCGTGGCTCGAACCATGCCCCGGCGGCTGGATCGGCCCGGCCGCGGACGATCCGGCCGCCGCGGTGGTCGCCCGCGAGTCACTTCGCCTGGCTCTCATCGCGAGCCTCCAGCATCTCCCCGCCCGCCAGCGCGCCATTCTCATCCTGCGCGAGGTCCTGTCCTTCTCCGCCGCCGAGACCGCCGAAATCCTGGGCACCACAACCGCGGCAGTCAAGAGCGGCCTGCAGCGGGCCCGCGTCCGGCTGAACGAATTGCCCTCGGGGCCAGAGGAATTGCTCGAACCGTCCGATCAGCGGGCGCGGGCGCTGCTCGACGGCTACATCACCGCCTTCGAGCACGCCGATGCCGCTCTCCTGGAACGGGTGCTGCGCGCCGACGCGACGCTGGAGGCGACCGGGTTCCGCGATTGGCAGGCGGGCCTGGTGAATTGCATCCGCATGCTCGACGCCTACGTGATGGGCCGGCCCGGCGACTGGCGGATGCTACCCACCACGGCCAACGGCCAGCCAGCCGCCATCGAGTATCACCGGGACACCGATGGCGTGCTCCGCGGCCACGGCATCGTGGTCCTGGCTCCGACCACCGCCGGTGTCCGCGGTGTCATCTCGTTCCACGACCCGGCGCTGGTCGCATTGTTCGGATTCCCCGAGGTGCTTACGGAGTGAGTCGGTAGAAAAGGGTTCTCGCCGATCGCTACTGCCGAGATTCGCGAATCCCTCACGGTGCAAATGCATTTCATGCTCGATGGGTGGATAGGGATACCCGTAATTCGAGCCGATAAACCATCGACATAACTTTTGAATTGCGACCGCACAAATCGGACAAACATCACTTGCCGACCAGCGCCGTTCGTGGCAACGTATACGAGGGTTTGGCTCAGTTCAACTCACGACGAGGAGTTTCGAAATGAGTAGCGAACTTACGTGCGATGCCTCACTCGAGAACGCCTTCGACTTTCTGCAGCTTCAGCCCGAAAACTCCGCTGTGTTCGGCGCGGTCAATTCCCGGAAGCGGTCGCTGCATATCGTTCTCGCTGCTCCACCGTATTTCGACATCCCACCGGTCGGCTACGGCGGTATCGAGGCTGTGGTCGCCACGCTGGCCGATGAGCTGGTCGATCAGGGTCACCGCGTCACGCTGCTCGGCGCCGGCCACGCCGGTACGAAGGCCCGATTCGTCCGGGTCTGGGACGAGATCCAGTCCAAGCGGCTCGGCGAGCCGTACCCGGAGATCGTCAATGCCATGAAGACCTGGCAGATCATCGAGGCACTGCACGCCGAGGACCCGGTGGACGTCGTGCACGATCACACCTTCGCCGGCCCGGCCAACGCGGCCGCGTACCGGGGGCTCGGGATTCCCACCGTCGTCACCGTGCACGGTCCGGTCGACCCGGAGATGCACGAGTACTACCAATCGCTCGATCACAGTGTGCGGCTCGTGGCGATCAGTGACCGGCAGCGCGCGCTCGCGCCGGATCTGAACTGGATCGGCCGCGTGCACAATGCGATCCGCCCCTCGGAATGGCCATTCCGCACCGAAAAGCTCGACTACGCCCTGTTCCTGGGCCGCTACGCGCCCTACAAGGGACCCCACCTGGCACTCCGCGCCGCACACTCCGCCGGTGTACGCCTGGTCCTGGCGGGCAAGCTCAACGAGCCGCCCGAGCACGAGTTCTTCGACAACTACATCGAGCCGCTGCTCACCGAGAGCGATGATGTGTTCGGCGAGGCCGACGCGACCGCGAAACGCCATCTTCTCGCCGGCGCGCGCTGCCTTTTGTTCCCGATTCGGTGGGAAGAACCGTTCGGCATTGTCATGATCGAAGCCATGGTCTGTGGCACACCGGTGATCGCGCTGCGTGGCGGTGCGGTGGAAGAGGTCGTCGAACATGGCGTGACCGGATGGATCTGCGACGATCCCGACGAACTACCCGGATACATCGCCCGCGCCGATGAGATCGACCCCTATGCTTGCCGGGAGCGTGTCGAAAGGCTGTTCGCCACGGACCTGTTCGCGCAGGGCTACGAGGCGGCCTATCACCGGGCGATCGAGATGGCGGCGGAACGGGCGTCGCGAACCGCCGTCCGGATGCGGGTACCCGCAGGGACTCCGATCCTCACCAGCCCTGCGCCGGGCGGTCGCCCGTGAGCGTATTCAATGCCGGCCCACCTGTTTTCATCGAGGGTGGCGCCGGCGTGATCACCCTCGTCGAGGCCGGAACCTTCTGCCTGTCCGACCGACTCGGGGACCTCCACCCCGGCACCGCCCACGGTTTGTACTACCGGGACACGCGCATCCTGACCCGATGGGAGCTGCGCGTGGACGGTCTTCCGCCGGAACAGCTTTCGGTGGTGGTGCGCGAACCCTTCCGGGCGCGATTCGTCGCCCGGAAACCGCCACCGCACGGTGTCGCCGACGCGACGGTGCTGATCCAGCGCCGTCGCGTCGTGGGTGAGGGAATGCAGGAGATCATCAGCGTGCTCAATCTCGGCGACGAGGACACCGCCCTGACCGTGGTTCTCGATGCCGAGGCGGACTTCGCGGACCTGTTCGCGGTCAAGGAGGGCCGCGCGGGCGGCGGCGGCAGCGAGTCGGCCGCCACCGACCAGGCGCTGCGCTTCACCGACCGCAGTCAGCAGGGGCGTGGCATCATCATCACCGCCAGCGAGGACCCCGAGGTGCAACCCGGATCGCTGACCTGGCAGGTGCTGGTCCCGGCAAAGGGCAGCTGGCAGACGGTGGTGCACTGCCAGCCGATCAACGACCATCGGGCCGTCCCGATGAACTTCGACGACAACGACGAATACAGCCCGGCGGACAAGATCCGGCGCTGGCGTGCCTCGACCACCACCCTCACCGCGAGCGGCGCCGGCCTCAACCTCATCCTGCAGCGCACCGAGACCGATCTCGGCGCGCTGCGCCTCGACGATCCCGCCGACGGCACCTCCTATGTGGCCGCCGGCGCGCCCTGGTTCATGGCCCTGTTCGGCCGCGACAGTCTGCTCACCTCGTGGATGGCGCTGCTGCTGGATTCGGACCTGGCCCTGGGCACACTGCGCCAGCTGGCGAAACTCCAAGGCACCGAGTCGAATCCGCTCACCGAGGAGGAGCCCGGCCGCATCATGCACGAGCGGCGCTACGGTCCCGGCAGTGATCGGGTGCTCGGCGGCACCGTGTACTACGGCACCGCCGACGCGACTCCGCTGTTCGTGATGCTGCTCGCCGAATGCCGTCGCTGGGGTATCGGCGCCGCGGCCGTACAGGAGTTGCTGCCGGCCGCCGACGCGGCGCTGGCCTGGATCGACAACGACGCCGACCTCGACGGCGACGGCTTCGTCGAGTACCGGCGCAAGACCGACCGCGGCCTCGCCAACCAGGGGTGGAAGGACAGCTGGGACGCGATCGGATTCGCCGACGGCCGCCTCGCCGAGCCGCCGATCGCCCTGTGCGAGGTGCAGGGCTACGTCTACGCGGCCCGGATCGGCCGCGCCGAATTGGCCGAGGAGGCCGGCGACCACGCCCTCGCCGAGCGGCTGCGCACACAGGCCGCCGACCTCAAAGCCCGTTTCGACGAGACGTTCTGGATGCCGAAGAGCAGCTGCTACGCCCTGGCGCTGGACAGCTCGAAGCAGCCGGTCGATGTCGGATCGAGCAATCCCGGCCACTGCCTGTGGACCGGTATCGTGCCCGACGAACGCGCGGCCGAACTGATCGAGCGCCTGGGCGCGGCGGACCTGAACAGCGGATTCGGATTGCGCACGCTGTCTTCCACCGCGCGCCACTTCAATCCCATGGGTTATCACACCGGTTCGGTGTGGCCGCACGATACGGCCATCGCGGTGGCCGGTCTGATGCGCTACGGTCACATCCCCGGCGCGCTGGACCTGAGTGTGAAACTCGCGAGCGGACTGCTCGAGGCCATCCTGGAATTCGGGGCCCGGCCGCCCGAACTGTTCTGCGGCTTCGCGCGCTCCGATTTCAGCTCCCCGGTGCCGTACCCCACCTCGTGCTCGCCGCAGGCGTGGGCGAGCGCGGCGCCCCTGCTGCTCATGCGCTCGTTCCTGGGGCTGATGCCCGACGTCCCCGGGCGCACCCTCACCATCGCGCCGCGCCTGCCCGACCGGGCGGGCATCATCCGGCTTTCGGACCTCCGTCTGGGTCCGGCGACGGTGTCCATCGAGGCGTGCGGCACCGACGCGAAAGTCCAGGGGCTGCCATCGGATTGGCAGCTGAACCGGAAATAGCGACAGGCGGTGCCGGCCGATGCCGCAGCGGAAGGAAACGCTGATGACGATGCCTCCCAGGACCTGCGCGGGCACCGGGCGTGGCGATCGGATGCGGAACGCGCCTGAGCATCAGGACCGCCGGCCGTGGTCGGCAGCCGGATCCCTCCGTCGGGCGTGGTGGTGAGCACCGCGGCCGACCGCGCCGACAGCGATTCCGGGCGGGAGCTGTCGGCGTACAACAGTGTGGCGCAGTTGCGAAACGACATCTGGTGGCACATCGCCGATACCGCGCGGCGGCTGGCGGTGCTCGGCCCGGACGCGGGTACCGAGGTGGCGGAACTGGAGCGCTACCTTGCCGACGCCGACCTGCTCGAGCCATACCACAGTTACCCCGGCGGCCGGCTGGTGGCGCGGGCGCACGAGCTGGCCGGGACGGGCGCGTACGCCGAACTGACCCGGCTGGCCGAGACCATCGGCCGGGGGCTCGTCGGCGGCGCGGCGCTCGCAGCCGCGGCGAATGTCGGCGATCGGGCGCCCGGCGTGCCGGGCGAGGGGTCGGCGGCCACCGACCCCCGGCCGAACTTCGACATTCTGGTGGTCGCCGATCTTTCCGACCGCGAGGACCAACGGCTGCGCGAGGAAATCCGGGCCATCCGCCGGCCGGAGGACGAGGCCGTCTACGACGTCGTGGTCGCGCCCAGCGTCGAGGACGCGGTGGTGGCGGCCCTGGTGAATTCGCGGATCCAAGCCGTCGTCGTCCGCTCCGACTTCCGGACCCGGTCGATGCGCGATCGCACCCTGCTGGACCGGCTCGTCCCACCGGTCGAGTCCGCGGACTTCGACCGGCTCGACACCGCGGCCCGGGTCTCGTCGGTCGCGCGCGAATTGCGTTCCCTGCGACCGGAACTCGACCTCTACCTGGTCGACAACGCGTCGATCGAACTGCTGGCCGCCCAACTCGGGCAGCGCTTCGACTCGGTGTTCCTACTGCAGGAGGACGTGCTGGATCTGCATCTGACGATCCTGCGCGGGGTGGCGCGGCGCCGGCGGACCCCGTTCTTCTCCGCGCTGACCGCCTACGCGCGGAAACCGACCGGCGTCTTCCACGCCATGCCGATCTCGCGCGGCAACTCGGTGGTGAACTCGCCGTGGATCCGGGATATGGGCGAGTTCTACGGGCTGAACATCTTCCTGGCCGAGACCTCGTCCACCGCCGGTGGTCTCGATTCGCTGCTGGAACCGCACGGCCCGATCCGGGAGGCGCAGGAACTTGCGGCGCGGGCGTTCGGGGCGCGCCGGACCTACTTCGTCACCAACGGCACCTCGACCGCCAACAAGATCGTCACCCAGGCCCTGGTGGCGCCCGGGGATGTCGTGCTGGTCGACCGCAACTGCCACAAATCGCACCACTACGCCCAGGTGCTGGCCGGGTCCCGGGTGGCCTACCTGGACAGCTACACACTCGACCGGTACTCCATGTACGGCGCGATTCCGCTGGCCGACATCAAGCGGACCCTGCTGACGTACCGCGCCGCGGGCCGCCTCGATCAGGTGCGGATGATCTCCCTGACGAACTGCACGTTCGACGGCGTGGTCTACGACGTCGAACGGGTCATGACCGAATGCCTGGCCATCAAGCCGGATCTGGTCTTCCTCTGGGACGAGGCCTGGTTCGCGTTCGCCCGATTCCATCCGGTGTACCGCCGGCGGACGGCGATGAACGTCGCGGCCACCCTCGCACAGCGCTTCCGGACCCCGGAGTACCGGGCCGAATTCGAAAGCCGCAGTGCCGAACTCGCCGGCCGCCCGGACGACGATCTGGTGCACGAACCACTGCTGCCGGACCCCGACCGCGTGCGCATTCGCGTCTACGCCACCCAGTCCACCCACAAGACGCTGACCGCGCTGCGGCAGGGGTCGATGATCCATGTGTTCGATGACGACTTCGCCGGGCGCGCCGAGGGCGCCTTCCGCGAGGCGTACATGACGCACACCTCGACCTCGCCGAACTACCAGATCCTGGCGTCGCTGGACGTGGGGCGCCGGCAGGTCGAACTCGAGGGCTTCGATCTGGTCGCGCGGCAGGTGGAGCTGGCGATGACCCTGCGGGACCGCATCGCCGAACATCCGCTGCTGTCGAGGTACTTCCGTGTCCTGGGCAGCGAGGACCTGATCCCGGAACGGTACCGGCGCAGCCGCGGCTGCCCACTGCACGCCGGTCCGGTGGCGATGGACGAGGCTTGGCACACCGACGAATTCGTGCTCGACCCGTGCCGGCTCACCCTCGAGATCGGGGCGACCGGGATCGACGGGGACACGTTCAAACACGACCAGCTGATGGATCGCTGGGGCGTCCAGGTCAACAAGACGACCCGCAACACCGTGCTGGCCATGACGAACATCGGCACCACCCGAACATCCGTCGCGTATCTGCTGCGCGCCCTGGTCGGTATCGCGGAGGGGCTGGAGGACGAGGCGAGCCAGCGGGGCCCGGCGGCCGGACGGGAATTCGAACGCCGCGTGCACGCGCTCACCCACGAACATCCGCCGCTGCCGAACTTCTCCCGATTCAACGACGCGTTCCGGACCGACCCGGGCGGGGCGGC
Organism: Nocardia sp. NPDC059228; assembly: GCF_042754245.1. NCBI lineage: Bacteria > Bacillati > Actinomycetota > Actinomycetes > Mycobacteriales > Nocardiaceae > Nocardia > Nocardia sp. NPDC059228. Next base: position 92,977 of record NZ_JBHZAL010000015.1, on the reverse strand, counting down.
GCCGGACGGGGATATGCGCACCGCGTTCTACCTGGCCTACGACGACGACCGATGCGAGTATCTGCCCGCCGACCAGGTCCGCGAGCGGCTCGGCGCCGGACAGCCGGTGGTATCGGCCACCTTCGTCACTCCGTATCCGCCGGGATTCCCGGTGCTGGTCCCCGGCCAGGAGTTCAGCACCGACATCCTCGACTTCATGGACGCCCTGGACACCAAGGAGATCCACGGCTTGGACCCGGGCCGCGGGTACCGGGTGTTCACCGCCGCTGCGCTGGCGGCGGTGACAGCCGTGACGACCTAGGTGTGTTCTCTCGATCGCAACCTCGACTACCGGGGCCGGCTCAGGCTCGCCAGTACGGCCTTCCCCGCTTGCTCACCCGATGCGGCCGCGTCGGCGAGCGACGGTAGATCGAGCTGATAATCGCCGGCGAGGTATATCGATCCGAGCGGATTCCGCAATGTCGGAAGCGAGTTCCTCCGGCCGGGCGCCCAGAACGGGACGACCCGATGGTGCTTCCGCACAACACCGTCGCCCAGCTTCCCGTCCAGCTCGGGGAATACGGTGAGCAGGTCCTTCGCGAATCGCGACAGGATTTCCTCGTCGGGCAGGTCCAGCAACGCGTCGGCCTGAGCCCCGCCGGCGAAACAGGCCAGTGCCCCGCCCGGCTTCCGATCGCCACCGCTGCGCATCGCCGCGGCATGGTTGAACATCGCTTGGAACGACAACTGAGGCGTCGAGACACCGAAGAAGTCGTCCCAGCGCTGCGGCCCCACTTCCTCGGTGAAGAACCCGACCACTACGTACCGGCCGTACGTGATGTCGTTGAATGCGACGCGGTACCGCTGCGGGAGGTCCGGAATGATCTGCTCGGCGATATCGCCCGGCGCGGTCACGATCGCGCGCTCGGCCCGCAGCCTCGCCGGACGGTCACCGTCGAGGTAGTCGACGACGACGCCGTCGCCGTCCTGGCGTACCGATCGCACCGCCGAGTTCAACCGGATCCGACTGCCGAGGTCTTCCGTCAGTACGTCGGTCAAAGTCTGGTTGCCACCGACCGGCAGCGAGAAGTTCGGAATTTTCTCCGGGTCGGCCAACGCGATAGCCACGGACGTGACGAACTGGGTCGCGGCCGTCTCCTCCGCCTCGCATCCCATCCACTGCGCCGACCATGACCGGACGACCTCGCCGGCCAGCTCGGAGCGGACGCCCTGCAGTAGATACGACGCCAGCTTGGTGTCGAGCTTGGCGCGAACCCTTCGCGCGATTCGGCTCTGCGACTCCAGGAACGGCATGACGGCGAGAATGCGCGCACCGACGATGGCCATGCCGAGACGATCCATCATCGTCATCTTCGTACGGAACATGAGCGCGAGGGGATTCGCGGTGTCGACCAGCCCGCCATTGAGGTACAGCGCGATGCTTTTGCCTGCGAGCGAACCCATCTCGATGCTGTGCCTGTGCAGGGCATCGATCAGTGCGCCGGTGCCTTCGGTGAACTGAGTGCCGACGTTGATCCAGTAGTCGCCCTTACGGACGGTGTCGACTCGTCCGCCCGTGCGATCGGTGGACTCGAGGACAACCACATCGGTCTGCGGCGCCAGCGTGGTCGCTGCCATCAATCCCGCCATCCCAGCGCCGACGACAACTACCTCTGCGGTCTCTTCGTGCGCAGTCATATCAACTCCTGACTCTCGATTGGTTCGACCACCTCGGTGTCGTGGTGTTTGCGAACTGCCTGCGGCGCACAACTACCTGCCACGCCCTCACAGGGCCGGTGGTTTATCGAATTCGAATCGATATCGAGTTTAGAAGGCTCGCCGTTGCGCTGTCAACACGTGTTTCATCCCGGCCGACGCCACGCACGCCCGGATGACCCGAGTCGATACGGTGATCACCGAACTCGGCAGGCGCAGTACGGAATTCGCCACTTTGTGGCAGGCGTTTCAGTTCAGGGTCCGATCGCGGTGCGGAGGCTGGACCTCGGCACCGGCGCAAAGCGCCCGCGATCGACGCGAAATTCGTTGCGGACCATGGGATGAGCCGGGAGGAGATCCGGCAGATGGTCGATTGCCTCGGCGGGCTGTGAACATGAAAAAGGGCGGTTTTGGTCGAAACTGCTCCAAAACCGCCCACTGGTTGTGTCCGGAGGGGGACTTGAACCCCCACGCCCTAATACGGGCACTAGCACCTCAAGCTAGCGCGTCTGCCATTCCGCCACCCGGACCGGTGATGCTCAGCAAGGTTATCGGATCGGACCGCCTGGACCAAATCGGTCGATGTCCTGCGCGTTCACCGAGGATTCGGAGGCGGTGGGAGTGGTTGCCGCCGGGCCGGTTCGCGACCCGGCAGGCCACCCCCCGATCTCAAGCCTTCAGCGCCTCCAGCAGCGCGGCACGCTGCCGGGAACCCAGGCCGCCGATACGGCGGTCCGCGGGGATCTCGGCCTCGTCCATCAGCTTGGCCGCCTTGACCGGGCCGATGCCCGGGAGCGCCTTGATGACCGCCGCCACCTTCGTCTTCTTGACCAGGTCCTCCTTGTCCGCGCGCTTGAGCACCTCGGCGAGGCTGACCGACCCCTTCTTGACCTGCGCGATGAGTTCCGAGCGGGCCTTACGAACCGCCGCGGCCTTCGCCAGCGCCTCGGAGCGTTGTTCGGGGGTCATGGTGGGCAGAGCCATATGTCCTTACCTTTCACTCGTTCGCTGGTACGTCGCCGACGATTCAACATGACACCAGGCCCTCCGCAAGTACGACACACCGCGTGGACGTGGCCGCCACGTCGATCGACCGGCGAAATCGGTACACCGGGCACCGGTCGGACGCCCGGACAGATGCCGGTCATGCGACCAGGAGTTTGCTGGATCGCGGAGCTGGCAAATCCGGGACGCAGAACGTGGCATCGGTACTACGGTAGCCCCGAATATCACCGGGCACCGGCGGAAGGCGGGGCAGATGAAGGGGTCGTTTTCGTACGCCGAGCCGGGCACGACCGAACCAACGCTGGCGGACCGATACGACAGCGCAGACCCCGTGACCTGGAACGGAGCGCAGGTCTACCCCCTGCACTCGGAGGGTCTCGGCGGCTCCCCCACCACGGTCCGGCTGACTCTGCGCAGCGCCGCCCCGCGCCCCGGCGTGCGCAGCCTGGGCATCGGACTCGCCGTGGAGCACGGACATGTGTTGCTGGAAGGCCGCCGGCTCAGGGGGGTTGACGTCTGGAGTGATGCCATGTCGGGTGGCATCGAGCTACAGGTGTGCCCTGCCGAGACCGATGCCGCCATCACCCTCACCCCGGTCTGGGTGGACGACACCGAGGCCACCGTCTCCTGGACGGGTAACTACGGCATCCTCATCGCCCGCGAACCCGCCATGACGGTCCTGCACTGCAGCACCGGCGTCGGCCCACCCGACTTCGGCGAACTGGTCGTGGAACTCACCACCGCCCCCACCTCGCCGCCCCCGCCCACCGATGCCAGCCGATACCAGAACGCGCTCTACGAGCTGGGAGTGGCCATGCAGCGCCGCGGCGACGAGGAGCAGGCCTGCCAACTATGGACGCAGGCAGCCGAATTCGGTCATCCGGGCGCAGCCTACGACCTCGGCGTCTTCCGCTATCGCCGGGGCGATTTCACCGAGGCCGAGCACTGGTGGCGCGCCGCCGCGACCCAGGGTGACGCCCGGGCCATGGCCGGTCTCGCCGAACTCCTCGATCGCCGCGGCAATCCCCATGAAGCCAGGGCGTGGCGGGCGGCCAGTACCGCGGACGATCAGTACCCGTGACGCACTTCGTCAGGCGGACTTGTAGCGGCGCAGGTACTCCCCCGTCAGCGAGGCCGGGTCGGTGAGCAGTTCGGCGGGAGTACCGGTGAACACGACCTGGCCGCCGTCCTTGCCACCGTCGGGCCCGAGGTCGATGACCCAGTCCGCGTGTGCGACCACGTCCAGGTTGTGCTCGATCACCACGACCGTGTTCCCGCGCTCGACCAGGTTGTCCATGAGCGCGAGCAGGGTGTCGACATCGGACATGTGCAGGCCTGTGGTGGGTTCGTCGAGAACGTAGACCGTGCCGGTGTTCTGCAGCTGCGTCGCGAGTTTGATGCGCTGGCGTTCGCCGCCGGAGAGGGTACTCATGGCCTGGCCCAGGCTCAGGTAGTCGAGGCCGACCTCGTTCATGGTGCGCAACTTGGCATTCAGTGTCTTCTCGGGGAAGAACTCCACGGCCGCCTCGGCGGAGAGCTCGAGGACGTCGGCAATCGACTTGCCGCGCAGGGTGAGTGCGAGGACTCGATCGGAAAACCGCCGCCCGTCACAGGATTCACAGTGGGTGGTGACCGGGTCCATGTAGGCGATCTCGGTGATGATGACGCCGCGGCCGCCGCATTCGGTGCAGGCGCCGTCGGAGTTGAAGCTGAACAGACCGGCCGGTTCGCCGGTCGCCTTGGCGAACAGCTTGCGGATCGGATCCATGAGCCCGAGGTAGGTGGCGGGTGTGGACCGGGAGGACGCGGCGATGGCGGACTGGTCCACGAAGACCGATTCCGGGTAGCGGACCAGGAATTCGTCGCGGATGAGGCTGCTCTTGCCCGAGCCGGCGACACCGGTGATGGCGGTCAGGATGCCGGTCGGAATGGCGACGGTGACATCTTTCAGGTTGTGCGCGTTGGCATTCGCCACCGTCAGCGTGCCGGTCGCGGACCGGAAGTTCTCCTTGACCCGGAAGACGCGGCGCAATCCCGCGCCGGTGGGGGTGTCGGCTTGCCGCAACTCGGCGAAACTGCCGGTGAAGACGACCTCGCCGCCGTGGACGCCCGCGCGCGGACCGACGTCCACGATGTGGTCGGCGATCTGGATGACATCCGGATCGTGCTCGACGACCAGGACGGTATTGCCCTTGTCCCGCAGCGCCTCCAGCATGTGGTTGAGCCGCCCGACATCGCGCGGGTGCAGGCCGACGCTGGGTTCGTCGAAGATGTAGGTCATCCCGACCAGCGTGCTGCCCAGATGCTTGATCATCTTCAGGCGCTGGCCCTCACCGCCGGACAGGGTCGAGGTGGCACGGTCCAGGCTCAGGTAGCCCAGCCCGATGGCGGCGACGCGTTCGAGCGCGACCCGGGTGGCCGCGGCCAGTGGGACAGCGGCCGGGTCGTCGATCTCGCCGAGGACCTCGATCAGATCGGTGATCTGCAGCTGCGCCCAGTCGGCGATATTGCGTCCATTGATGGCGGTGGCCAAGGCCTTCGGATTCAGTCGCGCCCCTTGGCAGGCCGGGCATACTCCCTCGGTGAGGAAGCGCTGGATCTGCTCGCGGGTCTTCTCCGACAGCCCCGAGGTGTCGCGCTTGAGCCGGGTGCGGGTGAATTTGTCGACCAGGCCTTCGTAATTGGCTTTCCAGGTGCCCTTCGCGAAAGACAATTCCACTTTGCCGCCGGTGCCGTGTAGCAGGTCGCGCCATTCCGCGTCGTCGTAGTCGGCGAGTTTCTTGTCCGGGTCGAATCGGCCGGAGTTGGCATACAGCTGCCAATCGCCGCTGCCGACGGTGTAGCCGGGTACCAGTAGTGCGCCCTCGTTGAGCGATTTGGTGCGGTCCACGAGTTTGCCCGGGTCGGCGGTGATGGCCACGCCGAGTCCGTCGCACTCGGTGCACATGCCCTGCGGGGTGTTGAAGGAGTAGTCGTAGACCAATCCCGTGGACGGAGAACCGAAGCGCGCGAACAGAGCTCGGATCAGGGCGTAGATGTCGGTCATGGTGCCGACCGTGGAACGCGGCCCGCCACCGACCGCCTTCTGATCGATGATGACCGGCGCGGTGAGGTTCTCGATGGCCTCGGCGTGCGGGCGTTCGTAGCGCGGCAGGAAATTCAGGACGAAGGCCGGGAAGGTGGCGTAGAGCTGCCGCTGGGATTCGATGGCGATGGTGTCGAAAACGATCGAGGACTTGCCGGATCCGGAGACCCCGGTGAAGACGGTGATCTTGTTCTTGGGAATGTCGATCGAGACGTTGCGCAGATTGTGCTCGCGGGCGCCGAGGATCCGAATTGTTTCGGTGGAGGCCAGGGACATGTCCCCCACCATGCCAGGTCGCCCCCCCTCGATGTGCGGGGAAATGTGATGCAAATCACGGTGATTCGGATCGAATCTCCGGGTCCAGCCCCGATTGCCGAACGGTCGCACCCATCTACAGTGGCGGTCGATCGCGCGGCCGACACCGCCGCGCACGACCGACGAGGAACGCATGATGAACACCGCCCGATGGACGGCCGTGGCCGCCGCCGCACTAGCCGTCGCCCTGCTCTCGGGTTGCTCGGATGTCGAGAAGGCCCTCAATCAGGGCGGCGACACCAAGTGCAGCGATTACCTCGCCCAGAACGCCGACACCCAGCGCGTCACCATCACCAAGTTCATCAAGCAGCAGACCGGCAACGACCACGAGCCCGCCGGCACCCAGGTGGACCTCTCCATGGCTGCTGTTCAGGGCCTGTGTCAGATTCAGGCCAACAAGGACACTCCCATCAAGAACGCCAACCTCGCGGGCATCCTTCACTAGCCCCCCAAACCTCCCCTCGCGCACCCTATTTCGCCTGGCCCAGCCCCGATTTCCGTTTCTGCCAACCTCTCCGCTAATCTTGTCCAGCATCACCGGTCCGGGTGGCGGAATGGCAGACGCGCTAGCTTGAGGTGCTAGTGCCCGTATTAGGGCGTGGGGGTTCAAGTCCCCCTCCGGACACAAGGAGAGCGAGTTCCCTTGCCTTGACAAGGGAACTCGCTCTTCCTCATTCGTCGACCATTTGTTGGTGTCGTCTGCTATCCCTAGCGCTGCAATAGCCTTTCCTTGAGCCTGCTTCAGGAAAGCGACGACGAAATCGAATGTCTTCCACATAATTTCGAACGGCACTTTGGTCGAGCAGGCCTGAACACGACCTTCGTGGCCGGCCGGTATCGGCGCCGCTGCAGCCGTGACACCGTCCTAACCGTCGCGCTCCCCGATGCGGAAGGGCATGTGGGACAGGGTGCGGTGGATCATGTTGGTGAGGGTCACGATGTCGAAGACCGGGATGTGCAGTAGCTGCTGGATGGCGTGACCGTACGGCACGAGATCGGTGCATTCGATGACCAGCGCACCCATGTCGGGGTTGTCGGCGGCCAGTTGGGACACTTCTTCGAGGACTTCCGCACCGAGGCGGTCTGCGTCGAGGTTGTTACGGCGGCCTTCGAGGATGACCTCGCGAAATTCCGGGTGCCCGGCCATTCCCGTGACACAGATCGGCACGGACTCGCCGCCGATGGCTTCCAGATGGCGGCGGGTGAGGGCCTGTTCGTCGGCGACGAGCAGGCCCACGGTGCGATCAGCGGCGAGCATGCGGTGGACCATGGGCAATTGGATGAGGCTCGAGCTGTAGAGCGGGACTCGGACGGAATCGGCCAGCCGCTGCTGGAACAGGACCAGGAATCCGCAGGCGGCGGCGATCGCGTCCGCGCCTTCGGATTCGAGCTTGCGGGCGGCGTCGATGAACGGCTCGAGCAGGGTCGGATCCGCCTCGCTCACCACCCGGCGCGGGGTCGCACCGGCGACGACCTGGTAGACGACCGGGAAGTCGAAGGTCGCCGGATTGCGGATGTGGCCGGGGAGCTTGGTGAACGCCGTGTCGAGACACAGGACACCGATCCTCACGTCCGTTCTGTCTGTCATGCCGTCGCCGCTTCAGGTGGGTGTGCCGAAACGATTCGGCCGCAACGGGATCGGGTCGGTGAATGGCTGTTCACCCGCCAGGAGCTGACCGACGAGTTCACCGCCGGCGGGCGCGAGCCCCATGCCGATATGGCCGTGTCCGGCGGCGACGAGGAGGTTGCGGAGATCACCGGCGGGACCGATCAGGGGCAGGCTGTCCGGGGTGCACGGCCGCAATCCACTCCAGCTCTGCAGGATCGCTGTCTCCTCCAAGTCGGGCAGGAAGTCGCGCACGGCGCGCCGCAGCGCCCGTAGCCGGTGTTCGGAGACCGCGCAGCTCATCCCGGTCAGCTCGAGCTGTCCGCCGATCCGCAGCCGGTCACCGAGCGGGACCATCGCCACTCTGGCTTCGCTCAGCAGCACCGGCAGCCCGGGCGCGCTCGGCGGCATGGCCACGGTGAGGCTATGGCCTCGGATCGGTTGCAGCAGCAGATCCATTCCCGCCATGCGGGCGCACTCGGCGGTCCATGCGCCCGCCGCGATGACCACATTGCCGGGGCGTAGCTCCCCGCGAGTAGTGTTGAGCCGTACGATATTCCGATCCCGTATGCCGAAACCGGTGACCTCGATGTGCTCGCGGATCTCTACGCCCGCACCGCGCAGGACCCGGCCGAATTCGACGAGGAATTCCGGGACGCGCAGATATGCACCCTCGGGGTTGTACAGTGCGCCGTGAATATCGAACGTCGTCTTCGGCGCGAGCTCGTCGAGCTCACCGGATCCGAGGACCCGCAGCGGCACACCACCGGCAACAGTGCGCGCCACGGTCCGGCTCGCCTCGTCGAAGCCCGCCGGGGTCTTGAAAGCCAAAACGATGCCCGGTGACTCGAACAGAGCGGCCATGTTCTCCGAAGCGCACAGCTCGAGCAGGATCGCGAGGCTGCGCCTCTTCATCTCGATCAGTATCCGGAATCCGTTCGCCGCGGCATCGGCCGAGCAGGCGCGCCGGAAATGCCGTAGCCAGTGTGACAATTCGGCGTCCAGGCGCGGCTCGATGTACCAGGGCGCGTCAGGATCCGTCGCACCCGGAACGGCGATAGCGAGCATGCCGGGTTCGGCCAGGGGTGCGGCACCGTGGGTGCCGACGAATCCCGTGTTGCCGGCCGAGCACGATTGCGGTCCGCCCAGCGCACCGCGCTCGAGCACCGTGACAGTCGCCCCGCGCCGACGCAACTGCTGCGCACAGAACAGGCCGACGACTCCCCCGCCGATGACCACCACATCCGGGTCCTCGCGGACGGGGGTTCCCTCCTCGAGCGTCATGAGCGCGACCTAGACGCTGACGACGAAGAAGTTCGTCGGCAGATTGACCACGACCCGCTCGTAGATCTCGGCCTTCAACGCGATCCCCGGCTCGGTGAAGGTGCCCGCGGGCGGCTCGGCGAATCGGATCACCGAACGTCCCGCGTCGAAAAGCTGTGCGCCGTGGCCGAAGTCGCCGACGATGGCGGTCCCCGGTTCGACCAGCCTGGTGCGGACGATGAACACACCGTTCTGTTCGAGGTCGTCCATCAGCCGACCGCTGCCCATGGCACGGTAGTAGTCGACCGGGTTGATGATCATGCCGTCGGCGGTGCCGCCCATCTGCTCGATCTCGTTGCAGGCGCGCAGGATTGTCGAGGTGAAAGGTCCCCGCTCGGTCATCCGCTCGATCTCGGCCATGTTCAGCAGTCCGCCCTCGCCGCTGATGATGGTGTGGTTCTCGGCGGTGCACAAGCGCACGATCAGGCGGTAATTGAGGAAATTCTCGAAGGTGTCGGGGTCCTTCCACAGATCCGGCGGGACCTGCACCCACGCCGTGGTGGTGAGCAGCTCCGGAATCGGCGACTTGTGGAATCTGCTGGCCAGCTCGCGCCGGACATCCGCGCCCACAATGGAGGTGTCGCCCGGAGCGGGGGCGCTCTCGTGCCAATAAAACTGGCGTGGATCGCGCGACAGGTCGATGGTCTTGAGCATATTGCGGGCCGGATTGCGGGGTTTGCGCCGCGAGCTGGTCAGGGAATCGGTGATTGTCACGTCGTATTCGACCGCTGCGTCCAGCCCGTGCTGCCCGCAGGCCTCGACGAACATCCGGCCCGGCGACAACTCGTGTTTGCGGTCCGCAACGACCTGCGCCAGGGTCTGTTTGATCGAATCTGCCTTCAGCATGTCCCCTCCTGGGAAACGGTGTAATGCGATGAGGACGCGCCGAGCACACTCGAGCCGCCGTCGATCAACTGGACGGTGCCGGTGATGTAGCCGGCCCGTTCGCTGGCCAAAAACGCTGCCAGTGCGGCGATTTCGTCGGGCTTGGCGATGCGGCCCACCGCGGTCTTGCTGCCGACGGCGGCCAACTCCGCCTCGATCCGCCCGTCCGCGGAGCCCTGCGCCAGGACCCGTTCCAGCAGCGGAGTGTGAGTCGCGCTCGGCGCGAGCACATTGACGGTCACGCCGTCGCGCCCGACGTCCGCGGCGAGGGCCTGCGCGAACCGCACGATCGCCGCCCGGCTCACTCCGGACAGGGCCAGTCCGCCGATGGGGACCACCGCGGTCTCCGATGCCACCAGAAGTACGCGGCCCCACCGCGCATTCCGCAGGTGCGGCAAGGCTGCCAACGCCAGCTGGACCGCGGGCATCAGGACCGTCTCGACCGCCTCCCGGTACGCGGATGCCTCGAAGGCCGTCGCGCTCCCGGTGGGCGGTGTGCCGCCGCTGACGGCGACGATGTGGAGTCCGCCAAACTCCGCGGCGACCTCGTCGACCCAGCGGAGAGCCGCTTCGGGGTCGGCGATGTCCACGCGTGTTGCGTGGACTCGCCCCCGTGCCATCGCTGTGATCGCGCGTTCGGCGGCGGCCAGCCGTCCCGGGTTGCGGGCTCCGATGGCGACATGCGCGCCCTCGGCGGCCAGCTCCTCGGCGATCGCCAGCCCGATGCCGCTCGAACCGCCCGCGACGAGTGCGACCTTGTCCCTCAGCCCCAGATCCATTGTCGCTCAACCTCTCCCATGTCGACCGCGGATCAGATACCCGTACCGGATCGCCAGCGGCCAGGACAGCGCCGCCACCGTCGCCCTGGCCGAGTTCGGCAGCGCGCCGCGCCACGAGTCGTCGGTCGGTCGGATGACGGTGACGCCGGTGTTGAACCGGTCCGGGTTCCCGGTGACCGTGTGATTGGCGTGCAGCTCGATCGTCCGGTCGGTCATCGGGTTGGCCCCCGGATCGATCTCGCACAGTCGCAGCACCGTGTCGAGCGTCCCCGCCGGATCGGCGATGAAGTCCTCATATCGCAGGAACAGTGACCGTCGCGGATACCGGCGGCCGATCGCGTGCGACGCGAGGTTGAAGCCGCTCCAGTAACCGGTGCTCTTGCCCGCCGACATGGCGTACACGTATTCCTTCGGCTTGCTCCATGATTGGGCTACGGCTCGGGGATCACGCACCAGGTGCAGGTAGTACGGGGTGATCCCGTCGAGGTACGACAGCAGCGCCGCCTCCCCCGGCATCTTCGAGGTATCGACGATCAACCGCGACCGGCTGCGTTCGGCAATGGCGCGGTAGACCTGGGTCAGCAGGTCCGCATGCGCGCGCATCGGCTCATTGCGCAGGCCACGCCCGAGCACCTGCCACGTGTGCCTGGTGCGGACGTAGCCGAGTTGGTGCCGAATCACCGTGTCCGCGTGGTCTTCCAGGGTGGCCCCGTCGGGCCTGCCGATCGGCAGGATGGTGGACCAGAACGGGCAGTCGACGAGCTTGTGCCCGCAGCCGCACAGCTCATTGACGCCGCGCCCGGCGGCGTTCTTCCACAGGAAATGCAGTTCCCCGACGTGGAATACGCCCGGAATCTCATTGAGGATGTTGCCGAGGATGGTGCTGCCGTTGCGGCACCATCCGGTGACGCACAGGACCTTGACCGGGGGCGCGCTGCTCATCTGCCGCCTCCTCTCTCACTGGTTGGTGGCCGATTGCCGAATCGTGTAGGCCATGACCGCGGCGGTGAACGCGCAGCCCGCGCCGACCAGATACACGGCGGGATAGCCGAGCCCGCTCGCGATGGCACCGGTCGCCGGGCCCCAGACGAACAGTCCCAGATCCCAGAACGAGGTGTAAGCCCCCAGCGCCGCACCCTGTTTCGAGCTCTCGGCCTTGTTCATGACCATCAACGCCAGCGAAGGGTGCAGCAGTGAGAAGCCGACACCCATGACGATGACGCCCAGCACCGCCACCGGCAGGTTCGGCGACCACGCGACGATCAGCAGCCCGGCGGCCTCGCCGATACCAGACCAGGTGCCCACGCGCCGCGGTCCGAGCTGGTCCGGCAGCTTTCCGATGACCAGCCGCGTACCCGCGTACACCGCGCTGAAGACGGCCAAAACGACCGCGCCGGAACCGATCCCGCGCACTTGCAGGTCGCGGATGATGAAAGCGGCCAGCCCCACATAGCCCGCCGCGGCGAGGGCGAGGGCCAGACCGGGCAGCGCCGCGGGCTTCAGCATCAACCCGGGACCCCTGCTCGACCGCGCGACCTCCGGCTCGGGCCCGGCAACCGTGATCAGGGCGAGTCCGGCGAGCGGCGCGACCGCGCACAGCGCCCACACCGCCCCGATCCCGAAGTGCCGCAGGGCCGCACCGAGCGCCGTCCCCGCCGAGATGCCGCCCCACATGGCTACCCCGTAGAGCCCGATGAGCTGGCCGCGCCGATCATGTGGCGCGAGTGTGACGGTCCAGGCCGCACCCGCCACGAACAGCGCGGCCTCGCCGACACCTACCACCAGCCGCACCACGATCAGCCCGGCCAGGCCGAGCGGCAGAAAGTACAACAGCCCGCCGACCGCGATGGCGAGCGCGCCGAACCGCATGACCTGCCGATAGCCGTGCCGGTCGGCCAGCCCGCCGAACACGGGCCGGGTGAGCAGCGCGGTCAGGGCGGTGGCCGTCACCACGAGCCCCACGCTCAGATCGCCCGCGCCGAACCGGTCGCGAACATGGTCGGGCAGCGCCGGAATGGCCGCGGACAAGCCGAGATAGCCGCAGAACAATCCGCCGAACACCCCGGCGAGCGCGAGCCGCGGCAGCGTTCCGGTGTCGGGTGAGGCCGTCATGGTCGCCAAGCCCACGAGGAATTCGCGTCGACCTCCGTCGTCGTCAGGGCGGCCGCGACCTTCCGTACCGCGGCGACCAGATCATCGCAATCCGCCCGCGACAGCGTCGAGGACAGCGGAATGTCCACGGCCCGTTGCAGGTTGCGGGTCGCATTGGGCAGGGATGCTTGCACGGCGGCGGTGTCCTTGCCGCCGAACAGGAATCGCCAATTCCAGAAGGCGCGAATATTGTGATCGGTGTCCGAGCCGAGGTTGCGCGCCTCGATACCCTCCTGGCACAGCGCACGCGCGAACCACTGCGCGCGACCCTCGGCAACCTGGAAGATGAAGGCCTCGCCCAGATACGCGCCCGGCGCCACCGGCTGCCGGATTCGAATGCCGTCGAGGTCGGCCAGCTCCGCGGCGACATAGTCGTAATTCTCGCGGAAGGCGGCCAGCCGGATCGGCAGCCGTTCCAATTCGGATCGCAGCAGCGCGGCCCGGATCTCGTCCATGCGGAAGCTGTACAGCGGCAGCTCCAGATCGGTGGCCAGCGGCGATCGTCCGTCGGCGAAATGCCGCCGCAGCCGGCCCTCGTATGCGCCGGAAAGCACGGTGGCCCGGGCGAACAGGGTACTGTCATCGGTAATGAGGAAGCCGCCCTCTCCGCTGTTGAGCGACTTGTCCGACTGGGTGCTGAATGCGCCCGCCAGGCCGAAGGTGCCGAGTTTGCGCCCGTTCAATTGCGCGCCGAGCGCCGGGACAGCATCCTCGAACACCGGAACGCCCTGCTCATCCGCGAATCGGAGCAACGCACCCATATCCCCGGCGAAGCCACGCATGTGCACCACCACGATCGCCCGGATTCGCGGTGTCCACCGCCGGCGCAGATCGTCCACGTCGAGGTGGAGGTCCTCGTCGGCGTCGACCAGGAACGGCGTGCATCCGGCGAGCAGAATGGCACTGGGTGTGGCGGCGAAAGTGAAACCGGGACAGGCGATCAGGTCTCCCGGTTCGACTCCGGAGGCCATGATCGCCAGCGCCAGCGCGGTGGTGCCGCTCGAGGTGGCCAGCGCGTGTGCGCTCCCGAAGTAGCGGCACAGTTCCGCCTCGAATCGTGCGCACTCGGTCTCATGCGGCGGGCGATGGTCGTATCGGAAATAGAGATGGCTGCGAATCGCGCGCAGCGCTGCTTCCTCGTCCTCAGGATGGACGCACACCGCGCCCCGGTCATAGGTCGGCCAGGGTATGCGCCGTACCGGATCACCGCCGTTCAGGGCCAGCCGCGCACCAGGGGCCGGCTGCGTGTCCGGTGCCGTCGGGGCCGATGCCGAATCATCGATCACATTGTCCGCCATCATATTCAAGGCGCCGACCGACCAGGGATCGGCGGTACTTGCCTGCTTGCCTGCCGAGACTCCCAGAACCGGGAACCTCGGTGAATGTGCAAGGCACGCTACGCCGAACCTGCGGGATTCATGACCGAAATATCGTTAAGTTCTGGTCACGCGTCCGAAACTGGCGGATATCCGCAATCGTCTGTGCCCCAACGGAATCAGTGCTTCACTGAGTACAGGCGGCCATGCATGACATGAGTGTGGCCGCCGGATACGCGGTGCGAGTGGCTGATTCGCCACATCGAAAGACAGCAGGCCCTTCTTGCGATCTTGAATCCGTTGCGCAGCAATAGTTGTCGGGCAACGCATGTGTCCCTGTCGCCCGTGCCGAGCCTTGGACGAGGGTTCGGTTGCGAACCAACCGGTCCCGGCTAGTCCGCTTCGATCATGCTGTTGCACAACTGGTTTCCCGTGTTCGATCACCGTGGCGCGGACAATGACGGAAATGTACGACTACAGCGTCGGGCGGGCGTAGAAGGCGCGGGCGGTGGAGTTGAGCTCGAAGACGTCGAGGGTTGCCGTGCTGTGGAGGCGTAGCGCGTGGGCGACCAATTGCCTTCCGATGCCTGATTTTTGGACGCCGGGGTCGGCGAACAGGTCACCGATCTCGGCATCGAGCATCCCAGCAGCCCAACCACACCCCGGTTCGAGAGTTCGACGACGCAGTTATCGGCGTGGACGAGATAGATCTCGCGAAGCCCGCGCTCTCGCTCCCCGGTGCCGAGGGGATGTTCCAGCGCGTTCAGCAGCTGCCCGACGCGGCACCGTCGACCGGTAACCCGGCCAGTGTCCATTCCAGCATTCCTTCGTCGAGACGTTTCACTGCGTGCCCGGACTGCTGAGCGATACGGATCGCGTCGGGTGCCATGACGCAATAGGCCCCGCGGCAGTAGGCGACGATCTCGCGATCGGCGGGCAATTCGGCAAGGCGGGCAACCAGTTCGGCAACGGGGACGCTGATGGCGCCGGGAATATGACCCGCGTCGTATTCCTCGCGCGGGCGAACGTCGATGAGGGTGATCTCCCCGGCGTCACGGCGGCGGATGAGTTCATCGCGGGTGATGGTGTCCTCGGGTGCACCGAGCACGGCGGCCGCTGCGACAGCGACGTCGGCCAGGTGGGCTTGGGCCACGGTCTGCACCAGCGCGAACAAGCGGGCCACATCGGTTCCGGCGAGCCGGTAGTACTGGCGAGTGCCGTCGCGGCGCGCTTGCACCAAGCCGCCGGCCTTGAGTGAATGCAGATTCGCCGAAGCCGTGGTCAGGTTCATGCGGGTCGCGGTGGCGATCGCTTCGACGGTGCGCTCACCTTGGGCGAGCAGGTCCAGGATCTGCAACCGTCGGCCGTTGCCCAGCGCCTTGCCGACGCGGGCGATCTCATCGAACAGGGCGGCGTTGCGATCGATCGACTCACTCACGCTTGCTTCTCCAATACTCTTTGGAATAGCGTATTCCATAGTTCCTTGGAACAACATCGAACATGGCGATTGTATTCGCCACCGACTTGCCCCGCCGACCGGGAGCGGATCTACCAGGGAGAACGCGAGTGAACTATCTCTTCGTGCTGCACGAGCGGCCCTACGGTCCCGAACGCTGCAACGGCCTGCTCTGGACGCGGCAGAAGCTCGAGGCCGGAGACGCGGTGCGGGTGTTCAGGAGGAAACGAGAAGCCATGTGGAACTCGGTAATGGCTTGGTGGCCAAGGGTGAAGCCAATTTCCTGGCACCACCGGCCCCGCAGGTGAACCTGCGGGAGCCGCCGGTGGCCTACCACCGGGACAACGAACAGCAGGGGCGAGACTGGTTGGCTCGCTGGAACATTCGCTCCTGACCCATCGCCGGCCACTTCACCGGAGTGCGCCCGGGCCATCAACACCAGGAAAGACCTCTCGTGTCGCACAGCGCCGCCGCCACCATCTCCAGCCCTCACCTTCCCGATACCGTCCGCGCCCAACGTCGTGTCCTGACTGTGCTGGTGTCCGCGCAGATCCTCAGCGGCGCCGGGCTGGCCGCAGGGATCACCGTCGGCGCACTGCTGGCCCAGGACATGCTCGGCTCCACCAGCCTGGCCGGCCTACCCAGCGCCCTGTTCACCGCCGGCTCAGCGCTCGCCGCCGTCGCCGTGGGCCGGCTGTCCCAGTCCCGCGGCCGCCGCCCCGGCCTGGCCGCGGGCTACTTCACCGGCGCGATCGGCAGCCTTGGTGTCATCGCCGCCGCCGTCGCGGAGAACCCGGTGATGCTGTTCGTCGCGTTGTTCGTCTACGGCGCGGGCACCGCCACCAACCTGCAAGCCCGTTACGCCGGAGCCGATCTGGCCACCGCTTCGCACCGTGGCCGTGCCGTATCGACCGTGCTGGTGGCCACCACCCTCGGCGGTGTCGTCGGCCCCAACCTCGCCGCCCCGACCGGCACACTGGCCCGAGCCGTAGGAATTCCCTACTTGGCGGGACCTTTCCTGCTCGCCGCGCTGGCCTACGGCTTGGCCGCGCTGGTGCTGGCGATGTGGCTGCGCCCGGACCCGCTGTTGTTGGCGCGGCAGATCGGCGCGACGGACTCCATCGCCGCGCCGAGCACCACGGAGATCTCGTCCGCTGACGGTGCCGGCAAGGCTATTGCCTCCGGTGGATTCGTGATGGCGCTGACGCAACTGGTGATGGTGGCGATCATGACCATGACGCCGGTCCACATGCTCGCGCACGGCCACGACACCGCCGCCGCCGGGGCGGTGATCGCCATCCACGTCGGTGCCATGTACCTCCCCTCCCCCGTGACCGGATGGCTCGTCGACCGCTACGGCCGCCTGCCCGTCGCCGCCGCATCCGGTGTGACGCTCCTCGCCGCGGGAGTACTCGCCGGCCTCGCACCCGGCGACCAGGTCGCTCTGCTCGCGCTGGCACTGGCCCTGCTCGGGCTGGGCTGGAACCTCGGACTCGTCGCGGGCACCGCGATCATCACCGACACCGTCACGCTGGCCACCCGGGCGAAAACCCAAGGCGCCGTGGACGTGTCCATCGCCATCGCCGGAGCCACCGGCGGCATGGGCTCCGGACTCATGGTCGCCGCCACCAGCTACCCGACACTGGCACTCGCCGGTGGTGTCCTCGCGCTGGCGGTCGTCCCGGCCGCCGCGTACTCCGGCCGTCCCGGGACAACGCCCGTCCCCTCGCCGCACAGCTGACCTGGGTGGCCGCCCTCGATGCCCGGAGTACCCGAACCGGCCCCGCTCGGCTACCTCGTCGTTCGCCCGCCGCGCGCACAGCTCGGTCGATCAGGCGCTGGCCTCGTCGTGGCCGGTCGAACGCAAGGACCACACGACGCGACCGTCGAAGCGATTTTGGGTGGTCTGCCGTCGATGACGGTTCGGTTCATCCTGGGACAAGGCGAGGGCCAGCATTGCGGTGGAGGTGAAGTCTGTCGAGGGTTCCAGGTCTGCGCTGAACCGGTGTGACCGCGAATTCTCCTAGACTGCACAAGGTTTCGACCGACCGCACGGTAGTTAATGTCCAGCTTTTGCGTATCGGTGTGTGCTCGATGGTTGCGCGATAGGCTTTGGAGGTGCCGGTAAGGGGATGGCACCGAAGCTGTGTCGAATATTCAGGTGTGGTTGTCGAACATCGCGTGGGGCCACACCTCGGGGATCCGCGTCTCGGGGTATCGATGTGGTGCATGAGCCTTTCGAGGATCTGATCGTCGATCCGGCCGAACGGAGCCGCACGGCGCTCGCCGGGGCCGCGGCCCGTTTCGAGCGGGCGTGGGCGGCGTCGGGGTGTCCTCCCGACCTGTCGGCGTATCTGCCGGTCGCCGATGCCGAGCGGCGGGCGGTGCTGGTGGAGCTGATCAAGGTCGATCTCGAGAACCGCTGGGTGCGGCATCATTTTCCCAAGCGTCTGGCCGAGTATTGCGAGCAGTACGCCGAACTGCGCAGCGGCCCATTGCCTGCGGACCTGGTCTATGAGGAGTACCACGCCCTGCGTCGCGGCTCTCAGCCGGTCGCGGCGGCGGAGCCGACGGAAGCCGGGGCTGCCGAGCCCGAAGCCACGGAGGTCGGTCGGCCTCCGGCCCAGTTGGACACCACCGCTTATCGCAGCACGATGGTTGCTCGCCCGAGTGCGCAGGTTGCCCTGGGGGCCATCAATCCGGGGGACCGGGTGGGGGACTTCGATCTGCTGGCGATGATCGGGGAGGGCACGTTCGCTCGCGTGTATCTGGCGCGGCAGCGCTCGATGCAGCGGCTGGTCGCGGTCAAGATCTCGCACAACCACGGCACCGAGCCGGAGACCCTCGCCCAGCTCGACCACGAGTACATCGTGCGGATCTTCGACCAGCGACTGATCGCCGACGGTGAACTCAAGCTGCTCTACATGCAGTACCTGCCGGGCGGCACGCTGCTCGACGTGCTGAATCGACTGCGATCGACCCCGGTGCAGGCCCGCAGTGGGCAGGTGCTGCTCGATACCGTCGACGGGGTACTCCAGGACAAGGGCGAGGTTCGTGCCACCGATTCGGCGGTGCGGGCCCGGATCGCCGCGATGACATGGCCGGAAACGGTTGCCTGGCTGGGCCGCCGGCTTGCCGACGCGCTCGGGCATGCCGCCGGACGCGGGGTGCTGCATCGCGATATCAAACCGGCGAACGTGCTGCTCAGCGCCGACGGTATACCCAAGCTCGCCGACTTCAATGTCAGCTTCAGCCAGCACATCCGGGGCACCAGCCCGCTGGCGTACTTCGGTGGGTCACTGGCCTACATGTCGCCCGAACAGCTCGAGGCGTGTCATCCGGAGCTGCCGGGGACCGCCGGTGACCTCGACACGCGCAGCGACATCTACGCGCTGGCCGTGATGTTGTGGGCGTTGCTCACCGGGCGGATCCCGTTCGCGGACGAGGAATTCGCCGGCATGTCGGAGACGTCGCTGGGCCGCATGCTCGAGCTGCGCCGCCGGCCCATCGATCCGCGGTACCTGTCCGATGTTCCCGCCGATTGCCCCGCGGCGCTGCGGCAGGTGCTGCTGACCTGCCTGTCACCGGACCGCGAGCACCGGTACGGCAGTGGATCGGAATTGGCCCTGCAGTTCGATCTGTGCCTCGACGCGCGGGCCCGAGACCTCGTCTACCCACCGGAGAACAGTTGGCGCGCACGGCTTTCGCGCCATCCCGTCCCGATCCTGTGGCTCGCCGCATTGGTCGGCGTCGGCCTGGCGTTGGTCTACCTGTCCGGGCAAAACCTGCAGCTGATCAACGCGCGTCTGTCCGCGGCAACCAACGCGCAGCTCACGCGGCTCACGACGATCTTCCATCTGATCGCCTGGCCGCTGGCCATCGTGAGCTGGTCCTATGTGTCGCGACATCTGATCGCGGTGCCCCGCGGCCTGCGCAAGGGCAGACGCTACGACGAGGCGATGCTGGCCCGCGTCCGATCACGCACCCTGCTCTGGGGCGACCTCGACGCGATGATCATCCTTGTGTTCTGGACCATCGCCGCGGGAGTCTCGGTGACCATGCTCGGCACGGAAGCCGGCCTTCCGCCGCGGCTGATGGTCCATTCGGCGGCGATCGTGCTGGTGTGCGGCGCCATCTCGGTCTCCTACACGTTCTTCCTTCAAACGTTCTACATCGTGCGGTGCGTGTACCCGATCTACCTGCGCCACGGTCGCACGACGGCTCGCGATGCCGTCCACCTGCGCGCACTACGCCGCAGAAGCACGGTCTACCTCGGCATCGCCGCATCGGTCCCCCTGGTCGGCGTCTTGACCGGATTCATCAACCTCGAGCCGGCCGAGCGTCCGCTCGTCCTGAATTCGGTGCTGTGGTTGTGCGCGGTCACGGGGCTCGCGTTCGCGGCCGCATATTGGGTGTTCCGAAAACTGGACGCCGACCTGCGGGCCCTCGAGAGCGTCGTCGAGAAGCGATCGGGTGTCGAGGTCACATGAGAACTCTCGAGCCCGTGGACACGCCTCGCTGAACGCCACGGCATGAGCGGATCGCCCAGTATCATTCCGTACGCCCGCCCCGCACGACAGGGGAGTCGCCGTGGAGTCGGACCGCCAAGCCCTGCTCGGATTTTCGCGACGCACCGTGCTCGGCGGCGCACTGGCAGCGGGAATGTCGACAGTCTTCGGAGTCTCTCCGGTGCACGCCACACCGGTTTCACATCCCCGCTCGCGGGTGGCGATTCTCGGCGGTGGGGTCGCCGGGCTCACCGCCGCGCACGAACTGATCGAACGCGGCTTCGAGGTGACCGTCTACGAGCGCAGGGCACTCGGCGGAAAAGCCCGCAGCATGGCCGTGCCCGGAACCGGAATGCCCGGCCGCGCACCCCTTCCCGGCGAACACGGGTTCCGATTCTTCCCTGGCTTCTACCGCAACGTGACCGACACCATGCGGCGCATCGGATTCCCCGGAAACCTGAATGGAGTGTGGGACAACCTGGTCGACGCCCGGCAGGTGAAGCTGTCGCGGCAAGGCGCCCCCGATATCACGGTGCCGGGACTCCGCGATCTCGCCACGATCACACCCGACGACCTGCGCGAGTCACTCGCTGCCGCAGCCCGGGAAGCCGCCGACCTTCCCGCATCGGAGTCGTCGTATTGGGCTGGGCGCATGTTGGTGTATCTCACCAGTTCCGACGCCCGCCGCCTCGGACAATGGGAAGAAACACCCTGGACGAGCTTCATCGGCGCGGATACGCGATCGCCGGAGTACCGGACGGTGCTGTCCAGGCTGCCCACCAGAAGTCTGGTCGCTGCCAGGGCGGACCTGGCCAGCACCCGCACGATCGGCAGCATCAGCGAGGCGTTCTTCAACCTCGCGCTGGGCAACGGCAAGGACGGTGAGGCAGACCGGGTGCTGAACGGCCCGACCAGCGAGACGTGGATCGACCCGTGGGTGCGCCAACTCACCGATCTCGGTGTCCGATTCGAGGTACCGGCTACGGCGACCGGGTTCGATGTGCGCGGTGGCCGGATTGCGGTCGTCACCGTGGCCGATCGGACAGGCTACGAAACTCCGATCGAGGCGGACCATTTCATCTGCGCGCTCCCGGTGGAGAAAGCCCGCCGACTGTGGACGCCGGAGATTCTGAGCTTGGATCCCGGCCTCGCCGCGATGGACAACTTGTTCGTCGATTGGATGAACGGGATCCAGTTCTACCTGCGCCACCCGGCCAGGCTGTGCGAGGGGCACATCGCCTTCGTCGATTCGCCGTGGGCACTGACCGGGCTGTCACAGAACCAATTCTGGGCTCGCAGCCTCGGCGACCATTACGGCGATGGTGAGGTACAGGATTGCCTGTCGGTCGACATCTCGGACTGGGAGACCCCCGGCATGTTGTACGACAAACCCGCCAAGCAATGCAATCCCGAGGAGATCGCCCGGGAGGTATGGGCGCAGATCGGCGCGCACGTCAACGACACGCGGGTGCTACTGCCGGACGACGACCTGCATTCGTGGTTCATCGACCCGGGTATCGCCTGGCATCCCGGCCCCGGACTCAATACCGACGACGATCCGCTGCTCATCAACACCGCCGGCTCCTGGCAGGACAGGCCGAATTCGCAGACCGCAATCGCGAACCTCTTCCTCGCAGGGGACTACGTGCGGACGAACGTCGATCTGGCGACCATGGAGGGCGCCAACGAATCCGCCAGGGCGGCAGTGAATTCCCTGCTGGACGCTACGGGATCGAATGCCGAGCGCTGTGATATCCACCCCCTTTATCAAGCCCCGGAACTCGAGCCGCTGCGTGGGATCGACGAACAGCGCTACCGTGACGGGCTGCCCAATATGTTTGATATCGGGTAAACGCTAGGAGCCCAGTGCGGCAGCCATGCCACGCTCGATGGCTGCGACGTTCTGGGGGCGTAGCTCAGCCGCGCGGATGATCGAGTGCACCGGAATCGACCTCGCGGGCGCACGTGATGGTGTGTATCGCTTCGAACTCGGCGGCGACCTCGCCCAGTTTGTCCGAACACACCGCGGCCTGCCGGGCGACTAGGTCGACTCGCAGCCGGCCCTTTCGGCGCCATCGTCGGCGATCCGCTGCTCGAGCTCGCGAACGTCCGCCGCGGCCGACTCATCCTGGGAGGCACCACGACCGGGCACACCTGCTCGCGGGTGGTCAGGATTTGGTGGCGTGGTGGTAGCCCTCGGTGAAGAAGGCGAACAGGGCGTCGGCGGTGCCCAGGGCGGTGAGGGTGTGTGCTGCGCCGAAGGATTCGTTCCAGAAGGGGCCCGTGTGGGGGTCCCAGGGGCCGATGTAGGCGTAGGGCTCGGGGATGTGGGGGTCGCCGGGTGAGACGCCGAAGTTGATGCGGTCCGCGGTGATGCCGAGGTCGAAGTGTTCGGGCCAGAGGACGGGAGTCTCGGCGGGGTTCAGGCGGCGGAGGGCTCGGTCACCCCAGTCGAAGGCTCGGGCGATGGTCTGGGCGTGGTCGAGGTCGACGTGGATGGTGTCGGTGAGGGTGCAGCCGGAGCTGTCGGAGTAGAGGTCGGCGGGGGCGCCGGCGTCGATGCCGGCGTGGGAGGCCAGTTCGGCAAAGGTTGTGCCGCTGAGCTTTCCGGCCACCAAACCGTCGACCAGCAGCAGGTCGCCGTCCACCGCGATCGACGGGGCATGGATCGTGCTGAATCCGCCCGGGGCTGGGCGCAACTTGATCGTGCCGTGGGCGCGGTACTGCGGGCCGGCCATCAGCAGTTCGGCCACACCATGGAGACTGCGGCGGGTGCGGGTGTAGTCGCCGGATTCCATAGGACTGTCCTTCCTCCGGGGCCGTCGAGGGACAGGGTCGAGAATATTCCACGGATCTTGCCCGATGCGGTCAGCGGGTGGCGAGAGGGTGGCAGGCGATGAGCTCGGTGCGGGCGATGCCCGACTCGCGGTGCTGGTGGATGCGCTGGTATTCGGGAGCGGTCACCATGTCGAGAAATGCTCGGCGGCTGGGGTATTCGACGAGCGCGACGTAGTCCCACTCGGCGGCGCCGATCAGGGTCTGTCGCGGTTCGCCGTGCCACAGGAGGCGGCCGCCCTGCTGTGCGACCAGGGCGAGGACGGCGGCGCCGTAGGCCGCGTATTCGGTGCGGTCCTGGAAGGTGATCAGGTTCAGCATGACCACGGGGCCCTCGTCGGTGGCGGCGGCGAAGCGAGTGAACTGATCGGGGTCGGGCGTGATCGACATCGGGTGGCTCTTCTTTCGGCGGCCCGCTCAGCCGGTGAGCAGGCTGGTGAGGACTGAGGTCACCGCGGCGCGGGCGGCGGTGACCGACAGGGACTGATGGCGGCGTAGGACGTCCCAGGCTTCCCAGGAGCAGAGGGCGTAGGCGGACTCGCGGGCCGGGGGGTCGAGATCGGCGAGCTCGGGCAGGTGGGTGCGCAGGTGGGCGCGCAGCGCGGCGCGGCTCTCGTCCAGTCGTTCGGACAGCACGACGGATTCGTGTTCACGCAGCAGGGCGGCGCGGCGGGTGCCCGCGACACGCTCGAACAGTTCGGCCCGCAGTGCGACCACGCGATCGATGCGATCGTCCAGTCCGCCGCTGACAGGTTCCATCAGCAGTACCCAGTGCCGGGCGGTCTGTGTCTGTGCGGCATCGAGATACAGCGTCTCCAGGTCGCGGAAGTGGTGATACACCGAGCGGGTCGCGACTCCCGCGCGTTCGGCCACCGCCTGCGCGGTGGGCTGCAGATTGCCCTCCTCCATCAGCGCCAGCGCGGCGTCGAGTACCGCCTGACGGTTCTTGGCTCCACGTGCGGTCCGTCCGTCCATCATTGGCAACCCTACACACGCGGAAGGGTAGTTGCACGCCGCATGCAACAAAATTATCGTCGGCCTCATGCACGCATTGCGGACACCGGACGAGCGGTTCGCCGCCCTGCCCGACTTTCCCTTCGAACCCCGCTACCTCGAGGTCGAGGCGGGCGACGGCAGCGATTCCCGGCTGCGGTTGCACTACCTCGACGAGGGCCCGCGCGACGGCGAGATCGTGCTGCTGCTGCACGGCGAACCGTCCTGGAGCTTCCTGTACCGCCACATGATCCCGGTGCTGGTGGCGGCCGGGAAACGCTGTGTCGCACCGGATCTGATCGGTTTCGGCCGCAGCGACAAGCCCGCCGACCGCGCCGACTACACCTATGCCCGCCACGTCGAATGGGTACGCGAGGCGCTGTTCGATCACCTGGACCTCTCGGGTATCACCCTGGTCTGCCAGGACTGGGGCGGGCTGATCGGCCTGCGGCTGGTCGCCGAGCACCCCGACCGCTTCGCCCGGGTGGTGGTCGCCAATACCGGCCTGCCCACGGGTGAGGCGAAACTGACCGATGCCTTCGCCGCCTGGCAGCGGTTCTCCCAGGAGACACCGCAATTCCCCGTCGGCGGCATCATCGTGGGCGGCTGCCGCACCGAGCTGTCCCCCGCGGTGGTGGCCGGATACGACGCCCCGTTCCCCGACGAGACCTACAAGGCGGGCGCGCGCGCCTTCCCGATGCTGGTCCCCACCCGCCCCGACGACCCGGCCGGCCCCGCCAACCGGCGCGCGTGGGAACAGTTGGCGCACTTCGGGAAACCGGTGCTCACCGCCTTCTCCGACGGTGATCCGATCACCGCGGGCGGCTATCGCCCCTTCCAGGAGCGGGTGCCCGGCGCGGCCGGTCAGCCGCACATCACGATCACCGGCGCCGGTCACTTCCTGCAGGAGGACCGCGGCCCGCAGCTCGCGACGGTGGTGGCCGAGTTCATCGCCGCCACCCCGGCTCCCGACACCACCGGAGGATCCACGAAATGATCAGCAGGCGAGGATTTTTCGGCACCGGAGCGATGGCCGGCGCCACCGCCGCGGCGGTCGCCGCCACCGGCCCGGCCGCCGCGACCCCGCGACGCATGGACAACCATCCGGACCGGCCCAATATCCTGGTGGTCCTGGTCGACGAGATGCGCACCCCGATGTGGTTCCCAGAGCAGTCGGTGCTCGACACCATCCTGCCGAACATCGCTGCGCTGCGGAACAAGTCGGTCTCCTTCGAGCAGCACTACACGGCCGCCAACGACTGCACGCCGTCGCGCGGCGTGCTGGTGACAGGTCTGTACTCGCATCAGACCGGCTGCCTGTCGACCTCGCAGTCGGAGCTGGCGGCGGGCTTCCCGACCTGGGGGTCCATGCTGCGCGAGCAGGGCTACCGCACCACCTGGTGGGGCAAATGGCATCTGGGCCACTACGCCGACACCACCCCGGGCGGCCTGGACCGCTACGGATTCGACGGCGGCACCTACCCCTCGCCCAACGGCGCGCCCGAACAGGGCCTGCAGATGGACGGGCGCATAGTCGACCAGTTCGTCGACTGGTTCAATACCGATGCGGGACAGGGTCCCTGGTGCACGACGGTGTCACTGGTCAACCCGCACGACATCCAGTGGTGGCCGCGCTGGACGCGACGCACGCTGGCGTTCAACAACATTCCGCGCTGGATCAACGACCTGCCGGGCAATTTCGAGAGCCTCGAACAGCTGTCGCGCAAGCCGCGGCTGCAGAAGGCCCTGGTGGAGGTCTCGGCGGTGACCTTCGGGCTGGCGCCCTACGGCACGCCCGGGGCCGATCAGGAGTGGATCGACATGCGCAACCTCTATCTCTGGTTCCAGCAGCAGGTCGATATCCAGATCGGGCGCGTGCTCACCGAATTGGCGACCCGGCCGGAGGTCGCCGCCAACACCGTGGTGGTGTTCACCTCCGACCACGGTGACTACGCCGGTTCGCACGGCCTGCACGGCAAGGGCGGCGGCGCCTACGACGAGGCCATTCGCGTACCCCTGTTCATCCACGATCCACGCGGTCAGCTCACCCCCGCACCCGGCACCCGCGATCAGCTGACCTCCAGCGTCGACCTGGCCGCGCTGCTGCTGACCATCGGCACCGGCGGCAACGGGTGGCGGGCCGAGGACCGCTACGCGCACCTGGCCGGGCGGCACGATATCGCCGCCGTCGCCGCCGATCCGGGCGCACCCGGCCGGCCGTGGATCCTGCACACCACCGACGAGCATTCCATCGAGGAGGCGGCCGTCCGGTTCAACGACGACGCACCCGGTCACGTGATCGCACTGCGTACCGCGGACGCCAAGTTCGTCCGCTATTCGCACTGGGTGCCGGGCTCCGCGCAGATCGACCCGGCCGAGCAGGAGGAATACGAGCTGTACGACTATTCGACCGGCGACGGGCAACTCGAGCTGGACAATGTCGCGGCCATCGGCGGCGGCCTGCGCGACACCATGAGCCGGTTGCACGACGAAGCGGTCAGCACCGAACTGCACCAGCCGCTACCCTCCTACCTGCAGCAGGCCCAGCAGGACGGATGGAACGATTACAACACCCAGACCGCGAAACCCTTCGGGGAGCAGCTCTTCGACTTCCTGCAGGACGGTATCGGTGCGAAATAGCGTGCGGGGCAACCTCGTCACCGGCGCTGCCGCCGGGTTGCTCGCCACCGTGGCCGGTAGCGCGGCCGCCGTCCCGATTCCCGCGGTACCGGGGTCGCCGCCCGGATTCATCGGCAATCCGGCTGTGGCACAGCCGGTCACCGATGTGCCGCCGGTGCCGCAACATCCCCATCTCGCGCCCAACGGCAGCTCCGGCATCCACGACGACGGGTGGATGAGCAACACCAGCACCCGCCCGGGACCGCTCGGGCACGACCCCCGCGTGGTGTCGGCGGTGATCGGCGGAGAGTGCGGGTCGATCACCTTCGACCGGGCCGGCCGCATCGTCACCACCTGCATCGGCCCGTCCCCGGCGCTGTACCTGCTGGACCCGGTCACCTTGAATGTGCTGGGCCGCAGCGCGTTACCCGGTGATCCGGGCGCGTTCCTGCGGCCCGGTGCCTTCGGGAACTTCACCGGCGGCGCCTACTTCTATCTGGACAACGACGATCGCGCGGTGATCGCCTCCCGCGACGGCCACATCCGGGTGTTCGCCGAGAACGCCGGCGGCGACGGTTTCACGCTCGCGCACGACTACGACCTGAGCGGTGTGCTGCGGCCCGGGGAGACCTTCAACTCGGCGCTGCCCGACAGCAACGGGCTGCTGTGGTTCGTCACCCGGACCGACGGTGTGGTCGGCACCCTCGACCTGAACACCGGTGCCGCACAGGTGATCCGGCTCGGCGACGGCGCCGAGGGCGAGATCGAGAACTCCTTCGCCGTTGGCAATGACGGTGATGTGTACATCGCCACCAACCGCGAGCTGCTGCGTTTCGATGCCGGGCCCGGCGGCGCACCCGCCGTCACCTGGCGGGTCACCTACGCCAACAGTGGACAGCGCAAGCCCGGCCAGGTCGACGACGGCACCGGCACCACACCCACCCTCCTGTCCGGCGGCTATGTCGCCATCACCGACAACGCCGACCCGATGAACGTCGTGGTCTACCGCACCGCTCCCGGGGCGGCGCAGCGGCAGGTGTGCGCCGTGCCGGTGTTCGAGGCGGGCGCCAGTGATACCGAGAACTCGTTGATCAGCGCGGGAAACGCGCTGATCGTCGAAAACAATTACGGCTACACCGGTCCCGAGGCCGCCTTGCTGGGCAAGACCACCACCCCCGGCTTCGCCCGCATCGACATCGACCCCGACGGCAATGGCTGCCACCAGGTGTGGACCAACACGATCGAGGCCGCACCGACCGTCGTGCCCAAGCTGTCGCTCGCCACCGGTCTGATCTACACCTATACCAAGGGCACCGAGGCCGGCGATCCCTGGTACCTCACGGCCCTGGATTTCCGCACCGGAGCGACGGTGTGGAAGCAGCTCACCGGCACCGGCCCCGGGTTCAACAACAACTACGCCGGAATCGCCATCGGCCCGGACAGCACCGCCTATCTCGGTGTGATCCCGGGCCTGATCGCAGTCCACGACGGCTGAGCGATCGAGAGCCGCTGCACGGCAACGGCTCTCGATCCACGGGCACGTCTCAGGTGTCCGCCACCGCCGCCCACGGGTTGACCGGCACCATGCCGACCGCGTGCCCCGAGCTGTCCAGCAGCCGCCCCCACGACTTGAACGCCCGCAGCACGAGGCGCTGGTCGATGACGACCGCATCGGTCAGCGCCGTAGCGATCCGGCCGAGGATGGCGCCCAGGTCCGCGATGCGATGCACCTGGGCCATGACCATGATGTTCGCCCGCCCGACCGTGGACAGGCAGATCCGGGTTTCCGGCCAGGAGGCGATCTCGGTCCCCGCCGCGTCCAGGTCCCGGTGCGGAACCGACAGCCAGAGTACGTACTCGGTCGGCCAGCCGCCCGCGCCGCGCGCGAAATCGGTTCGGAAGGCCAGCATTCCGCGGCGGACCAGGGCATCGAGCTGCCGGCGCACGAGATGCTCGGAGGTGTTCAGCTCGCGGGCCAGATCCCGGTACCTGGCCCGGCCGTCGTGCTGGAGGGCGAGGAACAGGTCCCGGTCGCCGGGCTCGAAAGTGCGGTAGCGCATCGCTTTTCGCGACTCGCCACTGCCCTCCTCGGCAACCGACCGCTGCTGATCGCTGTCGATCGCGCCGAGCCGCCAGTGCACGCCGCTGTGCCACTGCAGCGCCACGGTGGAGCGTGCCCGTGCGATGCCCGGCACCGCGGGCAGCCGCTCGAGCAGGAGGATGCTCAAGGCCGCCGGGCTGTCGGCCAACACCAGGGTGTGCAGGTCGAAATCGCCGTCGGTGCCATAGACACTCATGACCTGCGGGATCGAGGCGAGTCCGGCGGCGACGGCCGCGGCCCGGCCCGGCTGTGCCCGCACCTCGCACACCGCGCCGACCAGCGCAACCTGCGGGCCGGGCACCGACGACACCCACGCGCGCCCGGATTCCGACAGTCGCTGCCACCGGCGGGCGGCCGTGGCCGCCGAAACCCCGAGTGCCGGGCCCAGCCGTTCG
This sequence comes from Nocardia sp. NPDC059228, assembly GCF_042754245.1. Classification (NCBI taxonomy): domain Bacteria; kingdom Bacillati; phylum Actinomycetota; class Actinomycetes; order Mycobacteriales; family Nocardiaceae; genus Nocardia; species Nocardia sp. NPDC059228. The sequence goes on along the minus strand of NZ_JBHZAL010000015.1, from coordinate 63,910 downwards.
AAGCTGACCCGGGGGTTGGCGTGCAACGCGTCGAGCAGCATCAGGTCGACCTCGTCGAGGTTGCTCTCCCGCACCACCCATGTCCATTCCGTCGATTTCCCGCAGCAGATGTACCCATTGTGCGACTCCCCCGCAATGTCAGGGACAGGCAGCTGGCCTGCCGTTCACTGAGGACATGAGCGAATCGACGACGGGCGTCACGGTACCGCTGGCCCGCTGGGTCGAGCAGTTGACGCCCGAGCAGATCCCCGAGCGGATGCGGACCCGCGCCAAGCACCTGCTGCTCGATGGTGTGGCGTGCGGTCTGGTCGGCGCCCAGCTGCCCTGGTCCCGAGTCGCCACCTCGGCGGTACTGGACCTGGAGAGCACGGGCGCGGCGACCGTGATCGGAACCGGTGCCACCACCAGCGGGCCCGCCGCGGTTCTGCTGAACAGCACCTTCATCCAAGGCTTCGAGCTCGACGATTTCCATCCGCTCGCGCCCCTGCACAGCACCTCCCTGATCCTGCCGGTCCTGCTCGCGACCGCCCAGCAGCTCGGCGGGGTCTCCGGCGCCACGGCCCTGACCGCCGCGATCGCCGGGTTCGAGGTCGGCCCGCGCGTCGGATTGGCCCTGCACGGCTCGGAGATGCTCTCTCGTGGCTGGCACAGCGGCCCGGTCTTCGGAACCCACACCGCCGCAATGGTTGCCGGAAAGCTGCGGGCGCTCGCCGCCGCCCGGCTCGAGGACGCGCTCGGCATGGCGGGCACCCAGTCCGCCGGTCTGATGGCGGCCCAGTACGAGGCGATGTCCAAGCGCATGCAGCACGGATTCGCCGCCCGCAACGGCTATTACGCGGCCGGTCTGGCCGCTGCCGGGTACACCGGGATCAAGCAGGTCTTCGATCGGCCCTACGGCGGCTACCTGTCGGTCTTCGGCGAGGGCCACGACCCGGACCCCGCCCAGGTGATCGCCGGTCTGGGCGAGAACTGGCACACCGAGTTCATCATGGTGAAGTCGTATGCGGCCCAGGGCGGACTGCACGGCACCGTCCAGGCGGCGCTGGAGCTGCGCGCCCGCCACCACATCGACCCGAAGTCGGTCGCGCACATCGAGATTCGCGTCGGCCACACCGTCTACCACCATGGCTGGTGGGAGCCGGAACGGCCGTTGACGGCCATCGGCGCGCAGATGAATCTCGGCTATGCCGCGGCGGTCGCGCTGCTCGACGGCCAGGTGCTGCCGCCGCAGTTCACCCCTGCCCGGCTGGACGCCGACGATGTCTGGGAGCTGCTCGGCAAGGTCGAGGTGAAACTGGACGAGAACATCCAGAACGGCCCTGTCCACGAACGTTTCGCCACCGAACTGGCGATCACCCTCACCGATGGCACGGTGCTCGCACAGCGGATCGTCCAACCGCACGGCGGCCCCGCCGACCCGGTCACCGACGACGAACTCGTCGCCAAGTACCGCTCCCTCGTCGGTCCCCTGGTCTCGCCCGATCGGCTCGACGCCATCCAGCGGGCAGTGCTCGGCATCGACGAGCTCCCCGATCTGCGCGAGCTGGCCGACCTGCTCGCCGCGCCCGTCGCCGGGGCCCTCGACAACCTGGAACAGGATCCCCACCGATGACCACCCCATCGCGGGCGCGACTACGCGCCGCCCTCTCCGACCGTGCCGAAATCACCGTCGCCCCCGGCGTATTCGACGGCCTGTCCGCCTCCCTGGTCCGCCGGCTGGACTTCCCCGCCGCCTACCTGACCGGCGCGGGCGTCGCCGCCAGCGGTTTCGGACTCCCCGACATCGGGCTGGTGACCCAGACCGAAATGGTCGAGCGCGCCCGGATGCTGGTGCGCGTCCTCGGCGACATCCCGCTGCTCGCCGACGCCGACACCGGATACGGCACCGCGCTCAATGTGGTTCGCACCGTGCGCGAATACGAGGCCGCCGGCGTCGCCGCGATCCAGCTCGAAGACCAGGCCTTCCCCAAGAAGTGCGGGCACCTGCCCGACAAGGAGCTGATCGAGGCCGGGGAGTTCGTCACCAAACTCACCGCCGCACTGGAGGCGCGCACGGATCCGGAGCTGGTCGTCATCGCCCGCACCGACGCCCGCGGCCCGCTCGGTATCGACGTCGCCATCGGCCGGGCCAACGCCTACGCGGCGGCGGGCGCCGACGTGGTCTTCGTCGAGGCGCCGCAGGGCACCGCCGAGATCGAGCGCATAGCGCGGGAGGTGTCCGCTCCCCTGCTCATCAATCTCGTCCTGGGCGGCCTCACCCCGATCGAATCCGCCACGCGCCTGCGGGAACTGGGCTATTCGATCGCCATCCACCCCTCGCTCCCGCTGGGCGCCGCGGCGTACGCGATGCTCACCGGCCTGGCCGAACTCGCCGGCCGCGATCCCGGGCCGCTGCTGCCCGCGAAACCTGCCGAGTTCTTCAACCTCGTCGGTCTGGCCGAATGGTCGGAGCTGGGCGAACGCTACCGTGAAGGAGCCTGACCCATGGGCATGACCATGATCGAGAATCTGCTGGCCCGCAAGGCCGGGGTGCCAAGGGTCCGGCCCGGGGACCTCGTGACCGTCGACGTCGACATGTGCGTCCTGATCGATCTGCAGTTCGCCACACTGTGGCAGCAGCCCCGGCGCATCCACGATCCCCGCAAGGTCGCGGTCGTCATGGACCACGCCGTACCGGCGCCGTCGCTCAAGGACGCCGCGGGCGGTCCGAAGGCGCGGAAGTTCGTGGCGGACTTCGGGATCGAGCACTTCTACGATGTCGGCCGGCACGGCATCTGCCACCAGGTCATCGCCGAGAACGGGCTGGCCCGCCCCGGGGAGGTGCTCGCCTGCACCGACTCGCACACCTGCGCGGGCGGCGCATACAACACCGCTGCTCGCGGACTCGGCCCGGCCGAGGTGTATTCCATCCTGTGCACCGGCGCCACCTGGTTCGAACTCGCCCCCACGGTGCGTTACGAACTCACCGGCGCGCTTCCGCCGGAGGTCAGCGGCAAGGACGTCTTCCTCTTTCTCGCCGACACCTACGGTGACGCCACCAACCAGAATCTCGAATTCGGCGGGCCGGGCCTGCCGACGGTCCCGCTCAACGACCGGCGCACGATCGCCACCCAGGCCGCCGAAATCTCCGCCGACTTCGCCACTTTCGGTGTCGACGAGCTGCTACGCGAGTTTCTCGCCGCGCGCGGGGTGACGGATTTCATTGCCGCCGAGGCGGATTCGGACGCCGAATACGCCGACATCCGCACGATCGACCTGTCGGGCCTCGAACCGTACGTCGCCCGCCCGGGCACGGTGAGCCGCAACGGGGTGCCGGTCTCGCAGGTCGAGCCCCGGCGCATCGACCAGGCGTTCATCGGGTCCTGCGCCAACGGCCAGCTCGAAGATCTCCGCATCGCCGCGCGGATCCTGCGCGGCCGCACCGTCGCCCCCGGCGTCCGGCTGCTGGTCACGCCCGCCTCCCAGCAGGTCTACCGGGACGCCATGCGACTGGGATACCTGCAGGACATCGCCGACGCCGGTGGGGTGGTGACCAATTCGACCTGCGGCGCCTGCTTCGGCTACCACATGGGCGTGGTCGGGCCCGGCGAGGTCTGCCTGACCTCGAGCACCCGCAACTTCACCGGCCGCATGGGCAGCACCGAGGCCGAGATCTACATGGCCGCACCCGCCACCGTCGCGGCCTCCGCCATCACCGGCTACATCACCGACCCCCGGAGCGTCACCGCATGAGCACCACCATCACCGGCCGCGTCTGGGTCTTCGGCGACTCCCTCGACACCGACGCGATGTACCCGGCCTTCGCCATGAAACTCGAGCTGCCCGAGGCCGCCCGGCACATCTTCTACCAGGTACGGCCCGGCTGGACCGATCTCGTCGTCCCCGGCGACATCGTCATCGCCGGAACGAATTTCGGCGTCGGCTCCTCCCGTCCGGTCGCCGCCCTCTTCCAGCGGCTGGGCGTCGCCGCCGTGGTCGCGGAGAGTTTCAACTCGCTGTTCTTCCGCAACGCTGTGAATGCGGGGCTGCCCGCGCTCACCGCATCCGGAATCACCGAGCACTTCCAGGACGGCCAGACCGGCACTGTCGATCTCGCGACGGGAACGTACAGAAACGAGTCCACCGGGATCAGTGGCCTGGGCCGCCCCTTGCCGCCGTTGCTGCTGGACATCATCAGTAGCGGAGGGATTCTCGCGTGCCTGGCCGAGCAGGGCTTCCTGTCGTGACCGCAACCGACCCCACAGAATCGGACCAGCCATGGCAATTCGTTTGATCGGGAGACTCCTGCGTCCGGTGCGAGCCGGAATCGGCCGCACCGCGTGGTTCGATCCGGCCGTCCAGCATGCACCCGAAACCCTGACGGTGGGCCGTGCCGCCTTCGCTGACGGCGGGGACATTCCGCGTCTGCACGCGGGAACAGGCTTGGGAGACAACGTATCCCCACCACTGCACTGGTCGGGTGTGCCCGTCGAGGCCGTCGAACTGGTCCTCATCATCGAGGACCCCGACGCTCCTCTGCGCCGTCCGGTTGTGCACGGCGTGTTCGCCGGAATCGATCCGCGCATCGCCGGCGTCCAGGAGGGAGCGCTCGGCTCGAATTGCGGTGAGACGAGCAGCAGCATCAGGGTGGGCACCGGGACGTTCGGCCGCCGGGGCTACGCCGGTCCACGCCCCGTCCCCGGTCACGGACCGCACCGCTACGTCTTCCAGCTCGTGGCGCTCGACGAGCCGAGCGGATTGACCGATGGCGCAACGTTGCCCACCGTGCTCGCTGCCGTCACCGGGCATGTGATCGCCCGTGGCAGACTCACCGGCCGCTATGAACGGCCCTGACACACGAACCATCGGGAGAGACGGGGTCGGCCGGCAGCGGAATCGGCAGGTGGCAAATAATTAGCTATGACGTCCCCTTCGATGGGAGGAGAGCGCATGGAACGCCTGAACAACCCGCCCACAGGGAAGGGCCGGACTGCTACCGCGCACTTCCCGCAACCCTGACCAGCATCGGTACCGAGCGAAGGAGTCTCATGCGAGCGACCTACATGTACGGTGCCGGTGATGTCCGCGTCATCGACGTTCCCGATCCCGTGGTTCAACACCCCACCGACGCCCTGGTCCGCGTCGTCCGCAGCTGCGTGTGCGGTTCCGATCTGCACCCGTACCACAACATGCCCGTCTCGGAGCAGGGCGAATCGATGGGCCACGAGTTCGTCGGCGTCGTCGAGGACGTCGGAAGCGAGGTCCGCACGGTCGGGAAGGGTGATTTCGTGATTGCCCCCTTCGCCTGGTCGGACGGCACCTGTGATTTCTGCCGTGAGGGACTGCAAACCTCTTGCCGCCATGGCGGTTTCTGGAACGCGGGCGATGTGCGCGGTGGCCAGGCCGAGGCCGTGCGGGTGCCGCTCGCCGACGGCACCCTCGTCCCGGTACCGGTCGAGGAGAAATCGCCGCTGGTCCCGTCGCTGCTGACGCTGTCGGACGTGTACGGCACCGGCTACCACGCGGCCGTGAAGGCCCGGGTCACCGCGGACACCACGGTCACCGTGATCGGTGACGGTGCGGTCGGCCTCCTGGGCGTCCTGTCCGCGCGGCAGCTGGGCGCACCCCGGATCATCCTCATGGGCCGCCACAAGGAGCGCACCGATCTGGGACGCGAATTCGGCGCCACCGACGTGGTCGCCGAACGCGGCGCCGAGGGTGTCGCCGCGGTGCGCGAATTGACCCGGGGCGACGGCACCCACGTCGTCATCGAAGCGGTCGGCCACATGCCCGCCTACGAACAGGCCCTGGGCGTGGTCCGCCCGGGCGGCGTGATCAGCCGCGTGGGCCTTCCTCAATACAACAACGCCCCGGTCGGCTGGGACCTCTTCGGCCCCAACATCACTCTCACCGGCGGCCCCGCACCCGCCCGCGCCTACATCGAAACCCTGCTCCCGGCGGTGCTCGACGGCACCGTCGACCCCGGCAGGGTCTTCGATACCGAACTCCCCCTCGATGACGCCCCCGACGCCTACCGTGCCATGGACGACCGTCGCTCCCTGAAGGTCCTCCTCCGTGCCTGACCCGATCCCTCCACTCAGTCGGGAGCGGTCGCGGGCGCTGGCCCTGCGGTGGAGCAAAAACCGCCCGCCCGCCCGACTTCGACGGCCACACTGCACACATTCGAGGACAAGCTGCGGGCGGCGCTGAACACGCCGGGCCGCGCGCTTCACCGCCCGCCGCACGCCTCGTCGGGCGGGAGACGGTGGCGTGTCGGAGACAGTGCCCCGCGACGCCATCGAGCGGTTGGCCAGGATGTGATCGGTGCACCTCGGCCAAGGTCAGCGGCCGATCGACACGACCCACAGCCGTGCACCGACCGGTCCTAACCGGCGATTTCGACACTCCCGGACGGTCCGCACGCGCCGAGGGCGGCTGGCGATCAGGTGGGCCCGTCACTACGGTGGGGCGGGCAATCGGAAGCCCGGAAGCGGGGGTGTGTGGATGCCGTTGTCGACGGCCGAACAGGTGCTGGCCACGAATCAGGATGCGCCGCAACGGCGCTCGATTCCGCTGGTCGTGGTGTGGCTGGTAGCGGTGCTGGGTGGACTGGCCGGGTGGTACTACCTCGGTCAGCTGCTGGCCGCGCCCCGCGCGATGCTGCACCTGGTCGATCTCGGCGTGTATCAGATCGCGGCAGACCGTGTGGTGCACGATGTTTCGGTGTACGACACCCCGTTGCGGGGGCACACGCGCGGAGTGTGGGAGTTCGTGTACACCCCGTTCGCGGCACTGATGTTCGTGCCGCTGGCGTGGCTGCACGGGTCGGTCTTCACCTGGGCCGGGGGACTCGCGAATTTCGCGATGCTCACCGGATCTGTTTGGGCGGCACTGTCGGTGCTCGGTTATCGGCGCGACCGCCGCATGCTGATCGTGGGTCCCGCTGCCGCCGCTCTGCTGCTGTTGTGCGAGCCGATCCGGGAGACCGAGGCCTTCGGGCAGGTCAATATCCTGCTGCTGCTCCTGGTGCTGGCCGATATGGCGCTGCCCGATTCCTCCCGCTGCAAGGGCGTGCTGACCGGTATCGCGGCCGGCATCAAGCTGACCCCGGCGTTCTTCATCGTCTACCTACTGGTGACTCGCCGATTCCGGGCGGCCGCCACCGCCACCGGCGCGCTGGTAGCCACCATGGTGATCGGCCTGGCCGTGCTGCCGAAGGATTCGCTGGCGTTCTGGAGCGGCGCCTTCGCCGACCCTGCCCGGGTCGGTGTCCCCGAGAATCCGCAGAACGAATCTCTGCGCGGCATGCTCGCCCGTACCCTGGGCGCGGCCGGCAGCATCCAATTGCTGTGGGCCGCAGCCGCTCTCGCCATCGCGGTGGTCTGCCTGATCCTGGCCCGCCGTCTCTCGGTCACCGGCCGTGAACTTCCCGCCGTGGTGCTGTGTGGTCTGACCAGCACGGTCGTCTCCCCGTACAGCTGGATCCACCACTGGGTCTGGCTGGCTCCCCTGCTCATCTACCTGGCCGACCTCGCCCTGCGCCACCGCTCCCTGCCGACCGTGGCCGGTCTGCTCGTCGTCTTCCTCGCCTGCTCGGGCGGTGTCTTCGAGCTGCTGGACCTGCACTACGGCAGTGTTTTCGACCTCCCGAGCCGCGGCCCCTTCGCCGTCCTGGACCACAACGCCTACATCTGGCTCACCCTCGCCCTCTTCGCCGCCACCGCTGTGCTGACACGGCGCGGTTCCGCGCCTGTCCGCCCCGTCCTCACACCCGGTACCGGGCGACGAAGCGCCGCAGAATCTCCTGCGGCACCGTGATGTGCTCGCGGTGCCCGAGTTCGGTCAGGGAGTCGGCCTCGCTCGGGTCGAAATAGCCTTCGTGCCGGTAGATTTCGATGCGCAGCGCCAGGCCCCGGCCGTCGAGTTCGGGGTGGAACTGGGTGGCGTAGACGTTCTCCCCGACCCGCACCGCCTGTACCGGGCAGACGGCCGAACTCGCGAGTAGCACCGCACCCGGGGGAACGTCCTGGCAGGACTCCTTGTGCCCGACGAAGGCCCGGAACGTCTCCGGAAGTCCGTTCAGCAGCGGGTCTTTCGCCGCGTTCTCGGTGAGTTCGATGGTCGTCGCGCCGGGGGTCTCGCCGTAGCGCTCGGTGCCGACCGGCCCGCCCAGCACGTCGGCGAGCATGCTCAACCCGTAGCACGCGCCCAGGTACGGCATGTCACGGCGCACGATCTCGATGAGCAGCTTCTTCAGCTCGGGTTCGAAGACCCGCTGATAGTCGTACTTCTTGGCCTCGGGGTAGCTGAGGTTGCTCGGCCCGCCGCCGACGATCACCGCCCAGTGGTCCTCGAGCTCGAGATCGGGCATGCCGCGATTCATCTCGACCCGCACCACGTCCGCGGCCGCGAGCCCGCCCGCGTCGAGGATCGCTTCGTATTCCTGGTCGGAGGCCGCTTGCTCGGGTCGCAGCTGCAGCAGCAGGCAAGACTTGGGCATGTCCACATTGTGGGCGGTCGATCCGCTGCGGTTGGGGGCTATCCGGGGATTGACCTCGAGTGCGCTCGAGGTTGCAGGGTGGAACCATGACTCGACCGGTAGAAATCTGGAACACCGTCTACGACGAGGACACCGCGCCCTGGGTGATCGGCGAACCACAACCCGCCATCGCGGCACTGGAACGCGCCGGTGAGATCCGCGGCCGCGTCCTCGAGCCGGGCTGCGGTGCGGGCGAGCACACCATCCTGCTCACCCGCCTCGGCTACGACGTGCTGGGCGTCGACTTCTCCCCCAGCGCAATCGAATACGCCCGCGCGAATGCCGCCGCCCAGGGCGTTCCGGCCGTCCGCTTCGAGGTCGCCGATGCCCTGGCCCTCGGTGCCAATGCCGACTTCGCGGGCGATCCTCCGGGCTCCGCGCCCGCCTTCGACACCGTGGTCGACAGCGCCCTGTTCCACGTCTTCGGCACCGAACCCGAGGCCCGCGCCGCCTACGTCCGCAGCCTGCACGCCGTCTGCAAGCCCGGCGGCGTCGTCCACCTTCTGGCGCTCTCCGACGCCGAACCCGGCTTCGGCCCCCGCATCAGCGACGCCGTGATCCGGGAAGCCTTCGGCGCGGGCTGGGAACTGGAGAGCCTGGAACCCACCCGCTACCGTGGCCGGGTCACCGCCACCGTCGCCGATCAGGCGGTGGGACTCGAGGTGTCCCCCGCGGGCCTGGTGGATGTCGCGGCTTGGATGGCACGCATCCGGAGGCTCTGATACAGTTCGCCTACCTCATCAGAAAATTCTTCCGAAAAACAGAGTACGTGTAACCCAGGGTTACACGTACTTTTGTTTTCAACCCTGCCGCTGCTTTCAGCCCCGATGCACCCGGTCGCTCACCAGCGCCCGCAGCGCCGGATCCTCCTCGCCCACGTGCAGTGACCGAATCCGTTGCACCGCAAGCGCGTCCGTCCCCGTGACCCGCTGGCTCAGGCGCTCGTGCTCCACCCACGACGGGCTCATGAAGGTCTCGACGTGGCGGTCCGGGTCGACCGGATCGGAGTACATCGCCCAGTGCATGGCCCCGTCACGGCGGCGGGAACGCCGCAGGTCGGGAATAGCGGCATGGAAGTCGGCCAGGTGCTCGGCGGGGATGCGGTACTCGACGGTGAGCATGATCGGGCCGTCGTCGGGGGCCAGCGACAGCGGCACGTACGGTTCCAGCACGTGCGCGGCCTGGACATCGATCTGCTCGGCGGCCACGAGCCGGAACCACAGGCCCAGCACCGTCTGCGCAGCGAGTGCCACCCCGGCCGCGGTGAGTGCCGTGGGCAGTCCCGCGGTGCCGGCCACCGCACCCCAGCCGGCCGCGCTCACCGCGAAGCCGAGCTGGAACACCAGCTGGAACACCGCCAGTCCGCGACCGCGAATCCAGCTGGGCAGCACCGATTGTGCCGCGATATTGAGCGTCGACATCACACCCATGCCCGCCATGCCGGCGAGGAACAGTACCGGTAGCGCGGGCGGGAAGGCGGTCAGCTGCGCGACCGTCAGCAGGCAGGCGGCGTAGAGCAGACTGCAGGCCAGCGCGATCCGATCGGGGGAATGGCGGTGCCGGATGCGCGGCAGCACCAATGCGCCGCACACGCCACCGACCCCGAGTACACCGAGCAGCAGACCGTACGTGGTCGCCGTCTGATGCAGACGCACGCGGGTCACCACGGCCAGCAGGGACGGCAGCGCACCGTAGCAGAGCACGAAGGCGGCGGCGCGAACCAACACCGCGCGCAGTTCGGGCGCATTGGCCACATAGCGCAGGCCGGTGCGGATGGCCGTGGTGAGATGCTCGGGCGGCAGTGCCGTCGCGGTGGGCCGGCGTCGCCAGATATACACCACCGCAAGCACTCCCAGGAACGACGCGGCATTGAGCAGGAAGACGCCACCGGATCCGACCGCGGCCACCAGCACGCCGCCGATGGCCGGTCCGATCGCCTGCGAGGCCGTCATCGCCACCGAGTTGAGGCTGATCGCGGCGGGCAACTGCGCGGCGGGCACCAGCTCGGGGGTGATCGAGCTGAAGGCCGGCATGCCGAGCGTCGCGCCGGTGCCCAACAGCAGCGTCGCGGTCAGCAGCAGCGCCGGATTCACGCTGTGCGACAGCGTGAGTGCGCCGAGCAGCGCCGCCACCACCAGCTGCCACGCCTGGGTGAACAGGATCAGGCGGCGGCGGTCGAGGATGTCGGCGAGCGCGCCCGCGGGCAGGGCCAGCACAAAACTGGGCAGGGCATTGGCGGTGGACAGCAATGCCACCAGCGCGGCCGATCCGGTCAGCGTGGTCATCAGCCAGGAGGCGCTGACCAGGTGCATCCAGGATCCGACGTTGGAGGCGATCGAGGCGATCCACAGGGCGCGAAAAGTATTGATGCGCAAGGGTGTCCACGGTGAGGTCGCCGAGGGTGTGCTCATCCGTCAGAGGGTACGGATCCGTCCTGGCATCGGCGCATCCGTTCGCGACGGGCCGAACGGGTGGGGCCGGAACCCGGCCGCCGCTCCCGCGGTGGGGGCCTCCGACAGCGCCCGGCGACATCGAGTTGACGCTCCCGACGGTCTAGTGATCGCGGTGTGCCATCAGCTGGGCGAGGGCGGTGAGGTCGTCGGAGGCCAGATCGCCGGGCAGGGCCGCGAACGCGGCGTCCAGGGCAGCGGCCGCGCGGTGCAGGGTGCGCTGGCGGCCGCCCGCCTGCTCGATCAGGTCCGCCGCCCGGGCCGCGCGGGCCGCGGTCATGGGATGGCGGGCGTGGTAGAGGCGGGCCAGTTCGCGGCCGGCCGCGGTATCCGATTCCAGGGCGCACACCACCGGGAAGGACTGTTTGCGGTGAATCAGGTCGCTGTGCGCCGGTTTTCCGGTGATCTCCGGATCGCCCCAGATGTCGATGAAGTCGTCGACGAGCTGGAACACGAGCCCGATCTCGGTGCCGAAGGTGTGCATGGCCGACACCACGCGGTGGTCGGCCCCGGCACACAGCGCGCCCAGTGCGCAGGCGCAGCCGAGTAGCGCGCCGGTCTTCCCGGCGGCCATGGCCAGATACTCGTCGACGCTGACGGCAGGCCGGGTTTCGAAGGCACAGTCCGCGTACTGGCCCCGGCACAGCGTGACCGTGGCATTGGCCAGCCGGATGACGGCCTCGGCGGTGACGGTCTCGGGCGCGCCGTCACACAGCACGCCGAGCGCGACCGCCTGCAACGCGTCGCCGAGCAGCGTCGCATTGGTCTCGCCCCAGATGCGCCAGACCGTCGGCCGGCCGTGCCGGAACGGATCGGTGTCCATGAGGTCGTCGTGGACGAGCGAGAAGTTGTGCAGCAGTTCGACGGCCGCGGCGGCGTGCACCGACTCCGCGACCGCGCCGCCGCAGGCCGCGGCCGCCGCGAAGGTGAGGGCCGGGCGCAGCGCCTTACCCTGCGCGCCGGTGACCGTCTGTCCCTCGGGATCACACCACCCGAAGTGGTACCCGGCCATCACATCCAGGGGTTCGGCCAGCGCGCCGACCGCCGAGCGCAGCACCGGATCGATGGCGACCCGGGCCTCGGACAGGCGTCTGCGAGCTCTCCGCTCGGTATCCACGTCGAGCGGGAGGGATAGGGATTCGGGTGCGCGGGCGCAGGTTTCGTCACGGTCGGCCAGGGCGGCCGCGGCCGGGCGGGACAGGCCCCACCGGCGTTTGCCCTCGGCGTGCTGTCCTACGGTGAATCGGATCGGTTTCGACGCTCGCATAATCGGCCCCGCTCGCTCGGACACGGTCGCCGCAGCCACCCGATGGCGGCTGGGCAGCCATGCTCGGAAGAAGCTCATGGTCCCATCACAGTCTGAAACCTGAGGGTTGCCTATGGATTTCATTTCGGCAACGCCGGAAGGTTTCCTGCTTCAGGTCAGTGGCAGGCCGTGCTCGAGCGCCTCCGCGGGTGCGCTCGTGTAGCGGGCCGCCTGATAGTGGTAGTCGTGGTTGGCGCGCACATAGACGGTGTAATTATGGGCGGTGACCAGGGCGTCCGCGCGCTCGCGACCGGTGAGGCCGGCATCGTCGAGCTCGGTCGGCAGGCGTTGCACCGCCTCGATCATGTGCTCGATGCATTCGGAGAGCATGCCGTTGACCAGTTGCCGGGCCTGAGCTCTGTTGTGCCCGTGGTGATACTGCGCGAGCAGTACCGAGTTGTAGAGGTAGCCGGAGGCCTCGTCCGAGGCAACCGACAGCACATCGTTGAACAGGCCCATGTGTTCGACGGCCGCCACCCGCAGGCTGCGCATGGCGGGCAGGTGGCGGACGGCGGCGGACAGGTCCACATCCTCGGCGCGTTCGCTGATATCGAGAAACACGAACAGCGCCACGCCGTCTCGCCGATGTGCGCGGTAGGTGTCGAGGTCGGGCAGATTGCCCGATAGCCGGCCGACGCTCTCGGTGTAATAGGTCCACAGCCAGTCGTGGATCTCCCGGCGCACGCTCCGCCGCCAGGCCGGCGACCGGCCATGGCACAGCCGCGGCCACAACTCGGCCAAGGCGACCGCCAGCACGCCGGAAGGTGTTGTCGTACCGTCCAGTACGGCCTCGATGGCGGTAATGGCCTCCAGACACCGGCGCGGATCGGGAATTTCGATGTCGAACTGATCGTCCACGATGAAAGCCCATGCGGTGTACTGACTCAGCAGCGTGAGTTCGTCGGCGTCCGCGCTCGGACACCAGAGGGCGTACATGCGCGCCGGGCGGGTGCGTTCCATGCGCCGCCGGGTGGGCTCGGTGGGAACCAGCCCGTAGGCCTCCAGCCAGGACCACATCCCCGCTTCGGCTTCCGGCTCCGCGGGATTCACCCCCGCGGATGCGAACGGCATGAAGAACTCGATCGCTTCCATACGAAACTACCTATCCCCCAAGCACTTTACCGACGACACCGTAACGATAACGGCATTTCGTACGTTTGAGCTCGCATTTGAAATCTCACTCAGTAGGATTTTGCGGGCTTGACTGTCGTCAGTCGGGCAGCCGGATCAGGCGTTGCGCACCGTCGAAGAGGGTCCGCTCGGCCACCCGGGTGGCCGCGAGCGCGGCCAGGGTCGTGGCCGCGAGCAGCATGTACATCACGACGATCTGATAGCGGATGGCCGTCAGCGGATCCACGCCCGCCAGAATCAAACCCGTCATCGCGCCCGGCAGGCTGATCAGACCGACCACCTTGGTCGAGTCGATGGCCGGGATCAGCGCGGTGCGCAGCGCCGAACGCTGATTCGGCAGGAACGACTGGTACGCCGAAAGACCCAGTGCCAGCCGCGCTTCCACGGCATCGCGGGCCCGGCGCGCGTCCTCGACCAGGCGGCGCAGAGCGATTCCGGTCGACTGCATCGCCGACGACACGATCATGCCGCCCACCGGCACCACCACCCGCGCCTGGGTGGAAATGATGCCGAGCGCGATCAGCGCGCCCAGAGTGATGGACGCGCCGAACGCCACGCCGACGGTCGCCGAGCGCGTCGCGTGCGGCAGCCCCGCCCCGCGTCGCCCGGCCACCTGCCCGGCGATGACGATCATCAGGACCACCCAGCCCAGCGCGCCCGGCAATCCGGTGTGGCGGAACAGGATCAGCAGAATCGCGCCCACCGCGACGAGCTGCATCCCGGCCCGGGCCGCCGCGATCAGCAGTTCGCGGGTCAGATGCAGCTGCTGTCGGTAGGCGATGGCCGCCGCCAGCGCGACCAGGACCAGCGACGCGCCGACGCCCGTCCAGTCGGGCACCGAAAGTCCCGGGGTCATGGCTGATTCCCCGTTTCCGCACCGCGCGTGAGCCGCCCGGCGGCCAGCGTCCACACCTCGTCCGCCGCCTCCGCCACGAATCCCGGATCATGGCTGACCAGCACCACGCTGCCGCCGGTCGCCACATGCGCCCGGATCAACGCGCCGATCGCCACCGCCGACGCCCCGTCCAGCGCCGAAGTCGGCTCGTCGAGCAGCAGCACGCGCGGCTCCACCGCCAGCGCCCGCGCCAGGCAAACCCGTTGTGCCTCACCCCCGGACAGCTCGGCGCAGCGGCGCGCCGCGAACCCGTCGGGCAAGCCGACCGCCCCGAGTAATTCGCCCACCCGCTCGGAATCGACGGCCCGCCCCACGCACACCTCCTCGGCGACCGTGTCGGTGAGCAACACCGGGCGCTGCGGCACCAACCCCACCTGCCGCCGCAGCGCCAGTACATCCAGGTCGGCCACCGGGATCCCGTCCAGCAGCACCCGGCCGCTGTCGGGTTCGCCGAACCGATTCAGCAGCCGCAGCAGGGTCGTCTTGCCCGCCCCGCTCGGTCCGACCACGGCCGTGCACCGCCCTGCCGCGAAGGTGGCATCGACCTCGACGAGTACCGAGGTCGATCCGTGGCCGAGACTGACCCGGTCCAAGACAATGCTGGGCACCGCCTCACCCTGCCCCACTCCGGATCGGCGACGGAGCGCGGGGTCGCCTACTCGTCGGAAGCCGCGGGCAGCCCGGCGATCCGACGCAGCCCCTCGGCGAGTTCCGCTCCGGTGGGGGCGGTTTCGGGGTCGATGAGCGCCTGCGCCGCGAGCCCCACCAGCAGCGCCTGATAGAACGCGCCGACAGTCCGGCCGGTGTCGCCCGCGCCGGTGCCGCCGAAGAGCCGGGCCAGCCCCGACCGCGACTCGTCGGTCTGCTCGGCCAGCTGGGCCCGGGTCTCGGGATGGGAGAGCGCGTCGAAGGTCGCTCCCCACAGCCCGCGGTGCGCGGTGATGGACTCGCGGACCGCGTCCCAGCGAGAGGCGAAGTGCCGCAGCGGATCCGGGCCCGGGTCGGCCGCGTCGCCCAGCGTGTTCGCGAGTTCGTCGCCCCACTCCCGGGTGGCTTCGACGAGGGCGGCGGTGAGCAGTGCCTCCTTGGTCCCGAAGTGGTAGCCGATGGCGGCCATGCTCACCCCCGACGCGGCGGCGATATCGCGCACGGTGGTGCGGGCATAGCCCTTGTCGAACAGGCACTGCCGCGCGCCGGCGAGCAGATCCTCACGATTTCCCATGCCGGCCAGACTAGCGCATGCGCATGAGACGAATGTCTTGCGCAATTGCCCAAATCGGTTCTATGGTCGAGACATGCAGCAGACGAGCACCAAGAACGTCCTCATCTCCGGCGCCAGCATCGCGGGGCCCGCCCTCGCGTTCTGGCTGCGGCGCTACGGATTCACACCCACGATCGTCGAGAATTCCCCCACCCCGCGGCCGGGCGGGCAGGCCATCGACGTCCTCGGCACCGCCACCGAGGTGGTCCGGCGGATGGGCCTGCTCGAGCAGGTCCACGCCCGCAGCACCGGCAAGCGCGGCACCTCCTATGTCGACGCCGCCGGGAAGGCCCGCGCCGGCATCTCCGCCGAGATCTTCAATGGCGTCGGGGCCAACGGCGACACCGAGATTCAGCGCGGCGATCTGGCCGAGGTGCTGTACGAGGCGACCCGGGACAGCGTGGAATACCTGTTCGGCGACTCCATCGCGGCGCTGCGCGAGGACGAGGACGGCGTCCACGTGACCTTCGAGCATGCCGCCCCGCGCACCTTCGACCTGGTCATCGGCGCGGACGGCGTCCATTCCCACACGCGCGCGCTGGCTTTCGGCCCGGAGTCCGGCTTCCTGCACCACATGGGGTACTACATCGCGATCTATACGACCCCGAACCTGCTGGACCTCGACCACTGGGAACTGGACTACAACACTCCCGGCAAGATCGCGGGCAGCTACAGCGCCCGCCACAACACCGAGGCCAAAGCCATCTTCGCGTGGGCCTCCGAGCCTCTGGACTACGACTACCGCGACACCGCGGCCCAGCGCCGCATCCTCGCTGAAACCTTCGCGGGCCAGGGCTGGGAGGTGCCGCGCCTGCTCGCCGAACTGCCGGACGCCGCGGACTTCTACTTCGACGCCATGGCGCAGATCCGCATGGATGCCTGGTCGACCGGCCGCATCGCCCTGGTCGGCGACGCCGGCTATTGCGCGTCCCCGCTCTCGGGACAGGGCGCCAACCTCTCCCTCGTCGGCGCCTATGTGCTGGCCGGGGAATTGTCCGCCGCCGCAGGCGATCACCGTGTGGCCTTCGCCGCCTACGAGCGCGAGATGCGACCCATGGTCGACACCTGCCAGCGCTTCGCCGCGGGCGTCGGCGGCTGGTACGCCCCGAACTCCAAGGCCATGATCGCCTTCCGCAACCTGAACGTCCGCCTGCTCCCCTACCTGCCCTGGCGCGGCCTCATCGGCGGCGCGCCGCAAAAGGTGGCCCGGACCATCGCGGCCAAGGACTACCGGATCGGCGAAAAAGCGGTCTGACCTGATGAGGGACCGGTCTGAGCGAGATCTATTGCATCCCAGCATCTTTCGGAAAAGATGGAACCCATTCTGCGATGTAGACGGATCGGGCCGTTGATCATTTGGGTACCCGATTCCAGGATTGCTCCAAATTTCGTCGGCTTCAGCTCCTCCAGGAATCGAAAGTCTTCGGGATCAGTGGAAGTCGATGTCCTACCGATGGCGGGACAAGCTTGCCGAAGTGGCTGGGTTCGAGATCGGACGCTCGGCCAACGACGAACCCGGATAGACCAGTAGTGCCTGATTGCCGCAGAACTGCCAAATCCTGCCCGCTCAACGCCACCGCGCCATGAGCCGTCGTCTCCCGCGAGAAATGTCCCGTTCCGAACCGGATAATCCGACAGGAATGGGGCAATTAGGATTCTGAATTATGTTGCGGTAGTGCATGTCTGGTCTGGGTTTGGATCCGCGACCTGTAAGATCGGTCGCCTGTGCGCCACTAGAATCCGACAGAAGGACATCATGCGGACAATCGCGCCCGTGTTCCTCATCCTCGCGGCCACCACCCTCACCATCTGTGCGGCACCCTACGCAGTAGCGGACACCCAGTGCCACGCAGGGTTCTGCGACGCCCCCACCATCGACCTGCTGCCGCCCAGCATCGCACCGCACCCCCGGGTCGACGCGGACATCGTGCCGGACTACGGTTTCCGGGACAGTGGCTCAGGAATTCGGTAGACGCAAAACAACGCCCCAGTCCCACGAACGTGGGTCTGGGGCGTTCATCGTCTTACACGCTGTTGATCCGGTCGGCGAGCCGCTGGCAGTAGCCGTCGCGGACGTAGGCCACGGTGTGCTGGAACGGGTACCCGGCCGTGTCGGTGGCGGCCGCGGCGTACGGGTCCCACGTGCGGACCGGATGCAGCGCGTCGCCGAAGGAGGCGGGTTGCCGGCGATGCCAGCGGATCCGGTCGGCGAGATCGGATGGCCAGCCGCCGATCTCTGCGAGCCCGAACGCCGACACCACATCAGCCAGACCACGCAGCGGGGAGCCGGGCAGGCAGGAGGTGATCACGTCGGCGGGGTTCACGCACTCGAAATGCGGCTGCGTCGGCGTCACCGCCATCTGCCCGTTGATCCCGAACCCGGACGGGGCCGGGGTCGATCGAATCCCCTTCGCGACGCAGCGGGTTCGCGACGCACGCGGTGAACGCGATCTCACACTCGGAGTACTGACCAGCGGCCGTTGGCCTCGACGGTTCCCATTCGCCTGCAATATCTTTCGGAAACGGCAAGATCAACGTCCGCCTCGCCGTACGCTGGCCCACCGTCCCTGAACAGTTATCGGCACCACTCGGAGGCACCATGCTGTCCCTGCAGGAGATTTCGGACCGCCTGGAAATAGAGGACCTCATGGTCCGCTATTCCCACGCCGTGGACACCCACCAATGGGAGCTGCTGGACGAAATCTTCACCCCCGACGCGCACATCGACTACACCGCCATGGGCGGCCCGGCCGGTGACGTGGAATCCACCAAGAAGTTCCTCGCCACCGTCATGCCGAATTTCTCCGCCTTCCAGCACATGATCAGTAACTCCTCCATCCGCGTGGAGGGCGATAACGCCACCGCCCGCACCATGTGCCACAACCCCATGCTGGTCACCGCCGCCGACGGCACGCGGCAGCTCATGATGTGCGGGCTCTGGTATCACGACACCTTCGTGCGCGTGGACGGCGAATGGCGCATCAAGCAGCGGGTGGAGGAGAAGAGCTACATGTTCATCGCCCCCGACGCGGTCCCGGGCACCTGAGTCCCGCGGGGGTCACTCCCCCTTCAGCAGCTCGATGAGCGGCGCGAACCGGTCCATGTTGTGCTCGAGCACGGTGATGTAGTTGAACCCGAAGCGTTCCCGGCGTTCGCGCAGGGTCTCGGCCATCTGCGCGGCGGTGCCGACCAGCAGCACGGGCAGGTCCTCGAGCGCGCCGGTGTAGCCGAAGGGCAGGTGCTCGGTGAGGTAGGCGACCGCGGCCTCGCGGTCGGCCGGTGCGGCGATGCCCTGCACGAGCAGGTTGAATTCGACGGCGTCGGCGCGGTTTCCGAGCAGTCCGCGCACATAGTCCGTCTTCTTCGCGGTCGAGTCGGCGTCCGCGAGCGTGAGCAGCCCGCTGTCGGCCGAGCTCGCGCCGGTGAAGGCGACGATGTCGGCGTACTCGGCGGCCAGCCGCAGCGCCCGCTCACCCCAGCCGGCCACGAGCAGCGGCGGCCCGGAAGGCTGCGCCGGACGCGGCTGATACTCCGGATCGGCGTAGAGGCGGCGCAGCGTCGTGACCGTCTCCTCGAGGTGCGCGACGCGGCGGCCCGCCGACGGGAACGGCATTCCGGCCGCCTCGAATTCGGCGCGCACGTACCCGGCCCCCAACCCCAGCTCGAACCGCCCTCCGGTGAGCTGATCCAGCCCGGCTACGTCCCGGGCCAGCAGAACCGGGTTGTAGAAGGGCGTATTGAGCACGAAAGTGTTCAGCCGCGGCCGTTCGGTGACATCCGCGGCCAGCATGAGCGCCGGGAACGGCGCGGGCAGCCCGAGATGGTCGGGCACTCCGATGACGTCGTAGCCGAGTCCCTCGGCGCGACGGCACTTCTCGATCCATTCCGGTCGGGATGCGGGGGTCAGCAGGTTCACGCCGAAGCGGAAAGGGAGGACCATGACTTCTTGTCTACCAGTGGAATCCGGAACCGTTCGAGGGCGCGGAAGCGGGGCGGCGAAGGCTGCGAAGCCGCCCGGAACGAATTAGCGCACGGACTGCGGCGAATGCGGCCCGCGCGATGCGACCGCGCGCCATCATGGGATATCGCTCGGTCCGGTCGCACCGCGAGGAGTTTGCGCCATGACACAGCTACCAGCCGCTTCGCGCCAGCGTGCGGAGTTGGAGAAGGCATGGGTGCGGTGGACCACGGCCTCCTCGGGCCGCCCGCCCGGCACCGAGGTGGTGCTGCGCAACGAGGTGGCGGAGTCGTGGGCGCGGTCGCTGCGCACGGTGGATCCGACGCGCGCGGTGGCGCCCGGAACCGATCGGGACGAATTGGGTTCGCGCTGGGCCGAATCGCCGTTGCGCACGCCCATCACCGAGATGGCCGGTGAACTGCGGGCGCTGTCGGAGGATTCGGGCATGGTCGCGGTGGTCACCGACGACACGGGGACCGTGCTCTTCAGCTGTGGCGACCGATCGGTCCGGCGGCGGGCGGAATCGGTCAATCTCGCGCCCGGCGGCTGCTGGGACGAGCCGTACATGGGCACCAGCGGTGTCGCGCTGTCGCTGCACAGCGGCCGCCCCACCTCGGTCTGGGCCGCCGAGCATCTGGTGGAGGCGCTGCACGGCTGGGTCTGTTACTGTGCGCCCATCCGCGCCGCCGACGGTCGTCAGCTCGGCGTGCTGGATTTGTCGACGTATTGGGATCGCTCACATCCGCTCATCCTCACAACGGTCCGAGCCCTGGTGACAGCCATCGAAGCCCGAGTACATGCCGAACAGTCCCGCCCCGCCGGTGATACCCGGCTGGAGTCGCTGGGGGTGCCGCGCCTCTACAAGCAGGGCAAGCAGATGGCGATGCGGCCCCGGCAGCTGGAGATCCTGACCCTGCTCGCCCTGGAGCCCGAGGGCTTCACGCCGGAACGCTTGCACGAGGCCGTCTATGGCGACCGGTCGGTGTCCTCCAGCACCCTCAAGGCCGACGTCTCCCGCCTGCGCGCCGCCACCGACGGCCGCATCGCCGACCGCCGCTACATGCTCACCGAACCCCTCGCCTGTGACGCGGTCGAGCTGCTCGCCGCCCTCGAAGCGGGCGACCTGACCACCGCCGTCCGCCTGTATCGCGGTCCGCTGCTGCCTGATTCGGACGTTCCGGGCATCGTGCAGTGGCGCGAACACCTCGACGTCTGCCTGCGCACCGCCGTGCTCGCCGACCACAACCCCGAGCACGCCCTGCGTTTCGGCCAGCGCTGCCCGGACGACATCGAGATCCACGAGCACGTGCTGCACCTGCTCCCGCACGGCGACAGCCGCCGCGCCCTGGCGACCGCACGCCTGCACACCGCCTTGCGCGCGTAATCGATTACCGCAGTGCGTGCGCAGGTGCACGCCGTGCCACGAATATGCCGATGTTGTCCGGAATGTCCATTACCGCAGTCGAATTCGACGGCAGTGACTCAGCAACGTTTCGCCAACCCGGCGCCAACCTCCCGCCAACCTTCGCGGTTCATAGTGGCCCCCGTCACCGCTGATACGGGATCAGGAGCCGCGCCATGATCTACGCAAAACCCGGCACCGACGGGAGCATCGTCAGCTTCAACCGCCGCTATGACAACTTCATCGGCGGCGAGTGGAAAGCGCCGATCGAGGGCAGATACTTCGACAACCCCTCTCCGATCGACGGTGAAACCTTCTGCCAGGTGGCACGTTCGAGTGCCGCGGACATCGATATGGCCCTGGAGGCGGCGCACCGGGCGGCCGACGCGTGGGGTGCCACGTCGGTGACGGATCGTGCCAACATCCTCAACAGGATCGCCGACCGGATCGAGGCGAACCTGGAGCGGCTCGCTGTCGCCGAAACCTGGGAGAACGGCAAGCCCGTCCGCGAAACCCTCGCCGCCGACCTGCCTTTGACGATCGACCACTTCCGCTACTTCGCCGGCGCGGTGCGCGCGCAGGAGGGCCATCTCTCCCAGATCGACGCCGATACCGTCGCCTATCACTTCCAGGAACCGCTGGGTGTGGTCGGGCAGATCATTCCGTGGAACTTCCCGATCCTGATGGCCGCCTGGAAGCTGGCCCCCGCCCTCGCGGCCGGCAACTGCGTGGTCATCAAGCCCGCCGAGCAGACCCCGGCCTCGCTGCTGCTGGTCATCGAGCTCATCGCCGACCTGTTGCCGCCCGGAGTCGTCAACGTGGTCAACGGTTTCGGCGTCGAGGCGGGTAAGCCGCTGGCCTCCAGCCCGCGCGTGGCCAAGGTCGCCTTCACCGGCGAGACCACCACGGGCCGGCTCATCATGCAATACGCCAGCGAGAACATCATCCCGGTCACCCTGGAACTCGGCGGCAAGAGTCCCAATATCTTCTTCCCCGATGTCATGGCCGCCGACGACGCGTTCCTGGACAAGGCCGTCGAGGGCTTCGTGATGTTCGCTCTCAACCAGGGCGAGGTCTGTACCTGCCCGTCGCGGGCGCTGATCCACTCGTCGATCTACGACGAGTTCATGGCCCGCTGCCTCGAGCGCACCAAGGCCATCAAGGGCGGCAACCCGCTCGACGACACGACCATGATCGGCGCGCAGGCCAGTAACGACCAGTACGAAAAGATCCTCTCCTACATCGATATCGGCCGCAAAGAGGGCGCGACGGTCCTCACCGGCGGCGAGATGCGCAAGGTGGAGGGCTTCCCCAATGGGTACTACATCGAACCGACGATCTTCGAGGGCCGCAATGACATGCGGATCTTCCAGGAGGAAATCTTCGGTCCGGTGGTAGCGGTGGCCCGCTTCGACAACGAGGTCGAAGCGGTAACCATCGCCAATGACACGCTCTACGGCCTCGGCGCGGGCCTGTGGACCCGCGACGGCAGCACCGCCTACCGGGTGGGTCGCGCCGTCAAGGCCGGTCGGGTGTGGACCAACTGCTACCACGCCTATCCCGCGCACGCGGCGTTCGGCGGCTACAAGAAGTCCGGCATCGGCCGGGAAAACCACCGTATGATGCTCGACCACTATCAGCAGACGAAGAACCTGCTCGTGTCCTACTCCCCGAACAAGCTCGGATTCTTCTGAACCGCAAGCAATTCGGTTCATTGCGAACTTGTCGGTAATTCGGAGTCGGACGGGCCGGACGGTCTGCGAGGAGCGTGATGAAAGCAGGTTCCGTATCCCGGGTGACCATCACCGAGGCCGCCGCACACGTGCTGCAGGACCTCATCGATCACCATGGTCCGGTGATGTTCCACCAGTCGGGCGGCTGCTGCGACGGCAGCTCTCCGATGTGTTACCCCCTGGGCGAGTTCCGGGTGGGCGCGGCCGATGTGCTGCTCGGCCGCGTCTTCCCGGATACGGCGTTCTGGATCAGCGCCGACCAGTACGAGTACTGGCGCCACACCCATCTGACCGTCGACGTGGTCCCCGGCCGCGGCGGTGGCTTCTCTCTCGAGGCCCCCGAGGGAGTCCGATTCGTCATCCGGTCACGCCTGTTCACCGATGCCGAGACAGCGGCGTTGGAAGCGGCTCCCGCTCCGCTGCGCGGCAACGAGCTGGCCGGATGAAGGAAGGTGGCGCGGCCGGTTTCTCCGGGTCGGCCGCGCCATCGTCAACCTCGGGAGCCTCCGGACAGCTCCGAACCCGGAAGTCCTTATCGCGGAACGCGACCGGTGCCCAGCCACGCGGTCGTCGACAGCGGGGTGCCCGGCACGTAGTGCTCGCGCAGATAGTCGATCATGACCTTTTCCTGGGCTGCCCAGGTGGCCTTGTCGGTGCGCCGGCGGGTCGCCTGCAGTGGTGCGCTGCCCCGGGTCAGCCGGTCCCACATCTGCTCGGCGCTGTCGTAGCTGAACGATTCCGCGTGCGGCCGCAGCACCACCTCGGTGAAACCGGCCGCGAGCAGCTCCTTCTCGAACAGGTTCGGATTCTCGAGGCTCTCCGGATTCGGCTGGGGCGCGGGGAATCCCGGAATCCCGGCCTGGAACGCCTCGAACAGCAATGTCATCAGCGGCGAGTCCGTGATCGGGGCCCAGCTCGACACCACCGCGATGCCGCCCGGCCGCAGCACCCGGTGCAGCTCGGCGAATCCGCTGGCCCGGTCGGGGAAGAACATGAGCCCGAACATCGAGAACGCGGCGTCGAAAGTGTTACTGGCGTAGCGCAAATCCTGCCCGTCGCCGACGCCGGTGAGCACATTGCCGATCCCGGCCTGCATGATGGCGCGCCGTAGCCGACGGATCATGGCCTCGGAGAAGTCGACCGCGACCACCTCCGCGACCCGCGGCGCGGCCAGCAGCGCCAGCACGCCGGGCCCGGTGGCCACATCGATGACCCGGGACCGGCCGCTCAGTTCGGCCGATTCCAATGCGCGAATCGCGAACGGCCGCATCATGTCCGATACGACGTCGTCGTAACTATCAGCGACCTGGTCCCACGCGCCCGGCGCGGCAAGCGGATTCTCCGGCATTCGACCACCCTTCCGACGGGTACAGTGTACGCAGGCCGGACGGGTGGTCCAGCCGGAGAATCAGCGACCCGGCAGGAATCGGATGCCGCGGGCGATGGCCATGAGGAACGGCTGCCACCTGTTCTGCGGGATGAAGGGCGGTGCGTCCAGGTTCAGGAACCGCGTGACCACGATGGACTGGGGTTCGGTGAACTTCAGCAGGCCGTCGGGACCGTGGCGGCGGCCGACGCCGGAGATGCCCATGCCGCCCATCGGCGCGCCGGTGGTGCCCCAGGCCGGGGCGTAGCCCTCGTCGATGTTCACCGTGCCCGCGTGCAATTGCTCCGCGATCTGCTCGCCCTCGGCCTTGCTGCCCGCCCACACGCTGGCATTCAGGCCGTACTCGGTGTCATTGGCGCGGATGATGGCCTCCTGCACCGAGTCGACCGGGTAGATCGACACCAGCGGGCCGAAGGTCTCGTTGCGGCCGCACTCCATCGCGTCGGTGACGTCGGACAGGACGGTCGGCTCGAAGAACAGCGGGCCCAGGTCCGGGCGGGCATTGCCGCCCGCGAGCACCTTCGCCCCCTTGGACACCGCGTCGGCCACATGCTTGGTGACCGTCTCCAGCTGGGCTTCGGAGATGAGGCTGCCGATATCCTGCGAGAAGTCGTACGTGGCACCGAGTTTCGCCGCCCGCACCGCCGCGACGAACTTCGCGGTGAACTGGTCGGCGACCTCACGCTCGACATAGAGCCGCTCGATGGAGATGCACAGCTGGCCCGCATTGGAGAAGCAGGCGCGGACCGCGGCCTTGGCGGCCTTGTTCAGATCGGCGCCACGGGTGACGATCATCGGGTTCTTGCCGCCCAGCTCGGCCGAGAAGCCGATGAGTCGGCGCCCGCACTGCTCGGCCAGGGTGCGGCCGGTGGCGGAGGAACCGGTGAACATCAGGTAGTCGCAGTCCTCGACGATGGCCGTGCCGACCACCGTGCCGGGCCCGGGCACCACCGCGAACAGATCGCGCGGCAGCCCGGCGCGCGCGAACAGTTCGGCGTTGACCAGCGAGGAGTACGGGGTCTGGCTGTCGGGCTTGACCACCACTGCGTTGCCGGCCAGCAGCGCCGGAATCGAGTCGCCCACCGAGAGCAGCATCGGGTAGTTCCAGGGCGCGATCACCCCGACCACGCCCTTGGGCACCGCGCGCACCGAGGCCCGGTTCAGCACCGGGAACGCGCCGGCCGCACCGTGCGGGGCGAGCAGCTGCGGAGCCACCCGGGAGAAGTAACGGGCCGCGAACATCAGCCCGATGACCTCCTCCTGAGCCGCCCACCGCGCCTTGCCGGTCTCGGCCTGGATGATGTCCATCAGGTAATCGCGGTTCTCGACCACGAGCGCCCGGTACCGATCCAGCACCTCGGCCCGCTGCTTGGGCGTGCGCGCGGCCCATTCGGCCTGCGCGATACGCGCTTTGGCGATCGCGGCCGTGACATCGGCGGCGGTTCCGACCGGCACCGAGCCCAGGGTCTCGCCGGTGAACACCTCGGTGATCGCTCGGGTCGCATGGTCCTGGGTGGTATCCACGGCCGCGAACGAGCGCAACCGTTCGAACACCGCGGCAGCCGGCACCGGCATCATTGCCTCCTACTTGCGAGTAACTTGCGGATACAGACAATCTACTCCGCCACGCCCGCGCCCGGCCGGGACTGCGAGATTCCGCCCGCTCGGATCGGGTTCCGGCCGGATGGTCGACTGGGCCGAAATGTCGTGATTACCCCGTTTTTGGCTGCTACCTGCGAAATCTGTAACCGATCATGAACGCGGAACGAAGAAACAGCCAGCAGTACCCGGGCAGGGATCCATCGCCGGTGAGGCAGCACCGGCTACCGGGCCCGATCCCGCGCACGCACGAGGGGTGCGTGCGCGGGATCATGAAAAGCGCTGCGGGAACAGGCTATTCGTTGACCAGCACCGGAATCGACAGCACCGCTGCGGAAATCGGCGCATCGGCCGGGGACGCGGTGATCGTGAACGGGATGCCATCCGGGTTCGGTGCGTGCGCGCCACCGCCGGGTTCCGCGTCGGCGTGCTGGAAGGTCCCCGTACCCACCACGTGACCGGTCGCGTCGTAGAAGGCCGCGTGCACCTCCAGCGCCAGCACATCACTGATATCGGAGGTGATGGCGAGAGTGCCGCGCACCGAAGCGCCTTCGAGCCGAATCCCATTCAGCTGGACCCGATCGGTGAAGGGACCCGGGCTCAGCCGCACCTCACCGGGCGAGACCGTCACCGCCGAGACGGGCGCTGAAGCGGGTTTCGGTGCCGCCATCGGCGTGGGAGC
Source organism: Nocardia sp. NPDC059228 (assembly GCF_042754245.1). Classification (NCBI taxonomy): domain Bacteria; kingdom Bacillati; phylum Actinomycetota; class Actinomycetes; order Mycobacteriales; family Nocardiaceae; genus Nocardia; species Nocardia sp. NPDC059228. The sequence goes on along the minus strand of NZ_JBHZAL010000015.1, from coordinate 37,588 downwards.
GGGTGCCGGGTCGGCGGCGTGCGGAGCGGTCGAACAAGCCGCGCTCGTGGCCGCCATCAGCAGACCCAACATCAGGAGACCCGGTCGCCGTCTCACGGCAGCAGCGCCTGGTGCATCTTGGTGTACAGCGAGGTGTTGTCCTGATTCGCCGCGAACACCTGCGCGCCGGGGCCGTAGGCGTAGATCTGCACGTCCGCGCCGGTGTGGTTGCCGGACAGGTAGGTCAGCCACAGACTCGCCTCGGGAGAGCCGTCCTTCACCTCGGCCGGGTCGTCCGGCGTGCGGAAGGTGGCGGGGGCGAAATTGCGCGGATCCTGGTGTCCCGCACCGTTGACCAACCCGGTCGAGCGTGCCGGGTCCTTCACGTTGTCCTTGCCGTCGCGCGCCGGGACGCTGTTGTTGGCCGGGTTGCCGGTGTCGACATTCGTCGGCGGTGCAACCGCTTCGGCATTGGTGAAGGTGTTCTTCTCGATGATGTTGAACCCGGCGCACTCGTGGTCGGCGGTCACGATCACCATGGTGTGCCCGTCCCGCTTCGCGAAGTCCAGGGCCGCGGCCACCGCGTCGTCGAACGCCTTGACCTCGTCGAGGGTCTGGGCGGCGTCGTTGGCGTGTGAGCGCTTGTCGATGAGTGCGCCCTCCACCTGCAGCAGGAAGCCCTTGCCGTCCTTGCGCTTCGCGAGCAGGTCGATGGCCTTGGTGGTCATCTCGGCCAGCGTCGGCTCCTGCTTCTGCGGGGCCGAATCCGGCAGTGCGGCGCGCGCATTGGTGGCGGTCATGTTCCCGCGGTTGAACAGGCCGATCACCTTCTGCCCGGTCACTGTCTTCAGGTCGGCGGCGGTGGCCACCCGCTGACTCTCGGGCGTCTGCACCTTCAGGGCCGGGTCGCCCATGCTGCCCAGTACCTCATACCCGTTGTCCTGCATGGCCTTCTGGTCGTCGGGCTCGAAGCGGGCCAGGCCGCCGCCGAGGATGACATCGGCGGTGTTGTTGCGAGCGATCTGCTCGGCAATGGGGGTGACCAGCGTCTTGTCCGCGGGCTGAGCCTCGTAACTGCCATCGGATTTCTTCGGCAGACAGGATGATTCGCTGAATGCGGGTCCCTGGCAGCCACGCAGCAGGCTGTGGCTGACCATGGCCGCCGGTGTGGCGTCGGTGATCTCGGCGGTGCTGACATTGCCGGTCGCGAATCCGGCGGCCTTGGCCTGCTCCATGAGGGTCGGCACCGACTTGCCGTAGGCGTCCACGCCGATGGCGGCGTTGTAGGTCTTCACGCCCGAGGACCAGGCGGTCGCCGCGGACGCCGAGTCGGTCACCAGGGACGGCTTGGCGCTGCCGGGTTCCACGGCATAGGTCGCGACCGCGCCGACGTAGGGCAGCTGTTCGAGGTTCAGCCGGCCGTTCGCGCCCGCGAAACGTTCCCGGGCGGCGGTGACGTGGGTGCGTCCCATGCCGTCGCCGAGCAGATAGATGATGTTGTGGACTTCGTTGTCGGCCTTGCTGTCCGATCCGCATCCGGCGATGAGTGTCGCCGCCGACACCGTGGCCGTGGCGACCGCGATGGCGACCGGCCATACGCGTTTCCTGTGCTGCACTTCGTCTCCTCCGTCCGCGCGCCCGGATCACCGGGCGCGGCCCGCTGTCCCGGGTGCGGACGAAGCTAGTGCTGAAAGTTTGCCCACTCTGGTCTCACAGGAAGCTCACAGCTGGCTCGAAGGTAAACGAATTCTAAAGAAATTCCCGGGGGGATCGGGGACCTCCCGGCTTATGGGACTCGTCTCGCCTGTGTCAAATCCCGTCCCGCACAAAAGGACTCGACCCGCCGAGCGCATCACCGCGCAGTTACGTTGCAGCGATGCGCTTTCCGACGCTCGGGGTCCGCACCCGGATCCTGGCCATCGCGCTGGTACCGAGCGTGGCGTTGGCAGCCATCGGCCTCGGCGTGGCCGGCACCCTGATCGACCGCTCACACCAGGCCCGCACCTGGGCCGACGAGATGCAGGCGGGCATCGCGCCCACCCGCGAGCTGATCGAGGCCGTGCAGGCCGAGCGGCAGCTGACCCTGTGGCGGGTGGCCGGAATGGATTCCGATGTGCGCCAGCTGACGAAGGCACGCCAGCGGCTCGACAGTGCCGTGCGACTGATCGCCCCGGCCCAGTCGGCGCTGTCGCGGATCGGGCCCGCGTCCATGGGCCAGGCCACCGACGCGCTCGGCGAAATGAGCAAGCAGCTGGCCGGAATTCGCGCCGGCGTCGATGCGGGCACCCTCGGGCTGGCCGACGCCTATGCCTTCTACAACCACATTCCCGAGGCCGTCATGGCGGGCGTGCAGGTCGCGCAGAAGACCGCGCCCGATGCCGCCACCGCTGTCGAGCTCACCCTGGCCGCGGACGTACTGCACTGTCTGGAGGCCATGAGCCGCGCGAACGCGCTGGGCGCAGCCCTCGTGGACGGCAACAACCTCTCCCCCGAGCTGGGCGCCGAATACCTCAGCCTGGTCGGCTATTACCGCACCCGGGTCGACGGCATCGTCAGCGCACCCGACGAGAAGCAGGCGGCCGCGGCCCGGGCGCTGGTCTCGACCGCCGCCTGGCAGCAGCTGGGCGTGGTGGAGCCGGTCCTGGCCCAGCACACCCTGGTGCCGTCGGACGGCTCGGCCAAACGCTCGGCGCTGCAACCGCTCCCGATCTCGGTCGCGGAATGGCAGCACAGCGCCGGGGAGGTCACGCACGGCCTGGCGAACCTCTGGCAGGCGGAGAACGCCGAGGCTCAGCAGCTGGCCGGGGCCGCCGCGGACGACACCACCAGGAAATCGCTGGCGGCCGGGGCGGGCATGGTCGTGGTCGGGGTGGGCGCGATCCTGGTCGCGCTGGTGCTGGCCAATCGGATCATCCGCCGGCTCCGGCGTCTGCGCGACCGCACCTTCGCCCTGGCCGACGAGCAGCTCCCCGAGACGATGAGTCGGCTGGCCGCCGGTGAGCACCTCGATATCGAGACCGAAACCCCCGTCCTGGACTTCGGCCACGATGAAATCGGCCAGGTCGCCGAGGCTTTCGGCCACGCCCACGGGACGGCCGTCGCCGCCGCGATCACCGAGGCGCGTACCCGCGAGGGCGTGAAGTCGGTCTTCCTCAATATCGCGCACCGCAGCCAGGTGGTGGTGCACCGGCAGCTGGAGATCCTCGACGAGGCCGAATCCCAGCAGGAGGATCCGGAGCTGCTGGACATCTACTTCCGGCTCGACCACCTGGCCACCCGGGAACGCCGCAATGCCGAGAACCTGATCATTCTCGCGGGCGGACGTCCCGGCCGCCAGTGGCGCAATCCGGTCCCGCTGCTGGAATTGGTGCGGTCCGCGGTCGGCGAGACCGCCGACTACACCCGGGTCCAGACCGGCCGCCTGCCTGCGGCTTTCATTGCCGGCCGGTCCGTCGCCGACCTCATCCACCTGCTGGCCGAGCTGATCGACAACGCCGCCTCCTTCTCCCCGCCGCAGTCCCGCGTCGAGATCTCCGGCGCCTCGGTGGGCCGCGGGGTCGCGGTCGAGATCAGCGATCAGGGCATGGGCATTCCCGAGTCCGACCTGGCCCGGCTCAACGAGCTGCTGGCCGGGCCACCGGATTTCGCCGTCACCAGCCTGTCCTCGGATTCCCGCCTGGGCCTGTTCGTGGTGTCGCGGCTGGCCGCCAGGAACGGCATCTCGGTGCGCCTGTCCGATTCCGATTACGGCGGCACGCGCGCCATCGTCCTCATCCCATCCGGGTTGATCGAGGGCGAGCTCGGTGCGGCGGAACCGCGGACGGCGGCCATGCCCCCGCAGCGCCGCGCCGAACTCGAGCAGGCGGCGACCGCGTCGCCGGAATTCCGAGCGGCGGCAGCATTATTCGATGCGTGGCATCCGGGCCCGCAAGAACCGGACTTCCCCGCACCGGATACGCAGGTCACCGCCGATTTCCGGCCCGAGCTGCCGCGGCGCCGCCGCCAGGAGCATCTCGCGCCGGAGCTGGCCGAGCACCCGGCCCCCGAGCACTCCCCCGCCCCGGCCCCGGCGCCGGGCGAACGCAGCGCCGAGCAGGCGCGAGAGCTGTTCTCGGCCATCGAGAACGGCACCCGACAGGGGCGGCAGACCGATCCCGGCGCGCCGCCCGCCACCCGACAGGAAGACGATGGTGAACACCTCCCCCGCTGGTGATCTCGACTGGCTCCTCGACGATCTCGTCGACAAACTCGCGGGCGTGCGGCATGCGGTGGTGCATTCCACCGACGGCTTGCTGCTCGGCCGGTCTGCCCGGATGAGCCGGGAGGACGCGGAGCACTTCTGTGCCATGTCCTCGACCCTGTTCGGGCTGTCCCGCAGTGCCGGGCACCGATTCGACGCGGGCGGGGTGCGGCAGGCCGTGATCGAACTCGACCGCGCCGTCCTGTTCGTCACCGCGGCGGGTGCCAATGCCTGCCTGGCACTGCAGGCCGCGGCCGACGCGAACCTCGGCATGGTCGCCTACGAGATGAACCTGACCGTGCAGCGGGTCGGATCCTTCCTCTCCGCCGCACCGCGCCAGCGTGCCTGAGAGTCGCGAATTGTGCTTTCCTGCCCCAGCTTCCGATTGCCAACCGGTAGCTGACCGGTGGCATTATGTGCGATGCGCAAACATACATGAATGAGAAAGTCAATCTCAGTCCCGCTCAACGGGATCGATGGGGCATATGTGACTTACGCCCCGTTACCTTTGCCCGATGTTCAGAGCGAGGCTCGGGGTCCGGACCCGCGTGCTCGCCATCGCACTCGTCCCGAGCCTGGCGCTGCTCGTGATCGGCGTGGGTGGCGCGGGGTACCTGGTGGTCGAGGGCAAGCACGCGCGGGATTGGGCGGACGCGTTGTCCGCCGCGGGACCGCCGACCGGAGAAGTGATCGCCGCGGTGGAGCAGGAGCGCCAGCTCTCCCTCGCCCAGATGGGTGGTGGCGACGACGCGAGTCCGAAGTCGTTGGCGCAGGCGCGCACCCGTCTCGACACCGCGTTGCAGGGCATGGCCCCGGTCAGCGCCGAAATGGAGAAGCTCGGCCCGAAATCGGTCACCGGGGACGTCGGCGGGCTGCTCACCCTGACCCGCCAGCTGGCCGGTCTGCGCACCCAGATCGACACCAATGCGGTGTCGGTCTCCGATGTCTACTACTTCTACGGCAAGCTGCTCGAGTTCGTCTGGATCGGCACCCGCGTCGTCGCCGACACCGCGCCCAGTTCCGAAGTGGCCCTGGAGGTCGCCAACGGCCTGCAGGTCGTGCAGGCCGCCGAGATGCTCTCCCGCGAGGCCGCGGTCGGCGAGGTCCTGCTCGCCGGCGGCACCCTGCCGCCCGAGCTGGCCATCGAATTCTCCCGCGTGGCAGGCACCTACCGGGTGAACCTCGGCGTACTGGCCGGCGGCGACGGCACCAACGGTGACGTCGACATGCAGGCGCTGATGAACGATCCGGACTGGACGAAGATCGTCATGATGGAGAACGTGCTGCTCTCGCGGGCACTCGATCCCATGACCGTGCCGCCCGCGAAACCCGGTGCCGCTCCGCAGGTCGCACCGCTGACCTTCACCGCGCAGGAGTGGCGCGACACCGTTGCCCGGCTCAACACCCAGATCCTGCACCTGTGGGAGAAGATGAGCCGCCACAACGAGAAGATGGCCGCCGAGGTGGCCGACAGCAATGCCCGCAGCTCCGCGCTCGCCGGCGGCGGCATGCTGGCGGTGTCCGGGCTCGCCTTCCTGGTGTCGCTGGTGCTCGCGAACCGGATCATCCGCCGCCTCAAGGGCCTGCGCAACGAGACGCTGGTGCTGGCCGACGAGCGGCTGCCCGAGATCATGACCAAGCTGCGCACGGGCCAGCCGGTCGATATCGCCGCCGAGGCCGCGGTGCTGGACTTCGGCCACGACGAGATCGGCCAGGTGGCAAAGGCGTTCACCCACGCCCACTCCGCCGCCGTGACCGCCGCCGTCACCGAGGCCCGCACCCGTGAGGGCGTCAAGGCGATGTTCCTCAATATCGCCCACCGCAGTCAGGTCATCGTGCACCGCCAGCTGGAGATCCTCGACGCCGCGGAGTCGTCGCAGGAGGATCCGGCGCTGCTCGACATCTACTTCCGCCTCGACCACCTGGCCACCCGCGAACGCCGCAACGCCGAGAACCTCATCATTCTCGCGGGCGGTCAGCCCGGCCGGCAGTGGCGTAATCCCGTGCAGCTGCTCGAGATCGTGCGCTCGGCCGTCGGCGAGACGCTCGACTACACCCGCGTCAAGATCGCGCGGCTGCCCGACGTGTCCGTCGCGGGCAGCGCGGTCGCCGACCTCGTGCACCTGCTCGCCGAACTCGTCGACAATGCCGCCCACTTCTCGCCGCCGCAGTCGCAGGTCGAGGTGCGCGGCAATGTGGTCGGCAAGGGCGTCGCCATCGAGGTGATCGACCAGGGCATGGGCATGCCCGAGGAGGAGCTGGCGCGGATCAACGAGATCCTGCGCGACGCACCCGATTTCGGTGTCGCCATGCTGCCCGACGACTTCCGCCTCGGCCGCTTCGTGGTCGCCCAGCTGGCGGCCCGCAACGGGATCTCGGTGCGGCTCACCGAATCCGACTATGGCGGCGTCCGCGCCATCGTGCTGGTGCCCAACAGCGTGGTCGTGCAGCCGTCCGGCCGCACCGGCGAGATCCCGGTCGTGCCGCGACAGCTGGATGCCGCCGAGCCGTCCGCGGCGTCCCGCGCGGTAGCCGCGCTGCCGCAGCTCCCCGCGGCGCCGGCTGTTCCCCCGTCGACGATCTCGAGCTACGAGCTGCCCATCGTCGGATACGAGGCCTACGCACCCCCGGCCGCACCGGAACCGCCCGCCGCGCCCAGTGCGCCGGTGGCTCCGGCCGCGCCCCAGCGGGAGCCGTTCGGGCCGTCCACCGGCTCGCTGGTGCCGCCGGTCATGTCCTTCGGGGCCGCAACGCCGTTCGACCCGCCGACCAACCCGCGGCCGAACCCGAATCCGCCGGCCGAACCCGTCCCGCCCGTGGAAAACGGTTTCCGGTCTCGCGAATTCGGGCGCTCCCATTACACTGGCTCCGACGCCCGGCCCGCGCTCCCGCGTAGGCGCCGGCAGGCAAGTCTCGCACCGGAATTGGCGCAGGAGCAGTCGGCCCCCGAGTCGGCGGTCCAGGCCACCCGCACGGCCGAGCAGGCCCGAGACCTTTTCTCCGCCATCGAAAACGGAACCAGGCAGGGCCGGCAGGCCGACCCCGGTTCGTTCGGGCCTGAGTCCCAGGCCTTCTTTGAAGGCACACAGTCGGAACGACAGGAAGGCGACGGTGACCACCTCAAACGCTGGTGATCTCAACTGGCTACTCGATGATCTGGTCGACCGGCTCGCAGGCGTCCGTCACGCGGTGGTGCACTCCACCGACGGGCTGCTGCTGGGCCGCTCCTCCGCCATGAGCCGCGAGGACGCGGAGCACTTCGGTGCCATGTCCTCCACCCTCTACGGCCTGGCGCGCAGCGCCGGAGGCAGATTCGACGGCGGCGGCGTCCGCCAGGCGGTCATCGAACTCGAGCGCGCGGTGCTGTTCGTGACCGCCGCCGGCAGCCATGCCTGCCTCGCGCTGCAGGCCACCGAACAGGCCAACCTCGGCATGGTCGCCTACGAGATGAACCTGACCGTGCAGCGCGTAGGCAACTACCTGTCCACCACCCCGCGCCACAATCTGGCCGGACAAGGCAACCCCCGACTGTCATGAGGCCGGGGCCGGGGGAACAGTGGTTCGATGACGCGGCCGGTCCGCTCGTGCGTCCCTACGCACGGACCGGTGGCCGAACCATGGGTGCGGGGCACGATCTGGACATGCTCACGGTGGTGGTGGTGCCCAATGCCGCCCCTCCGCTGCGTCGTGTCGAACCGGAGTACGCGGAAATCGTCCGGTTGTGCCGGCTGCCGCTGTCGGTGGCCGAGGTGTCGGCCGCCCTGCGGCTGCCGCTGGCGGTGACCAAAATCCTGGTGGGGGACCTGATTTCAGACAACATCCTCAACTTCCGGGCCCCGGCCTCCCCCGAGGCCGCGCCCGGTGACCTCAACATTCTGCGAGCGGTACTCGATGGCATTCGAAAACTCTGATACCGCCCAGCCCATGGCCGCCTCGGTGAAGATCCTCATCGCGGGCGGCTTCGGCGTGGGCAAGACAACAATGGTGGGGGCGATCAGTGAGATCACTCCGCTCCGCACCGAGGAACTCATTACCGAATTGTCCGCCGGCGTCGATGATCTGCGCGGCGTCGAGGGCAAGACCACCACCACGGTGGCGCTGGACTTCGGTCGTATCACCATCGACCAGAACCTGGTGCTCTACCTGTTCGGCACGCCCGGCCAGGACCGCTTCTGGTTCCTGTGGGACGAACTGGCCCGCGGTGCGCTGGGCGCGGTCGTGCTGGCCGACACCCGCCGCCTGGAGGGCTCGTTCGCGGCGATCGACTTCTTCGAACGCCGCGGCGTCGCTTTCACGGTGGCCGTCAACTGCTTCGAGGGCGCGCCCCTGTACACCCCGGCCGAGGTTCGCGACGCGCTCGACCTGGACGAGCGAATCCCGGTGCTGCTGTGCGACGCCCGCGACCGCGGCTCGTGCAAGAACGTGCTGATGACGCTGGTCGAGTACCTCATCGACCGGGCTGCCACTGCCGGCGTGCGCTGACAGCCGTCCCGAACGCGAGGCGAGCCCGCCCGGAGAAATCCGGACGGGCTCGCCTCGTCTTCGCTTGTGTGGCAGGTCAGTTGGGCACGACGTCGGCGAAGTCGCCGATCCAGCGGTGTGAGCCGCGTGGGCTGTTCGGCTCGCCCGGGCGGGTGACGCCGATGGCCTGCCAGCCGGCCGCCACGGCGGCGTCGACCTCGTCGGGGTGGTCGGACAGGAACAGGATCTGCTCGGCGGGGACGCCGATGGCGCTCGCGATCTTCTCGTAGGAGGAGGCTTCGCGCTTCGGGCCCGCGGTGGACAGGTCGAAGTGGCCGCTGATCAGCGGGGACAGATCGCCGCCCCGGGCGAACGCGAACCAATCCTTCTGATTGCGCACCGAACCCGAGGAGTAGATGTAGAGCTCCAGACCGGCGTCGCGCCAGGCGCGCAGCACCGGCGGCACGTCGGGGAAGAACTCGCCGTGCAGGGACCCGTTGCGGAAGCCCTCGGCGCAGATGATGCCCTGGGCGGCCTTGAGCGGCTCGGACTTCACGTCGGTATCGAGCCACCCGATGAGGATCCGGGCCACCTCGGCGGCGTCGGCGCCGGGGCGGTTCGCCTGGGTGCGGGTGGCCTCGAGGATAGGATCCGCTGCGCCGCCGGTGTTCTCGGCCAGCCAGGCCGGGAGCCGGTCGCGGGTGTAGCCGTAGAGGTCCTCCCGCACCGAACTGGTCGGGCTGGTGGTTCCCTCGATATCGAGCACGACCGCCTTGATCATGCCGGGGCCAGCAGTTCGTCGAGGGTCGGGAAGCCGGACGAGATCTTGTCGCCGGTGAAATCGCCGATCCAGCCGTCCTCTTCCTCGAAGAAGCGCACCGCCACGAACTCCGGCCGGGTGCCCATGTCGAACCAGTGCAGGGTGCCCGCCGGCACCGAGACCAGATCGCCGGCGGTGCACACGGTGGCCAGCACCTCGTCGCCCAGGTGCAGATAGAAGCAGCCCGCGCCGGCCGCGAAGAAGCGGACCTCGTCCTCGGCGTGGCGGTGCTCGTCCAGGAACTTGGTGCGCGCGGCGACCGCCGTGGCGGGCCACTCCGGATCGCTGTCGTCGGGGTGGATGCGCGCCACGTCGATGAACTTGTAGCGGCCGTCGGCATTCAATTCGTCGATGCGGCCCTGGTATTCGGCCAGCAGCTGCTCGGTGGTGGTGGCGGCGCTGAAACCCTCCAGCAGCGGCCAGCGCTCGAAGGTGATGCCGCGCTTGGCCAGCTCGGCGGCGATCACCGCGTCATCGTCGGTGCGCAGCACCACATCACCGGCGTCCTTGTCGGACATGATCTGCAACAGGGTCATAGGAGGTTCCTTTCTCGGAACGCTGTATTCAGTTCATACATGGTCGCCCACCGGGATCTCGCGGTGTCCGGTCAAGGTGGTCAGCTGGCACATGGCCTCGAGGCACTCCGCGCGATCGCGCGCCTGCGCCAGGCTCGAACCCCAGGCGGTGATGCCGTGCCCGGCGATGAACAGCACCGGCGGGGCCTCCGGATGCTCGGTCAGGTACTTCTCGATATCCGCGCCGATCTGCGGGACATCGGCATGGTTCGGGAACACGGGGATGTCGATGACATCCGGGCGGGCCGAACCGAGGCCCTTGATGAGCTCGTAGCCCGCGAAACGCGCTGTGGTGACTCCTGATCCGGCTGTAGTGATCGAGACGGCCGTGGCGTGCGGCGGGTGCACGTGGACCACCGCGTCGGCGCCGCGGGTGCGGTAGACGGCGGTGTGGATGGTGGTCTCCGCCGAGGGCTTGCGGCCGGAAGCGTCGACGGGCTTGGAGTCGACCACGGCGACGGTCACCATGTCGGAGGCGGTGAGCTCGCCCTTCGACAACCCGCTGGCGGTGACGAGGGCCGTATCGCCCTGGCGCACCGAGATATTGCCGGCCGTGCCCGGCATCCAGCCGCTGGCGTACAGGCCGCGCGCGATCTCCGCGATCTCCGCGCCCGCCGCAGACTTCGGGGTGGTCACCGCCGAGGCGGAAGTCCGCGCGGCCGCCGGGTCCTCGAGCACCCCGAACTCGGTGACCACCGCGGTCACCAGCTCGGCCGGGGTGACGTCGAAGGCCGGGTTGAACGTCTTGGTGCCCTCGGGAGCCGTTGCGACGCCGCCGAATCCGGTCACCTCGGCTGCGGCGCGCTGCTCCACCACGATGTCGGAGCCCTTCGCGGTGGAGATGTCCCGCGTCGATTCGGGCGCGACCACGATGAACGGAATGCCGTGGTGCTGCGCCGCGATGGCCAGCATGTAGGTGCCGATCTTATTGGCGACCGCCCCGTCGGCGGTGATCCGGTCCGCGCCCACGACCACGGCGTCCACCTGCTCGGTGGTCATGGCCCACGCGGCGGCGGAATCGATGGTGAGCCGGTGCGGGATCCCGGCTTCGGCCATCTCCCACGCGGTCAGGCGCGCGCCCTGCAGCAGCGGGCGGGTCTCGTCCACGATCACCTCGGCGAGCGCGCCCCGCTGATGCAGCACCCGCAGCGCGCCGATGGCGGTCCCCCACGCGGTGGTGGCCAGGCGGCCGGTGTTGCAGTGGGTGAGCAGCCGCAGCGGGCGGTCCGCGCACAGCCGCTGGATCAGATCGGCGGCCGCGGTGGCGGCGGCCAGATTCACCCGCCCGTCCTCGGCCAGCATGTCGAGGGCTTCGTCGAGCATGGCCTGCACTCCCTCGGGAAGCTTGGCCAGCGTGCGCTGCACACCCCAGGCCAGATTCACCGCGGTCGGCCGGGCGTCCGCGATCCGCGCGGCCTCGGCCTCGACCCGCCCCGCGTCGACCACGCCGTCGGTGCTGGCGGCACGGGCCGCGATCACCACACCGAACGCGCCGCACACGCCGATCGCCGGCGCGCCACGCACGGCCAGAGTCTTGATCGCATCGATGACCTCGTCGACCGTCGTGATCCGAAGCTCCCGCACCTCGTGCGGCAGCGCCCGCTGGTCGATGGTGACGAGCGCACCGTCGGCCCACGCGATCGAACTCTGATCCATCTAGTTCTGTCCTCTTGACTGGAGAATTGCGGCGACGCCCACGGCCGTGGGCACACTCCACCGTATCGAACTCGGATCCGCGCCTGACCGGCAGGTTTCGGATCAGCGCAATCCGAATGGCCGGTTTTCGTGCGGGATGCCCCGCGAACGGGTAGTGCGTCTCACGGCGATGTCAGCTCACGTCCGCGCGCCATACCGCTCTACCGTCGCGGTATCCCAGAACAACGCCATCATCCCGGTTCATCAGGGGTCGGTTGCCGTAGACCCGTGCTGTCAGGTGCTGGGCTCGACGAACAGGCTGCCAGTGAAAGTCGCGTCGCCGGTGACCTGAATGCGGTACACATTCGGTTCGGCGGTAGGCAGCTGCAACGTGAACGGCAGCTGGTAGGTGCCATCGGGAACGATCATGCAGTCGGTCCTACCGAGCGTTTGCACGGCTACCGAACACGGGCGAACGAAGAATCGGCCGGGGCGGCCGCATGCCGCCGCGGGCCTCTCGATTCGGCACGGGATGTCAGTAGCGGTTGTCGAACTCAGGCGACTGCTCAATGCTCGACGGTCAGACAGATGCGCCCGTTTTTGTTGATCGCTTCGATGAGTTCGGCTGCGTCGCTGCTGATCTCGACATCGCTCGCAGATGACCCAGGCGGTGCCCATCGCAGGGCCGCGGTCAAATGGTGGTTCCCACGACCACGCAGTTGCCGCTGTCGTCCCTCTCTTCCAGCACGCGCAGCGGCGAGACCGCGTCGTGGTCGTCGCCGGGATGCTTGTCGTGCTTCCACCACCCGCCGGTCGGGCATTCCACCCAGTGGATGCGGTTGGTGCAGGCGAGGCATCGAGAGAAGATGGGATGGCTGTCGGCGTCGCGCATTCGGGTGTCTCCTTTCGAATTACCGCCCGGATGTCGGACGGGAACGGTTCCGACAGTTAGTTCGGTACAGAGTGGGGGTCGGTATTGGCGGGCTCGATGATCGCGTCGCCCGAGCCTTCCGCCTGCGCCTCGATCGAGTCGATCGAGTCCTCCAGGTTGGTCACTCCGTAGGTGTCGCCGCCGCGCAGCTTGATGTGTATAGGTCTTACACCTTGTCGCTGACCTCGGCCAGCGGCTTCCACGCCGAAACCCGTTGCAACGGCATGCTGATGAGCAGGTCGACCGCCGCAGTCAAGATGGCAACACCACGGATAAGCGTCCGAGGCGCTGCGTCAATACAAGTCAAGGAACCCCGGACTTCCGCACCGGAAGTGACTCGACTGTAACCGCTCAGACTGCGGGACGCCAAACCATTTGCGGCCGTGTCGATTCCCGGTCTTACCGTGAAAATGCCATTCGGATGGGATCCTTATCCGATCGAACTCCGACTACCCGGACGTATCAGGCCGTGTTGATCAGAGAGGCCCGCAGTGCCCGCTGCCAGCATTATCTTCCTGGCATGACACCACTCGAGCCGCCCATGATCGCCACGCCGCAGCAGACAGGGATGATCCTCGACGTCGCCGCCGTCGGCATCCACGACCCCGCCGGCGCTGACACCCTCTACCTTCGGGCAACCAACGGCGCGCGGTACCAGCTACCCGAGCAGCTGCGACACTGGGCGACCACCGTTATCGGCGGGAACCTGCGCGCTGTTGCGGCCGGGCACCCGTCGGCGTTCCCCTGCCGGATCGAGTTCGGAATCCTCGACGGCCACATGTACGCCGAAATGCTGTAGCCGGGGGTGTCTCAGCGGAGAAGTGGCTCTCACGGTTGGCCGCCGTACATTCGATGGCGGGGCGTACCGGCGGCGACCATCTAATTGGAGAGACACATCAACGGATGTCCATATCCGCACGGTCGACCTATCGGCTTGGAAGCGCGTACGCCAAACGGGCTGGGGCCGAGTCTTTTTCGGCCATCTCGCTTGCTACCGCCGGAAACGACGAAAGCCGGTCCAGGAAGGGGGGAATCCGGACCGGCTTTCGTCGTACCAGCGCGTTGCGGAACGCAGCATCGATGACGGCGCAGGCGCGGAGTGGTTCGGCACGCCGTTCCGGCTCGGGACATTCCTGTACTCGTCCTGATTGATCCGATGGCGTGCCTTCTTGGCGGCCTTCCTGTGGGTGAGCTTGCAGTACAGGACCTTCGAGTTCGAAGACTCGACCTCGAACCGGTCACCGCACCATTGGCATTCGCGCGTGTGCCGGGCGCTCACGAGTTGGGTCCTCTCGTCGTTGCAGCCCGATACGGATGGTTGCCGATAGATTGCTGGACCCGAAAATCTGCCCGCGTGTCGGTAGCGCGACACGCCGACTGGTGACCAGGTCGGCAGTGGGTGGACTGCGTCCGAGACGGCCCAGGAGCGCTGGGCTGATACATGGCGCCCGCTCACCGCGGCGGTTCGAATCGGACGCTCCGACTCCGATAAGCCCGGGCAGTCGCGGGCAGTGCGCTCCAGGACTGGCTCCGAGTTTCGGGTCGAAATCGCGGGCGAACCGGTGTGATGGGGGCAAACGCGGGCAGTACCGATTTCACCGAACTTGCTGGCCAGCGTGTGAATTCCGCCCGGTCGCCAGGAGTTTCCCGGAATGCGTGGGATACCATCGCGGTATGGCGAGACCGCGTCGTACCCGCAAGATCACCGTGACGATGCCGGAGGAGATCGCTGCGACCCTCGACGATTGGCGCAGCACCGGCCGCATCGCCTCGATTTCCGCGTTCGTCGCCGAATCCGTGAAGGCCCGGGTCGATCGGGCCGAATCGCTGGCCCGCCTGGAGAACGCGCTCGGCGGCCGCCCGCCGCTGGATCTGATCAATCGCGCCCGTGCCGTTCAGGGGTTGCCGCCCTTATCGGATAAGGAGGATCCCGGCGATCACGCCGGCGCGGCATGACCCCCGCCGCCCCGACGCTGGGCGGCGTCGTGTTCGACACCGCAGCGCTGACCGCCTGGGCGCATCGCGTGGCATACGTGCAATCGGTGGTCTGGGCGACCGCGGACGCGGGCCACACCATCATCGTCCCGGCCACCGCTCTCGCCGCGGCCCGCGCGTTGATTCCGCCCGGCCGCCTGGACATCCTCTCGGTGCTGCTGGATCTGCCGAACACCGTCATCCAGCCCCTCGACCGCCCGGCCAGTGATCATCTGGGCGACACCCTCGCCGACCGCCCCGACGCCGACGCGCTCATTCCGGCCGGGCACGCGACTCTCGAAGCGGTGAGCCGGGATTGGCCGTGCCTGACCGACCGCCCCGATACGCTGCGCAAGCTGGACCCGCGTGTCCAGACGGACAAGTTGCCCTGAGCGGTCGAATCCGGCTGCGGCCCAAGGGCTATCGATCAGGCGCGCCCCAGCGCGAGGGTGACGTTGTGGCCGCCGAACCCGAAGGAGTTGCTCAGCGCGTACCGGAGCTCCTGATGGCGCGGCTTGTCGGCCACCACATCCAGCTCGGTATCCGGGTCCGGGGTCTCGAAATTCAGTGTGGGCGGGACGATCTGCTCGTCGAGTGTGCGCAGGGTGAGCATGGCCTCGAGGGCGCCGACCGCGCCGATGGAGTGGCCGAGGGCCGATTTGGGTGCGTACACCGAGGCATGTGGCGCGACCGTCATGATCGCCTTCGCCTCGGAGGCATCGCCGATCCGAGTGCCGGTGGCGTGGGCATTGACGTGGTCGATGTCCGCGCCGCTCAGACCGGCCGTGGCGAGGGCCTTGCGCATGGCGCGGGCGGCGCCGTCACCGTCGGGCGCGGTGCCGGTGATGTGGTAGCCGTCGGAGGTGATGCCCGCGCCGAGGACCCGGCCGAGCATCCGCGCACCCCGCGCCCGCGCATGCGCCTCCGACTCCAGCACCAGCAGCGCGCCCGCCTCGCCGAACACGAACCCGTCCCGGTCCCTGTCGAAAGGCCGTGAGGCGCGCTCGGGTTCGTCATTGCGGGTGCTCATGGCCCGCATCATGGCGAAACTGGCGATCGGCACCGCGTCGATGTGCCCCTCGACGCCGCCCGCCACTACCACGTCGGCCTCACCGGTGGCGATCAGCCGCCAGCCGTGCGCGATGGCCTCCGCGCCCGAGGCGCACGCCGAAACCGGCGCGTACACACCGCCTTTCGCGCCGATCTCCAGTCCGACGGTGGCCGCCGAACCGTTGGGCATGACCATGGGCACCGTCATGGGCGGCACCTTCCGGTAGCCCCCGGCCTTCATCAGGTCCACGGCATTGACCAGTGCCTCGCCCCCGCCGAGCCCGGTGCCCACGGCGACCGCCAGCCGTTCCGCCTCGACCGCGGGTGTCCCCGCCTCCTGCCAGACCTGCCGGCTCAGTACCAGTGCCAGCTGCTGCACGAACGACATCCGCCGCTGCTCGATCCGGGTCAACTGCTCCCCCGGCTGCGCGACCAGCCGCCCGCCGATGCGCACCGGCAGGTCGTTGTCGGTGACGAAATCGTCTGTGAGCGTGCCGATCCCGCTGTCCCCCGCCAGCAGTCGCGACCAGGTGGTGTCGAGATCGGCCCCCAGGCAGGTGGTTGCCGCCATTGCCGTCACCACGACGTCCCGGCAAGTTTCTGTACCAGTCGTTACACTCATGCTGACATGGATACCTGTACCACCCGCTACAGTCAACCCGTGCCCCGTCCACTCGACCATGCCCGCCGCGCCCAGCTCCTCGAAGGCGTCATCGCCTACATCGCCGAGTTCGGCCTCGCCGAACTCTCCCTGCGCCCGCTGGCGGAATACCTGGGCACCAGCTCCCGCATGCTGATCCACTACTTCGGGACGAAAGAGGCAATGCTGGTCGCCGCCTTGGAAACCCAGCGCCCCGATATCGCCGCGCTGTTCTCGGGCATCGACTCCGCGGAGGTCCTCCGCGAGCGACTCTCGGCGTCCTTCGCGATCAACACCGCGGGTCAGTTCGCGAACAGCCTCCCGGTACTGCTCCAGGTTCTCGGAGCGGCCACTGTTCCCAACAGCCCGTTCAAGGCCTACGCGACCGACGCCATCCTGGTGCTCATTACCGC
This sequence comes from Nocardia sp. NPDC059228, assembly GCF_042754245.1. Classification (NCBI taxonomy): domain Bacteria; kingdom Bacillati; phylum Actinomycetota; class Actinomycetes; order Mycobacteriales; family Nocardiaceae; genus Nocardia; species Nocardia sp. NPDC059228. The sequence continues at coordinate 20,870 of NZ_JBHZAL010000015.1, read as the reverse complement.
AATGACCCAGTCTCTCAGCCGAATCGACCCCACCATCCCCGACCCCGAGGCCTCCGCCACCCTGCTCATCTCGGGAATGCGCGGCCTGATCCAGGACTGGTGGGTCACCGGCGACACCACTCGGGTCCACCGCGCCGTGAACCTCCTCATAGCCCAAGCCATCCCCACGTCCGCGTGAACGGCGAACATGCCTTGGCGCAGCCACCGGAAGGGTGCTGCGCCAAGGCATGCCGGCGGATCAGGCGGGAGTGAGAGCAGGGCGATTGCGCAGGATTGCGCCGGCGGCCAGCACCGACAGTGCCAGCAGGGTCAGTGCGAAGGTCGTCGCGCCGGTCGAGAGGCCGACGACGTCGCTGAGGTACCCGGCGCTGACGGGTAGCAGACCGGCGGGGATGTAGCCGCCGATATTGAACGCCGCGTTGGCTTCTGCCAATCGAGCCGCCGGGACGGCGTGGTTGAGCAGGGACAGCCCACCCAGTTGACCCAGGCCCTGGCCCGCCCCGGCGAGCAGCGCCGAGGCGATCAGGGAGGTCGGCGACTGGGTGTGGACGGCGATCACGAGGGTGAGCATGGCGAGAGCGGTCGCGGCGGCGGAGATCGCCATCATCGCCGGGCGCGGCAGGGACCGGGCGGCGAACTGGACGGCGGTGGCGGTGAAGAACATCGCGAAGGCCATGGCGCCGGCGACGATTCGGCTCGTCGTGCCGAGCAGGCCGGACAGCAGGGCCGGGCCCAGAGACAGCACGAAGGAGGTGGCGGTGATTCCGGGCGCGAACACCGCGATGCCGAGGAACAGCTGGCGGCGGTTCGCGTGGGGCACCCGGGGCACCCGGATCCATGAACCCGCACCCCGGTGCGCCGGACGGCCGACGGGCATCCGCAGCACCGTCACGAAAGCGGTTGCCAGCAGCGCGATCTCGACCAGGAAGACGGTGGCGGTCGGGGCCGGGACGGTCTCGGACAGGACGCCGGACAGCAGCGGGCCGACGCCCGCGCCCAGCACCATCGCCGTCGAGGCGAAGAGCGCGCCCAGATGCTTGCGCTCCGGTCCGGCGACATCGGTCACGGCGGCCATGCCCGCCGACACCGCAGCGCCCACCGCGATACCGGTCAGCAGGCGAGCGATCATCAGCGCGATCACACTCGGCGCGGTGGCGAAGATCAGACACGCGGCCGCCGCGAGGATCAGCGCCGGGATCAGCACGGCCTTGCGGCCGAGCCGGTCCGAGGCGACGCCGGACACCAGCAACGATCCGAGCAAACCGACGATGTAGAACGCGAAGACCACGGTCATCGTGCCCTTGGAGAACCCGAAGTCGCGCTGCCACAGCACATACAACGGCGTCGCCGCGTTCGAGAGCACGAAGACCGCGGTCACCGGCCACGCCGCGAGCCAGATCCACCACGCCGGGGCGACGCGAGACGCGATTCCGAGATCGATCGGCTCCGCGGTCCGTGCCGGACGAGATTGTGTCGCAACCACTTCCATTACCTCCACTCATAGTTCGAATCGAATCGAACTAGTACGAACGGAGTCGAACATAGCATGCTGTACGATGAAAGTCGTACAAGCGCCGACAGTGAGGAGTTCAACGATGCCGGCCAAGCAGCGCCCCGCGCCGAAGTTCACGCTCCCCGCGGAACCGGCCGTCGTGCCGGATCCGTTGCCGGAACCCGGACTCGACGAACTGCGACTCGAGACCGTCATGGGCGCGCTCAGCGACCCGCTGCGGCTGCACATCGTCCAGAAGCTGCTGCTCGAATCCGAGGCCTACGACCACTCCTGCGGCTGGTTCGGCATCGACCGCCCGAAATCGTCGCTGACACACCACTTCAAGGCGCTGCGCGAAGCCGGTGTCACCCGCCAGCGCCAGTACGGCCTCGAACGCCGCAGTCAGGTCCGCATCGACGACCTCGAAGCCCGCTTCCCCGGCCTGCTCGACCTCGTCGCCGCCTGGGAGCCCGCGGACTGACGCCCGAGGGATGTGATGGTCCCGTCAGCTTGGCGTCACGAACGCTGGTGAGCGCGATCGCAATGCTGGTGGCGAGCCCCAGATTTTGGGGGCCGCTAGTCTTGCTAACGGAATGAGGGGATCATCCGACCAAATGGCCATGAGTCCGAACAGGCTGGATATTCAACAACTCTCGGCGCGCGCTCGTTCGCGGCCGGATGTTCGACCAACCCCCACAAGACGCCGATCGATCTTGGCGGCGAAGGACTCCGAGATGGCGAGAAGAGCTAGCGGGACCCTTTTCGCAATCGTTGCGTGTGGTACAGCCGTACTCCTCGCGGGATGCGGCACCACCACCTCCGTGGACAGCTCGCCGACTCCGAGCAGGTCCATGTCGGCGACCAACGCCGCTGCCACCACCGCGCCCCGCACCGACGCCGGATCGGCTCGACCGCAACCCGGCCCGGTCGACGACGATGCCACGACACCCGCGGCCACAGCACCACCCGGCACGCCCGCGCCTGTCACCGCCGCGCCTGGAAGTCCTCCCGTTACTACGGCTTCCACGGCCGGTGTCGTCTGGGATGCGTGCTCGATATCGGAAACCGCCCTCACTGCGGCCGGCTTGAATACGGCATCCAAGACACGTATGCCCACTTCGTCCCCGACCTGGCAGGCATGCAGGTGGCAATCCGCCGACCAGACCTTCGAGTTGGTTCTCACCGCCACCGACGAAGCAGTGGATGATCAGCTCACGCCCGGGCACTACCAGGATGTGCGCAGGACCACGTACTACGGCCGAGATGTGATCGTGTACCGATCGGTGCAGGACACCAACAAGCTGGGGTGCTATGTCGCAACGTCGGCCTCTTTCGGCAGCGTCGTGTTCACGGTCCGCAACGTGCGCGTCCAGACCGGCGAGGGCGAACCCTGCGCCGAAGCCAACCGCCTCGGCGCAGCCCTGACCAGGTCATTGCCCTGATCGTGCCGTGGCATTACTTGATTCACCGATCGAAGAATGAAAGGGAACACAATGCTTCGGAAGACGATGCTGGCCCTCACGGCAGGGATCGTGATCGCCGCCCCGACGACGGCAATCGCCGAGGCCGCACCGCCGGCCCCTACCGTTGTCGGCGCACACGATGTCGCTCTCAGCACGGGATCGGGAGCGGCGGACGCGGTGATCAACGGACTGATCGCAGCGATCTTCGGTCCCAATGATCCGTCTCAGTGCAAATTCCCGTACTGCTTCTGAGCCATACGCGGCGGCCGGCGAACCCGCGACATCAACGCCCCGAATCCAACTGCTCGGGTGGAGCGGGAGTCGAGCCGCCGCTCTCGAGGAAAGGCCGATCTGACTGCTCGATTCGGCCCGTGAGACTGGTGGAGTCGCGTATTCGACTGTCTCCGATTGTGGTGCATTGCAAGGGCTTCAGGAGATCCGGTTGAGGCCGGCGGACCTTTCGCCCCTGAAGTGGTTGATTCGCACGGACACTCATCCGGACGCTCTCGCTGCCACGGCGCGATCTGCTGAATCCGTCTCGGTGGTGGCCCGCCGCACCGGTGCACGCCGGCAGCGACTGGTCGCAGACGGCGGGCCGCTACTCGCCCTCACAACCCGTTCTTGAGGCAGGTGAACTGCATGACGTCGAGGTGGCCGTGACGGAAGTAGTCGGCGAACCCGGTCATATGGCTGATGTAGGCGTTGTAGGTGTCCCGCCCGGCGAGTTCGATCGCCCGGTCGCGGTGCTCGTGCAGCGCGGTGGCCCAGTTCTGCAGTGTGGTGGTGTAGTGCGGTCCCAGTTTCCCGATTCCGGTGATGGTGAATCCGGCATCTTCCGCGTACTCGGTGACCCCCTTGGGGTCGCGGCCGGTCGGTGGCGGAACTCGGTCGAAGGGAAGGACAGTCCCGGGCTTGAACACCGAATCGGTACTCGCGAAACGCGTCTGGTGGGCATCGGAGGGGTCGCGGCCCGGTGCGACGACGGTCTGCACCAACAGCACCCCGTTATCGGGCAGGATCCGGTAGGCGAAATCGAAGAAATCGGCGTAGCGCTGCGGGTGGAGGTGTTCCAGCGTCCCGATACACACGATGCGGTCCACGCGGCGGTCGAATTCCTCCCAATCCTGCCGCCGGACCCCGCCGTAGGGGCGGCCGCGGATCAGCCGGTCGACGAGCCGGTCCCGCACATACCGGTGCTGGTGGCGGTTGCCGGTCAATCCGATCGCGTTCACCCCGTAGGCGTCCATGGCGCGCAACATCGTCGAACCCCAGCCGCAACCGACATCCAACAAGGTCATCCCCGCCTGCAGATCGCACTTGGCCAACGCAAGGTCGATCTTCGCCGACTGGGCTCGTTCCAGGGTGTCGTCCGGGCGGGTCCACAGCGCGCAGCTGTAGGTGCGGGTCGGGTCGAGGAAGAGGGCGAAGAATTCATCCGGGAGTTCGTCGCGCGATCGGACCTCGCCAAGCACGGGTACATCAACAGTCATGACGGCGGATCCTTCGTGCAATCGAGCACTGCCGTGGACGGCAGCCGAGGTAGCCCGCTCCCCTCGTCACCTCCATCTGGGAGGTCGAGCGCCCTGCCGAGCCTAGGCGACCTCACACACCGGACTGAAGGCTTGTGAGCAGGAGTTCACCCGCAGGTAACCTACGCCGGGGAGCTACGCGGGTCCGGCCGGCAGTCGCCAAGCGAGATGTCGAACTGGCCCAGCAGATCGCGGCCGCGGCATGGCGACTGCACTCACCGCCGATCCCTCGGCCGTGCTGGCACTCGAGGTCGGTGTCCTGCTCGACTGGGACCTCAGCAGCAACGACCAGGACCCGGTTGTGGACTTCTGGCGCACGATCCTCGGCTACCGACAGGTCAGCCGCTGGAACGCTGCAGACGAGGCCGCGATCGACCTGATCGACCCGAAACGGCGAGGGGTCCCAATCGGCTTCGATTTCTGAGAACAGTTACGGCGTGGATGTGGAGCCCGACAAGATCAGCGTCAAGGTTATTGACGCCGAAGAGGATTGGGCCGCCCCGGATGTCGTGATCAGGCGGGCAGGCGAGGAATGGATCCAGATCGACAGACCGTTCGCCAAGGCCGACAAGGTAGATCTCGCGGCCGTACTCAGCAAGGTCGGCAGCACGGGATCTATCGGCGGGCTCGTCGTAACGGGTGAGGACATCGTGCTGCGACACGCCCTCCTGCTCACCGAGGCCCTCGAGCGCGACGACGACTTCGAGAACGCCTGGAAGTATGAAGAACCACTGAACCTGATCGTCGAGGCGGCCAGGCGACTAGGGCGGCAGCTCGCAGGACACGACGACGACTTCTAACCGGCACCCATGAAGCCGCTGAAATGCCTTGCGGCAAAACGCCGCCGGGCAAATCGGGCGTCCTCGTCGCGCCTCGTCGCGCCTCAGGCGCGGAGGGCGTGGGTGGCGCTACGGTTCCGCCATGATGCTGCTGCAGCCACCCACGATCGCGTCAGCGCAGGAGAAGGGGATGATCCTCGATGTGGCCGCTCTCGGCCGCCACGATCCCCTCGGTGCCGACATCCCGTACGTGCGCGCCACCGACGGCTGGATGTTTCAACTGCCCGAAGAGTTACGGGAGTGGGCCAGGTTCGTCATCGGAGGCAATCTGCACAACCTCCAGGCCGGATACCCATCGGAGTTCCCGTGTCGGATCGAATTCGGGGTGCGTGACGGCCGCATGTACGCCGAGATGCTGTAGCGCGCAACTCAGCTTGTCCAGCTCGCCACGGCGGGCGCCGGCGAGGATGGCCGCTACCGCCTGGTCGAGGGCGGCCAGTTCCTTGCGCAGTTCATCACGCCGAGCGGCCAGCGGGGTGTCGGTGTTCGAGATCCTCACCCATCGAGTTCGATGGGTGAGGGGCCTTGCTGGTTTCGGGTCGATCAGGGATGGCCGTTCCCCGTCTGCCCCTGGCACGTGACGCTGCCGTTGGGGTAGCAGGTCGCGCTATACAGCGCACTCGATCCGGCCTGGCTGCCGGTTGGCGAAGTGCCGTATTCCTTCGACGCGCTACCGGTTGCTGACGAGCCGTTGTCGATCGATGCGCTCCCGGTGGCGGTGTTGTCCGCGACCGGCGTGAGGGGTATCTCGGCCGAGGCTGGGCCCGCGACGCCGACGAGCCCTATCGCGAGCATGAGGGCCGCGAATCCTGTTCGGACCGTGAGGTTTTGCGTGTTCACGAGCCTGACGTTATGTGAAATTTATTCGTTTAAGACTGGATTCGAATCCCCTGATTTCTGGGGCACAGATTCCTCGGGGGGTCGGTATTCAGTCGGTGGGGCGGTACCGGGACCCCGGCTCGCTGCACCGTGCCCGCCGGCGACCTTCAGCTTGCCCGAACGCTTCTCCTCGAACACGCGGGCACAGATCGGATCAAGGGCATCATGCTGGCGCGCGGTCTCCTGCGCCTTGGTGCTGACCCGGACCAAGCCGATGTGTGACTCGCGCCTATCGATGGCGGTCTTTCGCGTTGTCAGGTGGCGCCGATGACGAGGGTGCTGCGGGCGGTTTCGACGACGCCATGGGAACGACTTCTGGGCTACACGCGTGCCCGATGCGCAGACGCGGGACGGCCGAACCCGGATGTTCACCGATGCGGGAGGGTGACGGTATGGGTGGCAGGTGGCGGGTCGTGCCGGGCGGCACACGGAATCCGCACATTTCTCACGCGGATTCTGCACATCGTCCAGATAGGTTTCCAGGATGCCGTCTGAAAAGCGCAGTTCGGTTCTGGGGCTGGGAGTGGCCGCCGCGCTGGTCGTGGTTTCGATTGTCGTGACACTGCACGCCGAGTTCTTCTTGTACTGGATCTGGGTGCTGTACCTGCCGTTGTTCGCCTTCGGTTATCTGATCCTGGCCATCGTGTTCGCGGTGTTGCTGCGGCGTGTTACTCGCAGTGGTTCCCAGGGGCTGGCGGTGGCCACCGCGGCACTGGCGGTCGTGGGTGTCAGCGGGTCGTTGTTCCTGTTCGTCGATACCAAGGCCAGCGGGTGGGCGCGGTTCTGGCTCGAGTATCCTGCGTTCGCCGCGGCGGCCACGGTGGAGGTGCCCACGCACGGCGAAGGTGCTCTCTACGGTGTCGAGCTACCGAGTCATTTGTGCGTCGTGGCGCCGAACTGCCGGATCGCGAACCTCGGTTACAGCAATGGAGCACCGGTCCGGTACGCCGCCGACTACGTCGACGTCTTCGAGGAAACCTACGGTTACGGTCACTTCGTCGGCACGCCGGAGCCGAGGCCGTACAACGGATTCGGAATTCCCTTGTGCCCCACCATGGAGTTGGCGGGCGGATGGTGGTGGCTCGAACGTTGCGACGGCCCGGAGTACGAGCGAGCCCGGTGAACTCGACGATCAGCCTGCTAGTCAGGAACTGAGGTCTGATCGGGAAGCTTCTGCCACATGCTATTCGGCACTACATGACGTTCGCCTGATCTGGAAAGGCGAGCGCGACGGCATGGGCAGCTGGTAAGGAACACCGTCGCTTCGTCGAGTTCGCCGACACCGTCAAACGCGACCGCACCATCGGAATCTGCTACGGCGCAGCAGGAATCGGGAAGACCCTGTCCGCGTCCCGCTACACGCGATGGGGCAAAGCTGAGCCCTTGCTTACTGCCTGGGGTCCCCGCGAGGACTCGGACAAGGACGTCTACGCCGCACTGGCACGCTCGCGCACGGTGTTCTACACGCCCACCGTCGCCGCGGCCCCGCGCGAGCTGCGCGAGGACCTCAAACGGCTGCACAGCCGGGTCAACATCCGTATCGACCAGCACGTGGACACACGGCCGGGTCCACAGCCGATGCCCGACTACGTCGAGCTGGTCGTCATCGACGAAGCCGAACTCCTGTCCGCGACCGGGATCGAGCACCTGCATGACCGGTACGACCGCAGCGAACACGGACTCCTGTTCATCGGCATGCCCGGCATCGAGAAGACCTTCTCCCGCTACCCCCAGCTCTACAGCCGCGTCGGGTTCGCCCACCACTACCGTGCGTTGACCGGCGAGGAGCTGACCTTCGTCCTGGCCCGCCACTGGCACAAACTCGGTCTGGAGCTGGACGCCGGCGACTTCACCGACGCCCAAGCCGTCGCCGCGGTCGCGCGCATCACCGGCGGCAACTTCCGTCTCCGGCAACGCCTGTTCGCCCAGATCCACCGCATCCTGAAAATCAACGAGCTGCACACCATCACCGCCGACGTCGTCGAAACCGCCCGCAGCACACTGTTTATCGGCGCCACCTGAACACGCGAGAACACCGCCACTTATCGCTGCGAGTCACAAGGAGGTGCGGTTTGTCCTCTTCGGCGAGAGGCGTTCGGAATCTTCGCCGCGGCCCTCGCCACGAGTCAGGGTGGGTCAGCGGGCGAATTCCGGGTTGGCCCCGATGCGCGCCAAACCTCCTGTGCGACAGGCTGAATCCCGGGCCGGGTCACAGTCGATAGGAGTTGATTCACACATGGCTCAACGGTTGCTGGTCGGTCTGGGCGCTGCTGCCCTGATCATCGCTGGGGCTGGTGTCCTGGCCCCGGCGGCATTCGCGACGGATCTGGCCGAGGGAGTTTCGTGCAGTGATCGCAGCTGCGGCAATGACACCGACGCAAACTATCTGCGATAGCTGGCTACTGCTCGACCTCGTCGCCGCGTGGGAGCCCGCGGACTGACGCCCGCTAGGCTGCGCCCATGCAGACGGAGCGGGAGCAGCGGCTGATCGACACGGTGGCCTGGGTGCGGATCGAGGACGGTCGCATCCTGTGCGCGCGGCCGCGCGGAAAGGACGTCTTCTATATCCCCGGCGGCAAACGCGAGGGCGCCGAAACCGATCTGCAAACCCTCGTCCGCGAGATCCGCGAGGAGCTCACGGTCGAACTCGTACCGGACACCGTCGCTCACGTCGGCACCTACGAGGCCCTGATCCCCGACGCCGTCGTGCGCATGGCCTGCTACACCGCCGAGTACTCCGGCGCCCTCACGGCCAGCAGTGAGATCGACGAGATCGCCTGGTTCACCTACGCCGAGCGACCGCACGTCCCGCCCGTGGACCAGCTCCTTTTCGACGATCTGCACGCCGACGGCCTGCTCGCGCACGGCTGACCGTTCCCGGCAACTAGAACATGTTGTTGACAGTGACCTACGGGTAGGCATCGAGAGACTGGTCCGAATGTAGAACATGTTCTAGTGTGGTGAGCACAACATTTCCAGTGCCGGAAAGTTCAGAGGAGCCCACCACACCATGCGTACCGAGATCTGTGATCGCCTCGGCATCGACGTACCCATCTTCGCCTTCACCCACTGCCGGGACGTGGCCGCCGCGGTCAGCAATGCGGGCGGTCTGGGTGTGCTCGGCGCGGTCGGGTTCACCGCCGAACAGCTCGAGGTCGAGCTGCAGTGGCTCGACGAGCACGTGCAGGGCGTCTACGGCGTGGACCTGGTCATCCCCTCCAAGTACGAGGGCAAGGGCGTCGAGGGCCTGAGCCCCGAGGAGCTGGAAGCCCAACTGGCCAAGCTGGTTCCGCAGGAGCACCGCGACTTCGCCGAGAAGATCCTCAACGACCACGGCGTGCCGCACCTGCCGCCGGAGGAGCACCACAACCAGCTGCTGGGCTGGACCGCCACCACGGTCGCCCCGCAGATCGAGGTGATCCTGAAGCACCCCAAGGCCAAGCTGGTCGCCAACGCGCTGGGCACCCCGCCCGACGATGTGATCAAGCAGATCCAGGACTCCGGCCGCCTCATCGGCGCGCTGTGCGGTTCGGTCAAGCACGCGCTCAACCACAAGAACGCCGGGCTGGACTTCGTGGTCATGCAGGGCACCGAGGGCGGCGGCCACTGCGGTGAGATCGCCTCCATGGTGCTGTGGCCGCAGGTCATCGACGCCATCGGCGACATGCCGGCGCTCGCGGCCGGTGGTATCGGCAATGGCCGCCAGGTCGCGGCCGCCCTCGCCATGGGCGCGGCGGGCGCGTGGACCGGCTCGCTGTGGCTGACCGTGGAGGAGGCCAATGTGCCGCCCGCCCAGATGCAGACCTACATCGACGCCACCAGCTCCGATACCGTGCGCTCGCGCTCGTGGACCGGCAAGCCCTGCCGCATGCTCAAGAACGACTGGACCGAGGCCTGGGAGCAGCCGGAAAACCCGAAGCCGCTGGGCATGCCGCTGCAGATGATGGTCGCCCTCGACGGCGTCAAGCGCGGCCACCGGTACCCGGAGCAGGCCAAGGACGTGAACTTCAACCCGGTCGGCCAGGTCGTCGGCATGATGAACAAGATGGAGCGCTCCGCCGACGTGGTGCAGCGGCTCATCACCGAGTACCTGGAGTCGTGCGAGCGGCTGAACAAGCTCAACAACGCCTGATTCTCAGGACATCGACACCGCCTGATGCTCAGGCGATTCGGCGCGTCGGGTAGGGGCTGCCCGGCGCGCCGACGCATCTCCGGCGGGCGCGGCACCAGGTCGCGGGCTGCCGGGGCGGACCATCGGCCAGCGCTAGGGTTGTCCCCATGGGGAAGGTCGAGCGGGTGCTGCGGGCCGCGTACTACGCGCTGCTCTCGGTGCCGGTTGCCTTCGCGCCCACGGGGGTTCGGGCCCGGGTGATGCGGCGAGTGTTCCGGGCGCCGTTCGAGCTGCGGGAACCGGGACCGTGGCGGACCGCCGGGCACACGGTGCTGACGGTCGCGGTTGGACTGGTCGCCTGGTTCGCCGTGTTCCTGATGGTACTGGCCGCGGTGCGCGGCATCTTCTATCCCCTGGTGGCGGCGCACGATTTCGAACATTCCTGGGGCGGGCCGACATTGGCCGGCGCGTGGGCGGTGCATTTCGCCGGGGGCGCACTGCCGCTCCCCCTGTGGGTACTGCTCATCGCCGGGTTAGGAATGCTCGAACAGCGTCTCGCCCAGCGGTTGCTGGGCCGCGCCGGGCCGTGGTGGCCGGTACCGGTGGCCATCGCACTGTGCGCGGGCGGCGCGGTGTTCTTCATAGCCTGGTGGCATCAGATCTAGCGCGACACGGTCGACGCGCCGGAAGCCGAGCGGAAATCCCTGCACCGTCATTGTTTTCGATCTCGGGGCAACTCAGGATGGAATTGCGGCGGGTGTGCCGCGAGTCCGGTTCCGGATGCCGATTCTCGGGGTGCGGTGTGACACCGGTCTCCGAAACCCGCGTACGGCTTGCCGTTTCGGGTCACTGATTGCCAAGGTTTGCGGGATATGTTGCACACGAAGCCGTCACGCCTGTCGAAGCCCCTGTCCCCGGCCGCCGCGGGCGGTGGTGCGCGATGACATGGTCGAAGATCCGTTCCTCCCCCACCCTGCGCCGCGTCTTGAAAGCGGCGGTGTCGCTGCTGTTCGTGATCGTGCTGGCCATTGTGGCCGCCGTCCTCGAAAAGCATGTCGGCACCGATAAATCGGACGCGAGCGGCCCGCCGATTCCGGATCGCGGCGCTCAACCGGCGGGATCGGCCAAAGAGATCAGCAGTCTGCTGGGCACACTGAAGGTGGCCGACGAACTGCCGATGACCGGTTACTCGCGCGACCGATTCCCGCACTGGGACACCGACAAGCCCGAACACGGATTCGGTGACGCCTTCGCGCAGTACAGTCGCTGCACCACCCGTGACGTGGTGCTACTACGCGACGCGACCGGGCCGGTGAAGCTGGATCCGAGCAGCTGCAAACTGAGCGTCGGCACCAATGGCGGCTGGCGCGACCAGTACGGGGTCATGGACAAGAAGACCAATGCCCTCAAGCCCTACAAGTGGACCACCGATTCGTCGGCCCTGGACATCGACCACATCGTGGCGCTGGCCGAGGCGTGGCGTTCGGGCGCCGCGAACCTCGACGACGACACCCGTCGCCATATCGCCAATGACGCGCTGAACCTGGTGATTTCCGATCCCACCGCCAACCGCTCCAAGGGCGACCAGGATCCGTCCAGTTATCTGCCGCCCGGGACTTTCCGGTGCGCCTATATCGGGCACTACATCCAGGTGAAAGTAAAGTACGGATTGAACGTCGATGCCAAGGAGCAGACCGCACTGCAGACCGCGGTGAAGGACTGTGTCAGCAAGGGAGAGTTCACATAGTCGCCGTCGTCGAAATCCGCAGCGAGGCAGCCGTCATGACCCGGGAAGAGGGAACGGTCTCCGGGGATCTCGATGTGACGCTGGATCATTCGGGTCACGGGCTGGTGCGCTATCGCGGCACCGCCACCTGGTACACCATCGGCAATCTGGAGGACGAGGAACCACGCAGCTGGACCAGCGTGCAGGATCTGGCCACCGCCATCGAGAACGAGAGCGGTGGCCGCGACGCCGCCGGCAATGTGCTGCCGTTCGAGGCGTGAGCGCTAGTCGCGCACGGCTTTCAGTGCCTCGGCGCGCGTCTTGACCGCGTCGGTCATGCCCTCGAACCCGGTGGTCAGCGCGCCGCCCAGCAGGCCGGCGACCACCGGGGCCAGCGGCCCGTTGAGCTGGAAGTGCGAGAAGTAACGGGTGCGGCCGTCCTCGAGCGAGGTCAGGGTGTGCGAGCGCTCGCTGCTGAGCAGGCCCAGCGGCGCGGGCTTCATGTTGTAGCTGAATTCCTTACCCGGTGTGTGGGAACGGATGAACTCGCGCTGCTGCTTGGGCTTCGGCCCGACCAGCCGCACCTTCATATCGATCGGCGACCCCGGTTCGAGGGTGGTCTTGCACTCCAGGCAGAAGGGATTCCATTCCCCGTACTTGTCCACGTCGGTGAGCACCTGCCAGACCAGCTCGGCGGGCGCGTCGATCTCCACACTTTTGTCGATGACGAAGGCCATAGGGGAACAATACTGAAACCAGTTCTAGAAGGTGGGGCGGGCCGCCATCCTGCTCCGCACAATCACCTACGGCCCCCAGCGACTCCGCCAGTCCCCCAGTAGCGTCGAACCATGACCCTCGCCGACCGCTACCCCCTCCTCCACGCCCGCGCCCGGTGGGAATGGGGCGGCCTCGACGTCCAGTTCTCCACCGACCTCCCACATGACCACCTGGTCACCAACATCCACGTCGTCTGCTTCCTCGGCGACCACATCGTCCTCTGCCGCGACGACCGGGACCGCTGGATCCTCCCCGGCGGCACCCGCGAAGCCGGAGAATCCATCGAGTCCTGCGTAATCCGCGAACTTGCCGAGGAGGCCGGCGCCGAACTGTCCGGCCCCCTCCACCACTTCGGCGCCCACTACGCCACCACCGACCGCCCCACCCCCTACCGCCCCTGGCAACCCCACCCCCACAAAGCCTGGCTCTGGTGCACCGCCGACGTCACCCTCACCGGCCACCCCACCAACCCCGATGACGCAGAACAAATCCTGGAAGTCCGCGCCTTCCCTCTCGCCGAGGCCATCCGCCTGGCGGCCACCGACGGTCCCCACATCCCCGAACTACTCGAACTCGCCGCCGAACTTCACCCGCGCTGACCCCCGAGAACCGCAGCGCCCGTCAACCATCCAATCGACTGAATGGAACGACTGCCGAATAAGGGCTCTCCAGCAGCAACGCGTCTTCATGGGTCTCGGCAAGCCGATAGGTCCGCGCGGCCCAATCGAGCCGGTACTCCTGGATCATCTTCACGTAGAGACTCGAGTCCAGATAGACGATCAGATAGACCGGAATCCCCTCGTATGCGTATTCGGCAAGCTTGTCGACCGTATCCGTGTATCCGGATCCGGGCGATACGACTTCGACGACCAGCAAGGCATCGGCGGTGGTGAGTTTGGCGCCGCGTTCGACACAGCGGTAGACCGTCACATCGGGGCGACGGAACGAGAAGGCGCCGTCGCGCCGCTTCCTCCGGGTGAAGTGGACGTCTACATCGGTCGACACCCGCATGCATGGGTCATCGGGCTTCGCCGCTTCAAGATGATTGGCGAGCCGCCGAGCGACATCACTATGTTCCGCGCTGCCGCTCTGGCATCGGATGACGTTCCCGTCGATGACTTCGATCAGCTTGCGCAGGGCATCCGGGAGCTCGTCGTATTGCTCCTCGGTGAGCTCCAGCGCCCCGGGGTCGTCGGCCCACACAGGCAGTTCGGTCACTGGCAACCTCACTCGAAACGGGATGTCAGGGCAAGGTCATCGTACGCGCCGGGCGCCGGAACACTGGTGATGCTCGGATGCCAGCCCAGCTGATGACTGTCGGGGCAGTTCTGACGGTTACGGACAGAGGGCGTCGCTGAGCAGGCCGGTGATGTCCGGGTCGGTATCCGGGGAGTCGTTCATCGCTATGGTCACCGCGCGGCCCTCTCGGGTGGCGCCGGAAATGGTGAGGTAGCCGGCGATCTCGCCGACGTGGCCGAAGTATTGTGCGCCGCAGGGAAGTTGGATCGCGCCGATGCCGAGGCCGTAGTCGAGGGCGCTGTCGGGGGAACGCGGTGGGGTTGTCAGCATGTCGTGCAGCTGCCCGTCGGCGACGATCTTTCCGGCGAGCAGGGCCATGAAGAAGTGGTTCAGGTCGTTGCCGGTGGAGATCAGTCCGCCTGCCGACCAACCCACCGACGGCTCGGAGCGGGTGACGTCGGTCGGGACGCCGCCGACGAGGGTGTAGCCCTGCGGGTGTGGGCCGCGGAAGCCGGTCTCGCCCGGACCGGGCAGGTAGGTGTCGGCGAGCTGATTCGGCGTGGTGATGCGGCCGGTGAGTTCCTCGGAATATGTTCTGCCCGTCACCTTTTCGACCAGCATGCCCGCGACGATGAAATTGGTGTTGGTGTACTTGAACCGCTCCCCCGGCGCGAACTGCGCGGGCCGGCGCAGCGCGATCGCGATCTCCTCGGCGGGAGTGAAGGTGCGGCCCCCGGCCGCGGCGCGTACCTCGTCGAGTTCGGGGTCGTCGGAGAGTTCCGGCAGTCCGCTGCGGTGCTGGAGGAGCTGGCGCACCGTGATCCCGCGCCCGTCCACGCCATTGCCCCTGAGCAGCCCGGGCAGATAGGTGTCGACGGGTTCGTCGAGCCGCACCTTCCCCTCCGACACCAATTGCATGATGAGTGCCGCCGCGAAGGTTTTGGAGATGCTGCCGACCCGTACCTGCTGCGGCGGGGCCATCGGAATCGGCGCCCGGGTGGTGCGGTCCCCGACCCCGGCGGTCAGGGTGATGGTCTGCCCGTTCTCGGTCAGGGTCGCGATCACCCCGGTGGTCCCGGCCCGCACCAGCCCGTCGATGTCGTCGCGAATCCGCTCGACGCGCTTGGGCGACACCGCCATCGGGGTGGTGGAGACCGGCTGCGGCACCGAGGTGGTCATACTCCCGCATCCCGCGGCCCCCACCAGCGCCAGCACTGTCACTGTCAGCCCGATTCGCATATCTCGACGGTAGGGACAGCCGCGGACCAGGACATCCGGACAACCCCTGAGTCAGGCCCTGAGAATCTACCCGGATACCGGTGCGGCCTTCGGCATTCGCGCTGCCAGGCCCAGCAGGCCCGCGGCCACCGACGCGCCGGCGATCACGTACCAACCGTGCTGGAAGGCGTCGAGGGTCGCCTGCGCACCGGCGGGCGTACCCAGCACCGCCACCAGAACGGCCACACCCACGGCCATTCCGAGCTGCCGCGCCATGCTCAACACCGCCGACCCCGTCGCGAACTGCTGCGGTGGCAGCCCCGCCGTTCCCGCCGCCACACTGGTCGGCATGGTCAGGCCGACGCCCAGACCGGTCACCAGCATGCCGCCGAGCAGCCCGGCCGGATAGTCCGGCCGCAGCGTGATCGCCTGCGCCCACCAGACGATTCCGGCCCCGAACGCCACCCCGCCGAGCGCGAGCACCGGCCCGACACCGATCCGGGCGATCAGCCGGCCCGCCGACACCGCCACCAGCGGCACGATCAGCGGTCCGGGTGCGATCCCCAGCCCGGTCTCCAAGGCCGACCACCCCCACACGTTCTGCATCCACAGCACCGCCGACAGCAGCATCCCCGCGAACGCGATATTGAACAGCAGCGAATTGCCGAGCATGAGCGCGAAGTTCGGCACGCGCAGCAGTCCCGGATCGACGACGGGACTGTGATGGCGACGCGACGAGACCACGAACACCACGGCGAACACAGCGGTCGCCGCGAACGCGCCGATGACACCGGGCGATCCCCACCCCCAGTCCTCGCCCTTGACGACGGCCAGAATCAGCGACGCCACCGACCCGATCAACATGAGCGCGCCGACCCCGTCCGGCATCGATCCGCCCGTACCACTCGGCCGTGGCAACAGCCGCGCTCCCAGCACCAGCGCGATGATCCCCAGCGGCACGTTCACCAGAAACACCCAGCGCCAATGCAGTTCGACCAGCAGTCCGCCGATCACCGGCCCCAGCGCCGCACCCAGACCGCCGAACGCCACCCACAACCGCACCGCCGTCGCCCGCCGCTCGGCCGGTGTCGCGGCCAGCAGCAGGCCCAGCGAGGACGGTGTCAGCAACGCCGCGCCCGCCGCCTGCAGGACCCGGAAGGCCACCAGCGCGCCGGTATTCCACGCCACCGCGCACAGCGCCGACCCCAGCACGAACACGCCCAGCCCGGTCAGGAACGCGGTCTTGTTCCCGTTCCGGTCACCCAGCCGCCCGGCGGGAACCAGCAGCGCCGCGAACACGATCGAATACGCGTTGAGCACCCACGACAGTCCCGCGATCGGGGCTCCCGAGAAATCCTCCGCGATCCGCGGCAGCGCCACATTGACGATGAACAGATCCAGGCTGGACAACAGCACCGCCACCGCGACGATCCCGAGCACCACCCGCGGATCTACGGCCCGCCGTTCCTCCTGCACGACAACGGTGCTCATCGTTCTCCCCCATGCGTCCGGCCGTCGGCCCGAGTGAGTTTCTTCATGAGACGGACCATAGGCGAGTGAGTCTCTTCAAGCAACCGACTATGCTGGGGTCATGCGGCGAACCAGCTTCGAGGACATGAACTGCTCCATCGCCCAGTGTCTGGAGGTGGTGGGCGAATGGTGGACCCTGCTCATCGTCCGTGACGCGCTCTTCGGCATCACCCGCTTCGACGACTTCCGGTCCCGCCTCGGCATCGCTCGCAATGTCCTCACCCAGCGCCTGGAACACCTTGTCGCCCAAGGCATCCTGGACAAGACCCCCTACCAGGACAACCCGGTCCGATACGACTACCTGCTCACCGACAAGGGCCGCTCCCTCTGGACGATCCTGGCCGCCATGCGCCAATGGGGCGACGAATGGGCCGCCCCCGACGGCCCACCGATCGAATCCGTCCACAAATCCTGCGGGCATGTCATGACCGTCCATCCCGTCTGCTCGGAATGCGGCGATCACCTGACCGTCAAGGACCTACGCGCCAAACTGGGCCCAGGCGCTCACGACCCGTCCTTCCTGCCCGGCGGCAACTGACGGGCAATCCCACTCGACAGCAGAGAGGGCGTGAAACCTTCGGGCCATCTTGTGTGTCCTGGTACATCGCGCCGGATGCTGCCGGTCACGATCGCCAGCGAGTAGGTCCGCGACGCTAGGTGCGGTGCGAAACGCAAGCGCGCCGGGCCGCACCGAAGCGTAGAATTCCGCATCGTGTGTGGTCCGAAGGGGCTCGCGCACAACGGATTCGGGGGATTCCCGCGATGTCGGACCTGCGTGCAGCGCGATGGACCTGGCGGTTTCTGGTCGCGTTGGTCATCCTCTCCATGCTCGTCTGGGCCGGACTCGTCGACACGGGCGGTGACCGCGACGGCGGTCAGGTCGGCGTGCGCTCGATCAGTGCGGTGAGCGCGGCGCGCAGGTCGGGGCGGGCCGCGCCGGAATACAGTTCGGCCAGCGCGATCTCGGCCACCATGGCGATGACCAGGAGCGCCACCGCGGGCGGGTCTGCCCAGCCCAGCTGTTCGATATCGGGCACGATCACCGCGGCGACCAGCTGATTGCGGGCGGTCACCTCGTCGAGCAGATCGGCCTCGGTGCGAGACTGGGCGAGAAAGGCTTTGGTGCCCCGGGTGGCGAGGCAGGCGTCGAGGTAGGCGGCGAGACCGGCGCGCAGTCGCTCGCGGCCGGGCGCGAGGTCGCCGACTGCGGCGAGGACGAGACCGGTCAGCTCGTCGTGATACCGGCGGTGTAGCGCGACCACATAGCTGCGCCGATCCGGAAAGTGATGGTAGAAGGTGCCTTTCGCCATGCCGGCGGCCTGGACCACGGCATTGACCGACAGTCCGGCCAGGCCTGTGCGCGCGGCGACCTCCGCCCCGGCGTCGAGCAGGGCGTTGCGGCCCGGTTCCGCGGGTCGGGGCATGGCCGGAGTCCTTTCCTGCGCTGTCTGTTCCCCTCGAGGGTACACAGCGGCTAGCCTATGACCGACCGGTCGGTCATACGCGGCGCGTAGGGGGCACCGCGAGGCCGACCTGCACGAATCCCCGGGAGTACCTCATGCGATCGGCCACCCGCTGCCTCACCACCGCCATCCTGTTCGCCGCCGTGCTCGCCGTACGCCCGGCCGCGGCCGACGAGCCGGATCCTTCCTACAGCTACTTCGGCGGACTGGCGGCCGAGCTCACCGCGCCCGGGCAGGTGCCGCCCGGCGCGAACGACTGGTCCTGCAGACCCACTGCCGCGCACCCGAATCCGGTGGTGCTGCTGCACGGGCTGTCCAATGACACCGTCACCTGGAACACCCTGTCCGCGGTCCTCACGAACGCCGGCTACTGCGTGTTCACCACGACCTACGGCACCGGCGCGCTCGGCCCGGTCATGGGCGCCATCGCACCGGTCGAGACCAGCGCCCGGCAGACCTCCGACTTCATCGACCGGGTGCGCGCCGGAACCGGATCGGACAAGGTCGATCTCGTCGGCCACTCGATGGGCGGCGCGGTGCCGTTCTACGCCCTGAACCACCTCGGCGCCATCCCGAAGATCGACCACTACGTGGCGCTGGCCGCGCCGCTGCACGGCTCCACGGTCAGCGGCCTGGCGAACCTGCAGCCGCTGCTCGAATCCACCGCGCCCGGAGCGGAACTGGCCGCACAGTGCGGGCCGTGCCAGCTCTCGCCCGGCTCGAAGGTCGCCATCGACCTGAACGCGGACCCTGCCCTCGCACCGGCCATCCGGTTCACCACCGTGGTCTCCCGCTACGACGAGATCGCCACCCCCTGGACCACCGGCCTGCTGGACGGACCCAATGTCGACGACGTGGTGCTGCAGGACCTCTGCCCGACCGACTACACCGAGCACTACGAGCTACCCGCGGATCCGGTCACCGCGCGCGTGGTCCTCAATGCCCTCGACCCCGCGCACGCCACACCCGTCTCCTGCACGGTCGTCCTGCCTTTCGCAGGACCGCTGGGTCGATAGCAATCCAACATTCGAGTGCGATAGATCGACAATGTCGGTCGCCCGCGGGATCCGGCTGTGTTGGATCGCAAGGAACCGATGTCGCTGCTGCCAGCGACCCGAGACCTGCGCTCGCCTGATCCTCGCCCTGGCAGGACCGCCGGCATCCGTGCTGTACCGCGAGCCGGGTGACCGTGTCGGGTTGGACTCGATTCCGAATGCGGCTGGGCCGCAGGGACGTTCACTGGCGGGGCGTTGTCACGACGCGACGCGCATTGTCGACTCGCTGACCGGTTTGCTGACAGCTTGCGGTGGTCTGTACGGTGGCGTTCGCCGTCGTGGAATCCGGTGGCACTGTCGAGTGTCCGCGATGGTCTGGGCCTGCTCGACGATCTTCCCCGTCAGCCCTGGCCGACTTGGGGGTGCGTGGCGAGGTGACCAGTTCCGACTGAGGAGAGAAGGGTTCCAGTGATGCCGAACAGGACGGTGGCGCACCTGGTATCGGACATTGTGGCCCGGTACGGGTCGTTGGATGCGTTCTGCGCCCGTCTGCGCGGCAGCGTCGAGAATCCAACCGAGGAGTTACGCCGGATCACCAGTGAATGCCGGTCGCAGGCGGTCGTGGACCGCCCACGTGCGGGCGGGCCTGCCGAGGTTGCCCCCGATAGCGAGAGGCACCAGAAAATGGTGTGACTCTTCGCGTTCCCCGGTCCGCGCCGAATGCAGCCCGGTCGCCGTAGCCGCGACCTACGTCGATTCGGCATGCTCTGCTGCGGGGTGAAAACCCGTGCGGAAGCGCCGGTTTCGATCTGCGACGGTGGGCGGCAGTGGCAGGCGCACCTGCCCACTTTCCGAGTCGGCCGGGCCCCGCGTGCCCTGCGGCGCCTGAGGACAAGGTCCGCCCGTACAGGAGCGAACCGTTGCGCGATGGGGCTCGACATCGATGCGAGGTGATTGCTTTTGCGGCGCAGCCGTTCTGGCTGTCGCAGGCCCTGGAGCTTGTGATATGTCCCCGCGATCGAGGTCAGAGGTCGCCGAGGCCGTCGAGCCCCTGGCCGGGGCGCGGCGGACACAGGATACCCAGGATGATCCCCGGAATCGGATTGACGAAGGTGGCCGAACCGGCCTGGACGCAGTGCTGATACCGGTCGTGGCAACCGGGACGTCCGCGTCGGCGGTGACCGGCGCGGCTGTGGCCTGACCGATCCCGAGGGCGTTCGAGTACTTCCAGCCACCCGACCGGCTACCAGTAGACCAGAAATGCGCCCGCTCCGACCACCTGATTCGGGACCGGGAAATCTGGTCCGGATCAGGAGCCGCTGGGCGCGGGCGCGCCGGGACGCCGGCGGCTGCTGTTGTCGACCGCGGCACTCAGGTAGTCGATGCCCGTGAGGGAACTGGGCTCGAACTTGTCGGGGTTCTTCTCCATTGGAGCCGGCTTCCAGGTGCCGTCGGGGTTCCTCGACGGCGTGCCGAGGCTGTATCCGCCGTGTACCCAGCGGCCGGTGCACCCGACCTGTGTCTGTTCGGTGGTGTGGCTGTTCACCCAGACCGACGTCTCGTACCCGTCACCGAATCCCGAGCAGTGCACCCGCACCTGGATGCGATA
>NZ_JBHZAL010000014.1:0-205176 GCF_042754245.1 Nocardia sp. NPDC059228 | reverse complement strand
TCCCTGGGTGATCAGCGGCGACGTCGCCCATACCGCGACCATCTGGAGCAACGTGGTGACCGGCACGATCGCCCTGGTACTCGGCCTGGCCTCGACGGCGCTGGGGATGCCCCGGACCAAATGACCGGCGGCACGGCACCCCGCCGCAAGCGGACATCCCGCTGGTCAGATCAATGAAGGCATTCGCTTTGTGGGGCGCGGGAAGTCTGGGCGCCGCCCAGGTGGGATGCTACGGGCGCTGGCCGAGCATCTGATCGTGCCCGATCTCATCGTGGGTGCGTCGGTCGGGACGCTCGATGCCGCGCACTACGCGGCCCGGCCGACTCCCGCCGGCGCCGACGAGTTGGCGAGGCTGTGACTGTAGGTATGGAGGGCGATCACCGGTCGACGCGACCACCTGTTCGACAACCAGGCACTGGCACGCTTCCTCATGCGGGTGCTGCCCGTCGACTGCCTCGAGAACACGACGATCCGATTGGCAGTACCGGCCGCAGGCAGCCCGCACTCAGCTGCTCAGCGACGTCCACACCGACCACGAGCCTCCCGCACCTCGCTGACGAGCGACTCACAAGTCCCGGATCTCGCGACGGAATGTTGTATCAGCTGCAATTCCGCGTGATTGGCATCGGCGGTATCCGAGAATATTCACACCCCAAAGTGCAAGTCGCTCGGCATATTTCCGTTCCAATGACAGACATGCCGGAAAATGCTGCGCGACCGCGGGGAGGCGAGGCAGTCTGGACGGACTGGCCGACGGATCGGATGTTGCGGCTGCCACCGGCGTTTCGCACCTACGCTGAGGTCCCGGCGTACGCGACTGATGGGAGGGCGTCATCAAGGACCCGGAAGCTGAGCTGGATCAGTGGTTTCGCGTGGAGGTGGCGGCGACGACGCCGGGAGCGGCTCGCGCGCACCGGGAACCGATCGACGCCGCCACCGGATTGACCGGGGCGCGATGTCTGGAGCTGTTCGACGCCCAGGCCGCGTCCCGGCAGCTGGATCTGGCCGCGCGGCGGCTCACCCGGGACGGGCACGGGTACTACAGCATCGGTTCGTCGGGACACGAGGGCAATGTCGCGGTGGCGGCGGCGCTGCGGGTCACCGATCCGGCGCTGCTGCACTATCGGTCCGGCGCGTTCTTCGTGCACCGCGCCCGGCAGGTGCCCGGCCTGGATCCGCTCCGCGATGTGATGCTGGGTGTGGCGGCGGCGGCCGCGGACCCGATTTCCGGTGGGCGGCACAAGGTTTTCGGCAGCAAGCCGGCCCACATCATTCCGCAGACCTCCACCATCGCCTCGCACCTGCCGCGCGCGGTCGGCCTGGCGTTCGCCCTCGACCGGGCCGCGCAGCTGCGCCTGCACACCGAGTGGCCCCAGGATGCGGTGGTGGTGTGCAGCTTCGGCGACGCCTCGGCCAACCATTCGACCGCGACCGGGGCCATCAATGCCGCGATCCACACCGCCTACCAGGGCGTGCCGATGCCGATCCTGTTCGTCTGCGAGGACAACGGCCTGGGCATCAGCGTGCCCACTCCGCGCACCTGGATCGAGCAGGCCTATGGATCCCGGCCTGGACTCGCGTACTTCGATGCCGACGGCACGGACCTGCCCGCCGCGCTGGCGGCGGCGACCGCGGCCGCGGATCGCGTACGCGGACACCGGAAACCGGCCTTCCTGCGCTTGCACACCGTTCGGCTGCTCGGCCATGCCGGATCCGATGTGGAATCGGCCTATCGCCGCCCCGCCGACATCGCCGCCGACCTGCGCCGCGACCCGGTGACCGCCACCGCCCGCCTGCTCGTCACCACCGGCGTCACCACCCCCGCCGAGATCGTCAGGCGCTACGACGAGATCGGCGACCAGGTCGCCAAGGCCGCCGAATCCGCCTGGCACGAACCGAAATTGCACTCGGCCGCCGAGATCACCGCCCCGCTCGCCCCCACCCACCCGGCCGCGATCCGTGCCGACGCCCTGCGCACCCGGCCCGACCTGGATCGAACCGGCGGCACCGGGCCAGATACACCCGCCGGTCCCCGAAACCCGACCGCCGCAGCCCGGAAACCCACCGGCGCTGTCACATCCCACACCGCCGCTGCCGTGGACTCGGCAGGCGCGGCCGCCCGTCCGGCTCCCGGTGCCTCGGACGCGGGAGACGGGATATCGGACCCGGCTGCCACTACGCAAGCGGCCGCCGACGCATCAGCGAGCGCGGCCGTGGCACAGGGGATCTCGTCCGCAGCCCCTCCTTCACCGGTTTCCGGCGAGCCGCTCACCCTGGCGCAGGCGGTGAATCGCACGCTGGCGGAGTTGCTGGCTCGCGATCCGGATGTGCTGGTGTTCGGCGAGGATGTGGGGCGTAAGGGTGGGGTGTACGGGGTGACGAAGGGGTTGCAGCACAGTTTCGGGGTGCGAAGGGTCTTCGACACGCTGCTCGATGAGCAGAGTGTGCTGGGGACCGCGCTGGGGGCGGGGTTGGCGGGGTTCGTGCCGATTCCGGAGATTCAATATCTGGCGTATGTGCACAATGCCGAGGATCAGTTGCGGGGGGAGGCGGCGACGCTGTCGTTCTTCTCGGGCGGGCGGTACCGCAATCCGGTGGTGGTCCGGATCGCGGGGCTGGCCTACCAGAAGGGGTTCGGAGGGCATTTCCACAATGACAATTCCCTTGCGGCGCTACGGGATATCCCCGGCCTGGTGATCGCCGCGCCGGCCCGGGCCGACGATGCGGCGGCGATGCTGCGCACCTGCGTGTCGGCGGCGCGGGTGGACGGGCGGGTGTGCGTGTTTCTCGAGCCGATCGCGCTCTATCACACCCGGGACCTGTATCACGCCGGGGACGGCGGCTGGCTGGCGCCGATTTCCGGTGTGCGCCATGCCGAGATCGGGCGTTCCCGCGTGTACGGCACCGGCGCGGATCTCACCATCGTGAGCTTCGGCAATGGCGTGCCGATGAGCCTGCGGGTGGCGGAGCGGCTGGCCGCGCAGGGGATTCACGCGCGGGTGCTGGATCTGCGCTGGCTGGCGCCGCTGCCGGTGACGGATCTGCTCGAGCATGCGCGCGCCACGGGCCGGGTGCTCGTCGCCGATGAGACCCGACGCAGCGGAGGCGTTTCCGAGGCGGTGTGCGCGGCGTTGCTGGATGCCGGATTCGGGGGCCGCCTGGCCCGTGTCACCAGCGCCGACAGTTTCGTGCCGCTGGGTCCGGCTGCCGCGGAGGTGCTGCTGGACGAGGCGGCGATCGAGGGCGCCGCCCACGCGCTGCTGAACGCTCCGCGGTGATCACGGGTGGGGCCGGGGCTACTCGCGGAAAACACCCGGCCCCACCCGTGGTCGACGCCGGTCCGGTCGGCGTCCCGGTGCCGTCGAGAGAACGACACCCGGTCTGTCTACGTAACAACTACGTAGATACGTAATACCGGAGATTCGCCGCGGGGCGCAAGCACGCCCGGTCTATTCATGCGGTTTTCCTACCCCGGCACGGCGAGTCGGCAGCGCGTCCGCGCAGGCCGGCCCGCACGCCGGCCATCACGCAGAGAGTGACGCAGCGGGCGAGGGTCACAGTGGCGGGATGTCGTGCCATGCGCCATGCCGCTTCGGTTCGGGTCGACATCGGTTCTCCTGTCGCCGGTTTCGGAGTAATACCCCCAGCAGGTATCCAGATACTCTACCCCACAGGGGTATTGAAGATGGTGCTCCTGCCGGGCAGCCTGCGGCAGCCGTCAGACTGCGGGAGTAAGCCTGCCCTCAGTTTTGCCCTCTACACTCGTGCCCATTCCACGGGAGGAGATTGGATGCGAGCAGCGCGATCGCGGGTGCCGGCATGAGCATCGCCGTCTGTCTGCTGCTGTACGGATTCGCCGTGGCCGTGCTCGCGCCCCGGCTGCTGCGCCGGATCAGCACCGAGGGGGCAGCGCCGCGGATCGCGGTGGCGGCGTGGCTGGCGGCCATGGCCTCGACCGTGCTGGCCTGGATGGTGACGCTGGCGATCATCATCATCGACCTTGTCACGCACCGGATTTCGCTTTTTCCCGCCCGATTCATGGACAGCTGCCTGCTGCACCTGCACGACGCGGCGGTGGGCGACTACGGCGGGCACATACAGACCGGACTGTTCGTGCTGTCGGGATTCGCCACGCTCGCCGTGCTGGTGCTGGCGGTGCGGCTCGGCACCACCCTGTTGCGCTCGCGCCGCACCACCCTCGAGCACGCGCGCATGGCCCGGCTCGCCGGACGCCACCACCCCGGCCTGGACGCGGTCGTGCTCGAGGTCGATCAGCCGGCCGCGTATTGCGTTGCGGGCAAACCCCATACGATCGTGGTCAGTCGCGGCGTGCTGGCCGCGCTCGAGGACCGCCACCTCGATGCGGTGCTCTCCCACGAGCGCGCCCACCTGGACGGCCGCCACCACCTGCTGCTCACCCTCACCCGCGGCCTGGCCACCGTGCTGCCGCGGGTCGAGCTGTTCACCCTGGGCGCCTCCGAGGTGGCGCGCCTGCTGGAGATGCTCGCCGACGATGTCGCCGCTCGAATCCACGGGCGCGACGCCGTCCTACAGGCACTGCTGACCCTCTCCACCCTGCCCACCCCGCCCGCGACCGCCGAGGCCGCACTGCTGCCCCGGGTCCGCCGCCTCTCCGCGCCGGAGAACCCGCCCCGCCTGCACACGCGCATCGCGGTCACGGCGATCACGCTCACGGCCGTGTTCATCCCGGTGGCGGCCATCGTCACCGCCGGCATCGGCATCCAGGTCTGTGCCGTGTAGCCGGGACCCGGCGCGGATCGCCGCGCCGGGTCCCGGGCTCAGCGCCGCACCCGCAGCAGCCGGGTCGGATAGTCGATGCGCCGACCCGCGGGCGATGACGGATCCTCGATCGGCGTGTGATGCCCGCCGGTGGGGGCCGGATCCCGATCGGACCGATTCAGGACATGCAAGGCGAAGGCAGCCAGTGCGCCGACGACCGCGAGACCGAGCCACACCGCCCAGCCCGCCCCGGCGGCATGCGCCGCACCCAGCAGCGCACCCGTCGCGAGATTGCCGACCAGGATACCGATCCCCACCACCGTGTTGTAGAAGCCGTAATGCGTGGCTACCAGCCGATTCCTCGACAGGGAGACCACGGTGTCCATCTCGAACGGGAACACCGCCGCCGTGCCGACCGCCAGCACCGCCGCCGCCAGCAGCAGTGCGCCGATCGCCACCGGGGCACCGAAGGGCCGCGGTGCGGGCAGGATCGCCAGCGGCACGAACGCCACCGCCAGCAGGGCCACACCGGCCACCAGGCCGCGGCCGGTCCCCCAGCGCTTCCGGAACCAGGCGGTAATGCGCAGCTGCCCCGCGACCGCGACGAGGCCGGAGATCACGAACAGCGCCGAGGTGACCGTCTGTGCCCGCTCACCGGCCAGGTATTCGGCCTGCAGGGGCAGCGCCAGATACACCTGGAACGACAGCACATACGAACCGATCATGGCCAGCGCGAACCCGACGAAACGGCGATTGGCGACGACGGTGCGCCAATCCTCCAGCACCGAGGTCCGCACGGCCGGTTCGGCACCGCGGCGCGCGGGCAGCGCGAACAGCTGCGCGACGGTGAGCAGCGCGAACACCACCGCCGCCGCGGCTGCCGTGGCCCGGAAATCCAAGGCCAGCAGCGCCAATCCGACCAGCGGGCCCGCCAGCATCCCGGCCTGGTAGAAGACGTTGAACACCGCGAACGCCTCCACCCGCCGCTCCCCCGCCTCCGCGGCCAGATAGGCCCGCACCGCCGGATTGAACAGCGCCCCCGCGAATCCCGTTGCCGCCGAGGCAATGAGGAGGCCCGGCAGATCCGACGCGAACACCAGCAGCGCGAAACCAGCTGTCCGCAACAGACATCCGGCCACGATCAGCGGCTTGTACCCCAGCCGATCCGCCAGCGTGCCGCCCACCAGGAACATCCCCTGCTGCGAGAAGTTCCGTACACCCAGCACCAGTCCCACCGCCCACGCCGCCAAACCCAGCGGCCCGGACAGATAGCCGGCCAGATACGGCATGAGCATGTAGAACCCGAGGTTGATGCCGAACTGATTGACCATCAGCAACTGCGCGGCCCGATCGAACCCGCGGAACTTCGCCACGATGTTCACGACAGCGGCTCCGCGACGTCGCGGGCGCTCGCCGAACCGAGTACCGGATTCCCCACCGGCTCACCATCTCCGGGCCCCACCGCCGTCGAACCACTGGCCGCACCACCGCCCGGACCGCGACCGGGAATCGGGCCGACCGTGTTCGCGATCAGCGCCGGAGCGCCGTCGCTGGCTCCCGTCTCCGACGCGCGCTCCGACGCTCGGGGGTCGATCACCGTGGAGCAGCGGGTCCACGTCTCCACCTGCCGGTCCCGGGGATGAGCGATCGTGTCCGGCGCGGTGGGTCGCGGGGCACCGAGCAGTCCGTGTGCGGCGCAATAGGAATCGTTGTAGACGGTGTCGAAGTAGCGATGCGGACCGTCGGGGAAGACGGCGGCGATACGGGTGCCCAGCGCGTGGGTGCGGGCCGCCCACCCGGCCACCAGCGCGACCGCACCGACGCTCCAGCCACCGCTGGTGAGGTAGGCGGCGGCCAGGGTGCGGCAGGCCCAGACGGCTTCGGCCGGTGCGACCCAGTGGATTTCGGTGAAGGCGGCATAGTCGACATTGCGCGGGTGGATGCTGGAGCCGAGGCCGCGCATGAGGCGCGGGCCCGCCTGCTGGCCGAAGATGCTGGAGGCCACGGTGTCCACACCGATCAGGGACAGGTCCGGGTTGGTGCGGCGCAGGGCACGGGCGACACCGGCGGAATGGCCGCCGGTCCCGACGGCGCAGACCAGGACGTCGACACCGCCGAGCTGTTCGATCAGCTCCCGGGCCAGGGACTCGTAGCCGTCGACATTGTCGGGATTGCTGTACTGGTCCGGGCACCACGCGCCGGGCTGGGCCGCCAGCAGTTCGGCGACCCGATCGCGGCGCGCCTGCTGCCAGCCGCCGGCCGGATGCGGTTCGGACACCAGCTCCACGTGCGCGCCGTAGGCCGCGAGCAGCTGCGCGACCATGGGTTCGAGCCCCGGGTCCGTTACCACCGTCACCGGATGCCGGTACACCAGCCCCGCCAGTGCCAGCCCCAACCCCAGTGTGCCGCTGGATGATTCGATGATCCGGCTGCCGGGCGCCAGCACTCCCCGTTCCCGGGCGCGCCGCACCATGTGCAGCGCGGGCCGGTCCTTCATCCCGCCCGGATTGCGCCCCTCGAGCTTGGCCCAGAAGCCGAGCTCCGGGGGCGCGAACGGCTCCCCCACCCACAGCACCGGCGTATTGCCCACCAGCGCGCGGGGTTCCCGGGCCAGGCCGGGCAATCCGGGATGGCCGGTGATCGTGTCGAAGTCGTCGAGCAGACCTTTGTCCATGATTGTCGCTTTCGGTATCGGACCGCCGCGGCGGCGGCATGACGTGCACGGCAACGGACTCCGGCCCGGGGCAGGACGCCCAGGGCCTGTCGCCGGCCGATCAGCGTCGGTCGATACACAGGCGGGTCAGCAGCATTCGGCCGCCGACCGCGTAATCGGGTGGTCCCCGGACGCCGTGGGACACGGCGGCGATTCCGGCATCCGCAGGTCCGGCTGCCGGGACAACGGGATCGGCTGCCGCCTCCGGCGCGTGTTCCGCGCCCGGCGAGGCCGTCCGGATCGCGTCCTCGACATGCGGGTCGCAGTGCGCGGATTCGCCGCCGTGCGGTCCCGGATCCGCCGGCTCGCCCGGGGCGATCGACACCGCTTCCAGCGGGCGCGCGTGATCGGACCCATCGCCGAGCGCGCAACCGGCAATCGCGGCGAGCAGCACCAGCCCCGACCCGAGCAGCACCCACAGCGTCCGGCCGAACCCGCCGACACGACCCACCGCCGACACCTCCCGCATCGAATCCGACTGCCCGGCCGATGTTTTGACCGACCGGTTCCCTCGCCGGCATGTCATTGACACGCCCTCGAAACAATCTACTATCTACGTACGTAGTTAGTTGGGAGCCGGTGATCGGGCTCACGCCCGGCCGAGGCGAATCCGCGGCAAAACGACAGGACACGCATGGGGTTTGCGCAATCAGCCACCCGACACGCCGAACTGGCGGCCGGCAGACGGCAGCACACCGCCACCGGTGGCAGCGGCGGGAATCGAGGTGGCGTGCAGGCCCTCCGGTCAGCGCAGTTTGGAGCGCGCGAGTTTGCGCAGGGCCGCGCGCAGACCCTCGGACTCCTCCGCGCTCATCTGCTCCACGAAGTGCGCGAGCACCAGATCCGAACGACCGCCGCTGCCCAGCGCCTCACGCATGAGGCGGGCGCTGTACTCCTCGCGGCTCAGGGTGGCCCAGTATCGGTAGGCCTTGCCGACGCGTTCGCGTTCCAGCCAGCCCTTGCGATGCAGATTGTCCATGGTGGACATGACTGTGGTGTACGCGATGTCGCGCTCGCCGGCCAGCTCGTCGAACACTTCCCGGACCGTCGTCTTGCCGGAGCGATCCCAGATGCGTTCGATGACGACCGCTTCCAGGTCTCCGAAGCCTCGCGCACTCACGTCTGACGTCTCCTCACCTCACGGCACAGCCGATTCCGCATCGTGTGTCGGCCTACTGTCCTGGTGCGCACCCGATCGTAGGGTGGTCGCCGGCATGGACTCGAGCCGCCCCGGGCGCCGGGGGCGCGCCCGCTCATACGTTCTACGTACGTAGACAGTAATATGGTGCACCCGTGGGCCGTCGCACGCAACCGGACAGCAGGACGACACCGGACTACCCCGAAGCCCCGCTTCCCAACCATGCCCCGGTGTCAGTCGGCGATGCGATGCCCCGCATCACACAGCGCCGCCGACGCCTCCTCCAGCCGATGCGCGGGAACCAGCACCAGATCCGCGTGGAAAGTGGAGGCGACGAACACCGGGATCGACGATTCCGCCAGCGGCCCGATCAAGGCGGCCAGCGTGCCCGGCGCGTTCAGGCTGCCCGCGTCGACACCGTAGAAGCCCTTCCAGGTCTCACCCTCGGCCCACGCGGGCGCCTCGCGAATCACGGTGAGCCCCTCCGGCGCCCGCACCAGGGCGATCCACTCGTCATCCTCCGGGAAGGTGGAATTCGGCAGATGATCCACCGCGAACTGCGACGGGACGATCCGCAAACGCTGGGAGCCGGTCATGGCGACATCGTAGGCGGAAGGTCGGACAAACCGGGTGCGCGCACCGCGACAGCCCAGTATTGGTGTCTGCGACTAAAATTCGGATGCCATCCCCCGGCCCCGCCCGTATGGTCACTGAAATGAGTACCAGCCCACAACAAATCGCCGACGAGAACGAGCGGATCGCCGCCCTCGGCACCTATCGTGCGGCCGACGGAACCCTCGTCGACATCACCGATGCGCTGTCCGAGGCGCGCGCCCGGACCCACTGCTTCGAACCCGACGAGGAGCTCTACAACCGAGATCCCGGACCGTTCACCGGACGCCCCGAGGTCACGGCCGAAGGCAGCATGCAGGCCGCGCGCCGGCTCCACGAGGAAGGCGGAAAGGCCATCGCCGTCCTCAATTTCGCCTCCGCCCGCAACCCCGGCGGCGGCTACCTCCGCGGTGCCCGCGCCCAGGAGGAAGACCTGTGCCGCAGTGCCCTGCTCTACCGCTGTCTGCTCGAGACGCCCCGCTACTACGAGGCCCACCGCGCATCCGACGACCTGCGCTACAGCCATCGCGTCATCTTCTCCCGCGAGGTCCCGGTCATCCGCGACGACCGCGGCGCGCTCACCGCGCACACCTTCACCACCTCGTTCCTGACCTCCCCCGCCCCGAATGCCGGTGCACTAGCGGACCGTACGGGCGAACGGGTCGATGTTCGCGAGATCCTGATCGCCCGCGCCGAGCGGGTGCTCGCTGTCGCCGCCCACGAACGTGTCCGCGAATTGGTCCTCGGCGCATGGGGATGCGGCGTGTTCCGCAATGACCCGAACGAGGTCGCCGAGGCCTTCGACCGGGCGCTCCAGATCCACGGCGCCGCCTTCGATCGCGTCGTGTTCGCCGTCCGGGACCGCTCCCCCGTCTCGGCCAACCGTGCCGCATTCGAAGCCCGCTTCGGGCAAGCGGTTTCCCCCTAGCCGCGGCGAAGTCCGATGGCGGGCACCCCTCTTCTCAGCTGCTTGTCCTGAGCGGGTCCATGGTCCAGGTGTCGCGGCAGCGGTGCCATACCGGCAATCCATGCGCAGATTGCAATATCTACAGACTCAGATAGTCGAGTGAGGGCCGGTAGTCCCGGATCCTCGCTCAGCGGGCCAGACCCGTGCGATGAGCGAAGGCGATGGCCTGGCCACGATCGCGGACCCCTAGCTTGGCGAACAGTGAATTGATGTGTGTCTTCACGGTGCTGACGCCGATGAACAGTTCCTTGGCGATCTCGGAGTTGTTGCGCCCCTGCGCCATCAGCCGCAGCACGTCCCGCTCACGGTCGGTGAGGTCGACAGGCGGTTCGGGTGGCGCGTCGAGGGCGGAGAGCAGGCGGCGGCCCACATCGGCGGCCAGGGTGGTGTGACCGCTCGCGACGGATCGGATGGCCGCGGCGATCTCGGCGCGACCGGCGTCCTTGGTGAGATAGCCGCGTGCGCCCGCCCGGAGCGCGCCCGCGATGGAGGCGTCGTCAGCGTAGGTAGTGAGCACCAGGACCGCGGTCTCGGGATATCGGTCGGTGATGGCGGCGGTCGCGGCCACGCCGTCGATGCCGGGCATGCGCAGATCCATCAGCGCGACACGGGGTTTCACCCGCCGCACCAGCTCGACCGCTTCCGCGCCGTCACGGGCCTCCCCCACCACCCGCATATCGGGGAGCAGCGACAGCACCGTGGTGAGCCCGTCGCGCACGGTGGTCTGGTCGTCGGCCACCACCACCGTGATCACTTCCGCGGCAGCAGGATTCGCACCGTCCACCGATCCTCCTCCTTCCCGGCGGACAGCAGTCCGCCCGCCGCCTCGATCCGCTCCCGCATACCCAGCAGGCCCGCACCGGAACCGGTGCTGCCGAGCGGCATCCGTTGCGCGGCAATGGGATTCGACACCACCGCCTCCAGCGACGCGCCGCTGCCACGCAGCGTGAGCGTAACCGGTTGCCCGGATGCGTGTTTACGCGCATTGGTGAGCGCCTCCTGTACCGCACGGATCAGGGCCACCGCCGCCTGCTCGTTCGCCGGATCCACCCCGACATCGAATCGTTCGGCCAGCTGCCCGCCGGCCGCGCGGTGCTCCTCCACCACCCGGCGCAGCTCGGCCGCCGCGTCGAAGGCGCCCGACCGCAGGGTGCCCACCACCCGGCGGGCGTCGGCCAGCCCGGACACCGCCAGCCGATGAGACGCCTTGACCCGCTCCGCGGCCCGGTCCGTCTCCCCCGCCTCCAACAGTGCGTCCGCGGCGTCGAGTTGGAGCACCAGACCGCCCAGCGTGTGGGCGAGCACATCGTGGATGTCGCGGGCGATACGCCCGCGTTCGGCCAGGGCGGCGGCCCGATCCCGCTCCTCGCGGATGATCCGATTCTGTTCCACCAGCATCCGATTGCGCTCCGCGCCGACCCGCGCCTGGCGGCGGCTCCAGCCCGCCAGGCCGACCACGACCACACCGACCAGCAATCCCACCAGCGCCCCTGGACGCGCACCGTCCACCAGGATGGAGACGCACATGAGCACCGAGGTGGACACCGCGATCGCCAGGCCGAACCACAGCGGCGCGCTCAGCAGGCCGAGGGCGACGAATACCGTGGCCAGGGCGGTGATTCCGGAGCCGACCGACTGGGCGACGGTCGATCCCCCGCCGATGGCCATGGCGCACAGGCAGATTCGTTCCCGCCGCCACTTCCGTGTGGGCATCACCACCCATGCCGCCCAGCCCAGCCACGACAGCACCACCAGCGCCGCCACCCACGGCCGGTGGAACAGGGCCACACTCGCCGAGGAGGAGACCACGGCGACGAGCCCGACCAGGCGCAGCAGCCTGGACAGGCTCGAGGGTGGGTCGATGATGGACATCGGTCTCAGTGTGCCGCAACCGGGTGCGCCTGCTCGGCACGCCGGGCCAGCACCAGCGCCCGGCCCGCCCGATTGAGCGCCACCACCAGCAGGATCGCCCCGACCGAGGTGACGGCCACCGCACCGGCCAGGTGCGCGACCACGTCCACCCCGATGCGCGCCGCCAGCAGCACCAGCCACAGCAGCGATCCGGCCCACCCGGTCCGCGCCTCCAATCCCGCGGCGGTGCGGCGCAGCTGGGACAGCATGCCCATCACCACGCCGATCCCGACACCGAGCGCCGCCGACACGGCCAGCAGGGCCACCGACATCACCCCGAGGCCGCCACCGGTGACCACGGACTTCATCTGCAGAAACCCCACCAGCCCGAGAATGATCGGTCCCCGCCACAGCCGATTGGCGTCGAGGACCTGCCACCGGGTCTGCCGATACATGATCCACCCGATCACCGCCACCGCCACCGCGCCGTCGACCACCGCATTCTGCACGTTCATGGCTCTACGGTCGCCTCGCGAACCGCCTCCACCCACCACCCCAGGGTGGAGACCGGGTGGGATTCCCGCCCCCCACTCGCCGCTCAGTCGGGCCAGACGGGCGGGCGTTTCTCCAGGAAGGCGGCCATTCCCTCGCGGGCGCCGGGCAATTGGGAGGCGGCGGCCATGACCTCGCGGGCGAGGGTGTAGGCGTCGGCCTCGGGGCGGTCGAGCTGGGCGTAGAGGGTGCGTTTGCCGAGCGCCTTGCTCGCGCGGCTGCCGCGGGTGGCGCGGGCGAGCAGGTCGGCGACGGCGTCGTCGAGGTCGGCGTCGGGGACGGCGTAGTTGATCAGACCCCAGTCGACGGCGGTGCGAGCGTCGATGACCTCGCCGGTGAGGGCCAGCTCCATGAGGCGTTTGCGGCCGATGGAACGGGCGACCGGGACGGCCGGGGTGTGGCAGAACCAGCCGCCCTTGCCGCCGGGGAGGGCGAAGCCCGCCGAATCGGCGGCGACGGCCAGGTCGCAGGACGCGACGAGCTGACAGCCGGCCGCGGTGGCCAGCCCGTGCACGCGGGCGATCACCACCTGCGGCACCGCCTCCAAGGTGGTCATGACCTGCTGGCAGAGGGTGAGCAGGTCGCGCACGCCGAGCAGGTCACGGGCGGCCACATCGGTGAAATCGTGGCCCGCACTGAACACCGGCCCGGCCGCGGCGAGCACGATGCCGGTGGCGTCGGTGTCGCCCGCGGCGCGGAACGCGGCCAGCAGTTCGGTCAGGTGGTCGGCCGACAGCGCGTTGCGGCGGTCGGGGCGGTTCATGGTGACGGTGATGGTGTCGCCGTCCCGCTTCACGAGTAGGTGCCGGTACTCCGCGGTCATACCTTCCACGGTAGTGCGGAGTATCGGCCCGGGCTGCCGCATTTCGCGGTTCACACGGGTGCGGGCGCGTCCGGATTCAGGTGCAGCCACTGCCCGGTCGAGGGACCGTGCGGGTCGACGCTGCCGCCGCCGATCAGCATCACCCGCTGCGCCTGCGCGGGCGGCAGCAGCACGCTGGTGGACTGGCTGCGCGACCCCGGATCGACGAGCCCCGGCACCGCCCGGGCACGGGAGTTTCGGGCAGAACCAATCCGGGATCGGAACGAATTGTCCTGCCACGCAACCAATCATGGCGGCCCGCGGCGATTCCGGCATTCGATGTTCGATGTCCGGATAGTCCGGATGCCCATTTACGCCAGGTTACGGAAAACGCACCCCGGTGACCCGAGCGCCCATTACTCTCCGAAACGCTCTCGTTTCACACCCTTGAGGACACATCATGAGTAAGACAGTCTGGGCCAACGGCCTCGCACTCACCGCGGCCGCGATCCTGGCCTCCACCGGCACCGCGAATGCCGTCGGCAACAGCATGAGCACCGATGCCACCTTCAAGGTCGGCGTCGACATCCAGCCCGGTGTCTATAAGACCACGACGGCCGCCACGGTGTGCGCTTGGGCGCGGCTGTCGGCCATCACCCCCGACGCCAACGCCACCATCCAGGCCGGCGGCGCGGTCAACGGCACCGTCACCGTCGAGATCAAGCCCACCGACGTCGCCTTCTTCACCAGCGGCTGCGGCACCTGGACCCTGCAGACCACCACCACGAACACCGGCTCGTCGGGTCTGTCGAACCTGATCAGCGGCAGCGCGAGCGGCAGCAGCCTGCTCTCGACCGGCTCCGCCTCCGCCTCCAGCTAGCCGATCCGGCATCGGTGAGCCGTCTACCCGGAGGTGGCGGGATCATCGGGCCGGGAGGGCCGGGCAATCCGCAGTGCCCGCCCCTCGCGGTGACTCAGCAGTCGCAGCAGGTTTCCTCACAGCAGCAACAGGATTCCTCACAACAGCAGCATCCTTCGCCGCAGCAGACGCAGCCCTCACAGCACGGCAGGCAGAAGCCGCCGCGGCGCCGCGGGGCGGGGCCGTAGTAGCCGGGACCCGGGCCATAGCCCGGAGGCGGACCGTAGCCGGGCGGCGGCGGACCCCAGGGGCCCGGCCCCGGACCCCGGCGACGCCAGCGGCTCAGCGGCGCGGTGGCCGCACCGTGATTCGCGCAGCTGTGCGCGGGACCGCCGAAGGTCCTGGTCACCGACCGGTCCAGCTCGTGCTTCAGCAGTTTGTGAATCAGCCGCCCATCGGTGAATTCCACGTCGGCCAACGCCAATTCGATACCCAGCAGGGCGTCGGTGCACAAGCGATGCGCCTCGGCCACCTCGGTTCCCGTGGCGGCCAGGGGATTCCACTTCCCGTGCGCGAGATCCTCGTCCAGGTCCTCGACGGCATCCACGAGATGCGCTATGCGGCCGAACAGTCGGCCGACCTCCGACAGCGCTGCCTGGTTTCCCGGGCGCCCCGCCAGGACGGCGGTGTGGCCGAAGGCCGCGGCGGTCGCGGTTTCGGTGGGTTCGGTGACCTCCAGCAGCGGGGTACCCACCGCGGCCGCGGCCTCCACCTCACCCTGCCGATCCACCGCGGTCACCAGCACACCGGTGTCGAAACCCAGTCCGGCGCCGGTGGATTCGCCCTGCCTGGCCCAGCGCTGGGCGATGCGCCGGGCGGCGGGCCGGAATCCGGCCGCGCCCGCCATGCCGTCATGATCGGCCACGTGATCACGCACTTTGGCGGCGGCCAGCACCAGCGAGACCGTGGCGGCCAGCCGGACGCAATCCCCGGTGGCGACATCGGCGCGTCTCATGCCGCGCAAGGGGCAGGGCCCGGCCGCGCGGCGGGTGGGCGGCGCCGTGGACTGCGCCTCCACCAGGGCCGAGACGATCAGCCCGTCGTAATTGGTTGCCATGCGGGCGCTCTGGCCGTGGTCGTCACGCAGTGCCAGACAGAGTCCGCACAGTTGCGCCAGCCAAGCCCGCCCGAGTTCCTCGCCCAGCCGATGACGGCAGGGCCGGATGATGCCGAACACACCATCGACGGTAACCGCTCGCGCGGCATTCGTCGCCCGGAATCGGGATCACTCCCGAGTGGACGGCGTAGATCGAATCTCACTGGGCGGCAAGGGCGGCGAACTCCTCGGCCAGCGGAACCGGGCGCGCCGACGACCACGCCAGGCTCACCCGCAGCGGCGCGAGGTCGGGAACCGGGACGTAGGCGATGTCCGGGCGGGTGTAGAACGTCATGACCGACAGCGGCAGGAACATGATGCCCCGGCCCGCGGCGACGTGCTCGAGCTTCTCCTCCACACTGTGGAAGACCGGGACGCCGGGGCGGTCGGTGCGCAATTCGGTTGCCACCGCACTCCATTCGGGGACCATGTCCGGATCCTGGAGCAGGTGCTCGTCGGCGAGATCGCCGACCGCGACCGCGTCCTTGCCCGCGAGGCGGTGGTCGGCGGGCAGCACCACGACCCGGGGCTCGGTGTAGAGCGGGCGCACGACCAGACCGTGCGGATCCACCGGCAGCCGCACCACGCTGACGTCGACGCGGCCGTCGTGGATCACCTCGACCTGATCGAACCAGCCGGTGCGCACCAGATCGACGGCGAGGCCGGGGTGACGCTCGGTGAGCGTCCGCACCGCGGCGGTCACGATGAGGCCGGGCATGAAGCCGACGGTGAAGCGCTGCGTCCCATCGACGGCCCGAATCACCCTGCGCTGCAGGGCTTCCGCGGCGGCGAGCAGCGGTCTGGCGTCGGCCAGCAACTGCTCCCCCGCCGCCGTCAGCGCGGTCCCGCGGCGATCGCGGGCGAACAACTGCGCGCCCAGTTCCTCCTCGAGCGCGCGAATCTGACGTGACAGGACCGGTTGCGCGATGAACAGCTGCTCCGCGGCGCGGCCGAAATGCAGATGTTCGGCCACCGCCACGAAGTAGCGCAGCTTGCGCAGATCGACGTCACTCATGATGCCTTCAGGGTATTACAGGCGGCGGTATAGGTCTTGGACGGGAGCGGGTCGCGAAACCCAAGGTGGAGAGGCACATACGCACAGCATTCCCGAAAGGAAATCCGATGTCTCTCGACGGACAGCACGTCGTCATCCTGGGCGGCACCTCCGGAATCGGCTACGCCGTGGCCGCCGCGACCGCCGCACAGGGCGCGAAGGTCACCGTCGTCTCCAGCCGCCAGGAGAACGTGGAGCGCGCGGTGGCCGAACTCCCGGCCGGCGTCACCGGCCTGGTCGCGAACCTCAACGACACCAACCGGATTCGCGCGATGTTCGATGAACTCGGCGCGCTCGACCACCTCGTCTACACCGCCGGCGACCCGCTGCTGCTCTCCCCGCTGGCCGAACTGGATCTCGACGCCGCGCGGAAGTTCTTCGAACTGCGCTACTTCAGCGTGCTGGCCGCGGTACAGGCGGCCGTGCCGCGGCTGCGAGCCGACGGGTCGATCACCCTGACCAGCGGTACCGCCGGGCCGCGCCCCGTCCCGGGTTCGACGGTCACGTCCAGCGTCTGCGGCGCGATCGAGACCCTGACCCGGGCGCTGGCGGTGGAACTGGCGCCGATCCGGGTGAACGCGGTCATGCCGGGCGTGGTCCGGTCGCCGCTGTGGAACTTCCCCGAGGAGTTGCGCGAGCAGTTCTACGCCGACACCGCGGCCGCGACGCCATTGCGCCGCATCGCCGAAGTGGACGATATCGCGCAGGCCTTCGTCTTCTTCCTCACCCAGCCCCACGCCACCGGCACCGTGCTGCCCCTCGACGGCGGCGCGGTCCTGGCCTGACCCGGACATCGGGTGGCGCACCGCCGCGGGACACCGGACGGATCCCCCAGCGGTGCGCCGGTCGGCGCCGGGACTACCGGCCGGCCGCGTGGCGGGCCGCCAGGTAGCCGAAGACGACAGCGGGGCCGATGGTCGCGCCGGGTCCGGCATAGGTGTGGCCCATGACCGGAGCGCTCGCATTGCCGGCCGCGTACAGGCCCTCGATCACCGAGCCGTCCGCCCGCAGCACCCGGCCGTCGACATCGGCGCTCAGGCCGCCCTTGGTGCCGAGGTCGCCCGGCACCAGTTTCGCCGCGTAGAACGGACCCGTCTCCAGCGCACCGAGATTCGGGTTGGGGCGGTTGCGCGGGTCACCGTAGTAGTTGTCGTAGGCGCTGTCACCGCGGCCGAAGTCGGGATCGGTACCGGCGGAGGCGAATTCGTTGAAACGGGTCACCGTGGCCCGGAGTTTGTCGACCGGGACGCCGATCTGCTCGGCGAGTTCGGGGAGCGAATCGGCGCGGGTGAGCGCGCCCGACTTGAACCAGCGGCCGGGCAGGGGCTGACGGGGCGGGACACCCGCGAACTGGTAACGGTTGCGATAGCGCTGGTCGAAAATCAGCCAGGCGGGCAGGTTTTCGCCCGGTCCCGCGCCCTGCCCGTGCTCGCCGCCGTACATGCGATGGGTGGCCTCGACGTACGGCAGGCATTCGTTCATGAACCGCTCGCCGCGGTCGTTGACCACGATACTGCCGGGCAGATTGCGCTCGGCCAGGCAGAACCAGGCCAGCCTGGGCAGCGGAATGGACGGGCCCCACCAGGCGTCGGCCATGAATTCCACCGCGCCACCGGCATTCTCGCCCGCGCGGATGCCGTCACCGGTATTGGCCTGCGCGCCGACGGTCCAGTCGGTGCCGATCGGCTCACGCTGGTACTGCTTGCGCATCGCCTCGTTGTGCTCGAAGCCGCCGGCCGCGATGACCACGCCCCGGCGGGCGGTGAGCACCTGCTCGCGCCCGTCGCGCAGCACCACCGCGCCCGTGACCCGGCCGTCCTCGGTGCGCAGGTCCACCAGCGGAGTGTCCAGCCACAGCGGCACATTCGCCTCCAGCAGGCCGGCGCGCAGCATGGCGCTGAGCGCCTGGCCGCGGGCCAGGACGCGCCGGCGCAGCACGGCCGCAGTCAGCCACCGCCCGATGACGCGCACGGCCGCCAGCGGACTGCGCGGATTGCGCAGGCCCAGATGCAGCTGCCGGAACTCGGCCGCGGTGATCACGACATTCTTCGGGGCCCTCACGTAATCGGGCTCCAGCGTGGCCAATTCGGCGCCGAGACCGGTGGCGTTGTAGGGCACGGGCTCGATCGAGCGGCCGTGGCCGCGGCCGCCGGGCGCCTCCGGGTAGTAGTCGGAATAGCCCGGCACCCACCGCATGCGCAGCGGCGCGTGCGCGGCCAGGAAGTCGAAGGCCTCCGGTCCCCGGTCGAGGAAGGTGTCGATCCGCTCGGGCGGCACCCCGGGGCCGACGATGTGCTTCAGATAGGCTCGCGCGGCCTCGAGATTATCGGCGGGGGCCTCACGGCGCAGCACCGTGTTTCCCGGAATCCACACGCCGCCACCGGATCTCGCGGTGGATCCGCCCCATGCCCGTGCCTTCTCGACGATCACCGTGGACAGTCCGTGGTGCGCGGCCGTCAGCGCCGCGGCCATGCCCGCCGCCCCCGACCCCACGACGACCAGATCGAATGTCTCGCCAGTTTCCCTGTCGTGCTGCATGTTTCCTCTATCTTCGTGTTCTGTTGTAGCTATCTGCGTGCGTGCCAACGGCTTTCAGCCGTTATGCCGCCAGCGTTCCCCGGTCACGGCGTCGAGCGCGCCCTCGACACACACCGCCAGCGACATTTCCGGCTGCGCCGAATTACGCAGCCACTGCAGGTAACCGAACTCCGCCGCCGCCAGCATGAGATGCACCAGCAAACCCGGAGTGCTGTCGCGCTGCGAGTCTCGGCCCATCCGCTGCGCGACCAGCGCGACCAGGCGCGCCCGGTGCTCCGGAGTGATCAGAGCGACCCGCTCCAGGAGATGCGGCGCGGTGCGGAACGCGGCCCGCCACTGCTCCAGCTCCGCCGGGGCCAGCGCGGTGGACCGCGCCAGAATCGACTGCGCCAGCGCCACATCCGCGGGCTCGTCGCCCTCGCGCTCCTCGAGCAGCGCGACGATGCCCGACCCGCCCTCGCGGACCGGATCCAGCAGCAGATCCTCCTTGCTCCGCACATGCCGGAAGTAGGTACTGGCCGACACACCCGCCGCGGCGGCGATCTGCTCGGTCGTCACCTCCCCGAAGCCCTTCTCCGCGAACAACTCGTACGCCGCCCGCTGAATCTCGCCGCGCACCTGCCGGCGCTGCCGCTCCCGCAATGACATCCGTCGCCCTCCTTCGTTAGAGCGAGTATCTGCCGATATGACAGCTACTGTCAAGAAGGGATTCTCTGTCAGCACCGCGGACGGCACTCGCCAAGGTCCTGACCAGCAAGATTCGGCGATCCACTCGCCCTCGAAACCCCCGCCCCTGCACCTGGGCTGCCGTCACTCCCCCGCCGACTCCCCCACCGCCGCAAATGAATTCATGGACGCGGTGGCTCACCCTGCTCCCGGCCTCCCCACCGACGAACGAGGCCGCCACTACCCTCGACCCCATCTCGAACCCCGGCCGTCGCCTGCCAGGGATCGATCTCAGCGCCCACCATCTCCGCAAACACCCGACCACCCACACGTCGAACGCACCCCCGCGCCGACGCCTGCCGGGGCGCGGGCCGAGCACCCGCGCCCTGCGGCCGCGAGCCTAGGCCCGGCGCAGCGCCAGCACCGGGATGGTGCGGATACCGGCGGTCTTCACGGCGTATTCGCCGAAACCCGGGTATCGCCGCGCCTGTTCGTCGTAGATCCGGTCACGGTCCGCGCCGGTCACCTCGGTGACCTCGACCTGGAAGGTCTCGGTCCCGACTTCGGCCTCGGCCGTCCCCGCCCTGGTCAGGTTGTAGTACCAGTCCGGATTGGTGGGCGCGCCCGCCTTGGTCGCGAAAACGTACATGGTCGCCGGATCCTGCTCATCGGCCAGGTACATCATGGGCGTCACCAGCTCCCGCCCGGTCTTGCGCCCCCGATGGTGCACCAGAATTATCGGCGCCCCCTCGAACGGCCCGCCGACCCGTCCCTCATTGGCCCGGAACTCGTTGATGATGTTCGTATTCCAGTCGCTCATACCGATCATTCTTCTGTACGAGCACTGTGGCCGAGGGGAACGCCCCGGGCGCGGCGTCATCCGCCCGCGATCACCCACTCGCGCCCGGAGACGGCGAAGGGCCGGGCATCCTGTGGATGCCCGGCCCTGTGCAGCGGAAACCGTTACGGCAGGGGGCCGCCGGCGGCGATCGCGGAGAGGGTGGCGAACTCGTCACCCTTCAGGGACGCGCCGCCCACGAGGGCGCCGTCGATGTCGGTCTGGCCGACCAGTTCGCCGACGTTCTTGGCGTTGACCGAGCCACCGTAGAGGACCCGGACACCGGCCGCCACTTCGGGATTCGCCAGTTCGGCGAGTTCCTTGCGGATGGCGCCGCAGACTTCCTGCGCGTCGGCCGGGGTGGCGACCTTGCCGGTGCCGATGGCCCAGACCGGCTCGTAGGCGATGACGATCTTCGAGATCTCCTCGGGCGTCAGGCCCTTGAGGGAGCCGCGGAGCTGCTCGAGGTTGTACTCGACGTGGGTCTTGGTCTCGCGGACGCCCAGGCCCTCACCGATGCAGACGATCGGGGTGATGCCGTACTTGAGCGCCTGCTTGGCCTTGGCCAGCACGGTGGCGTCGTCCTCGTTGTGGTACTGACGCCGCTCCGAGTGACCCACCACGACGAAACTGCAGCCCAGCTTGGCCAGCATGGAGCCGCTGATCTCGCCGGTGTAGGCGCCCTCGTCGTGGGTGGACACGTCCTGGGCACCGTAGGTGATCAGGAGACGGTCACCCTCGACCAGCGTCTGCACGCTGCGCAGGTCCACGAACGGCGGGATCACCGTCACGTCGACCTTGTCGAAGTACTTCTCCGGCAACGCGAATGCGATCTTCTGCACCAGAGCGATGGCCTCGAGGTGATTGAGGTTCATCTTCCAGTTGCCGGCGATCAAAGGCTTACGTGCCATGGTTCAGTCCTCCAGGACAGCGAGGCCGGGAAGTTCCTTGCCCTCCAGGTATTCCAGCGACGCGCCGCCACCGGTGGAGATGTGCGAGAAACCGTCGTCGGGCAGACCCAGGGTGCGCACGGCCGCGGCCGAGTCGCCGCCGCCGACCACCGTGAACGCGCCCTTCGAGGTCGCCGTGGCGATCGCCTCGGCGACACCGCGGGTGCCGGCCGAGAACTTCTCGAACTCGAACACACCCATCGGGCCGTTCCAGAACACGGTCTTGGCCTCGGTCAGCAGCGCCGAGAAGCGGGCGACCGAGTCGGGACCGATGTCCAGACCCATCCAGCCGTCGGGAATCTCGTGGGCGGGCACGGTCTTCGAGTCCGCGTCGGCGGCGAACTTGTCGGCCACCACGATGTCCACCGGCAGATGGATGACGTCGGCGTACTTGTCCAGCAGCCCCTTGCAGGTCTCGATCATCTCCGCCTGCAGCAGCGAGGTGCCCACCGGAAGTCCCTGCGCCGCAAGGAAGGTGAAGCACATACCGCCGCCGATGACCAGCGTGTCGACCTTGGGCGCGAGCGCCTCGATGACCGCCAGCTTGTCGGAGACCTTCGAGCCGCCGAGCACGACCGCGTACGGACGCTCCGGGTTCTCGGTGAGCTTCTTCAGCACCTCGGTCTCGGCCGCGACCAGGGTCCCCACGTAGTGCGGCAGCAGCTTGGCCACGTCGTACACCGAGGCCTGCTTGCGGTGCACCACACCGAAACCGTCGGACACGAACGCGCCGTCGTCGCCGACCAGCTCGACCAGGGCACGGGCGAGTTTGGTGCGCTCGGCGTCGTCCTTGCTGGTCTCGCGCGCGTCGAAGCGAATGTTCTCCAGCAGCAGCACATCACCGTCGGTGAGGCCCTCGGAGCGGGCGAGCGCGTCCTGGCCCACCACGTCGCCGGCGAGCTGGACATTGCGTCCCAGCTCCTCCGACAGCCGCGCCGCGACCGGCGCGAGGGAGAACTTCGGATCCGGCTCGCCCTTGGGGCGGCCGAGGTGCGCGGTCACCACGACCTTGGCGCCGGCCTCGGCCAGCGCCTTGATGGTCGGCGCGGACGCGACAATGCGGCCCGGGTCGGTGATGACGCCGTTATCGAGGGGAACATTCAGGTCGGAGCGCACCAGCACGCCCCGGCCCTCGACACCCTCGGTCAGCAGATCCTGCAGAGTCTTGATCGTCATCGGCGCTTAGAGGGACTTGCCGACGAGGCCGACCAGGTCGGCGAGACGGTTGGAGTAGCCCCACTCGTTGTCGTACCACGAGGCGACCTTGACCTGGTTGTCGATGACCTGGGTCAGCGGCGCGTCGTAGATGGAGGAGTGCGGGTCGGTCACGATGTCGGAGGAGACGATCGGGTCGACGTTGTACTTCAGGATGCCCTTCATCGGGCCGTCCGCGGCGGCCTTCATGGCGGCGTTGATCTCGTCGATCGAGGCGGTCTTGGCCAGGTCCACGGTCAGGTCGGTGAGCGAACCGGTCGGGACCGGCACGCGCAGCGCGTAGCCGTTCAGCTTGCCGAGCAGTTCGGGCAGCACCAGGCCGATGGCCTTGGCGGCGCCGGTGCCGGTGGGCACGATGTTCAGCGCGGCGGCGCGGGCGCGACGCAGATCCGAGTGCGGGCCGTCCTGCAGGTTCTGGTCCTGGGTGTAGGCGTGCACGGTGGTCATCAGACCACGCTCGATGCCGAAGGAGTCGTTGAGCACCTTGGCAATCGGGCCCAGGCAGTTGGTGGTGCAGGACGCGTTCGAGATGATGTTCTGCGAACCGTCGTACTTGTCGTCGTTGACGCCCATCACGATGGTGATGTCCTCGCCCTTGGCGGGCGCGGAGATGATGACCTTCTTGGCGCCGGCGGCCAGGTGGCCCTTCGCCTTGGTGGCGTCGGTGAAGATACCGGTGGACTCGACGACCACGTCGACACCCAGGTCACCCCACGGCAGCGCGGCCGGGCCCTCCTTGATGGCCAGCGCGGTGATGCGCTGGTCGCCGACGACGATGGTCTCGTCGCCGTCCAGGGAAACGTCCTGCGGCAGGCGGCCGAGGATCGAGTCGTACTTCAGCAGGGTCGCCAGCGACTTGTTGTCGGTGAGATCGTTGACCGCCACGATCTCGATGTCGGTGG
Source organism: Nocardia sp. NPDC059228 (assembly GCF_042754245.1). Taxonomy (NCBI): domain Bacteria; kingdom Bacillati; phylum Actinomycetota; class Actinomycetes; order Mycobacteriales; family Nocardiaceae; genus Nocardia; species Nocardia sp. NPDC059228. The sequence continues at coordinate 181,623 of NZ_JBHZAL010000014.1, read as the reverse complement.
TGCCGAGGGCCTTCTGCGCCTCGACGGCTCGGAAGAAGTTTCGCCCGATGCGGCCGAAGCCGTTGATCCCTACCCGGACAGTCACGTTTTCGCTCCTCAGCTTTGCGGATCGTTTCCGTTGCGGTGCTAACCCTAGACCTGTAACAGAAACATCACGGACACACCCCCGCCACGGTGAACTACGAAACGTTCACTTTCGTCACAGACGACCGGAAGCGCCGCGACCCTTGAGGTTGCGACGCTTCCGGACGGAATCACCGAGCGGTATTCATCAGTTTATGCGGCGGCGTGGGTGTTTCATGCCTCTTCGAGCAGCTCTGCGGTGACAGCGCTTTCGGTGTCGGGCACGCCGAGTTCCTTGGCGCGCCGGTCCGCCATCGACAGCAGCCGCCGGATCCGGCCCGCCACAGCGTCTTTCGTCATGGGCGGATCGGCCAGCTGGCCCAGCTCCTCCAAGGACGCCTGCCGGTGCAGCACGCGCAGCTTGCCCGCCGCGGCCAGATGGTCCGGCACATCCTCGCTCAGTATTTCGAGCGCGCGCTCCACGCGGGCCGCGGCGGCCACGGCCGCGCGGGCCGAACGACGCAGGTTGGCGTCGTCGAAATTGGCCAGCCGGTTGGCGGTCGCCCGGACCTCGCGACGCATGCGCCGCTCCTCCCAGGTGAGCCGGGTGTCCTGCGCGCCCATGCGGGTGAGCAGGGCGCCGATGGCCTCGCCGTCGCGCACCACGACGCGATCGGTGCCGCGCACCTCGCGCGCCTTGGCCGAGATGCCCATCCGCCGCGCGGCGCCCACCAGGGCGAGCGCCGCCTCCGGCCCGGGGCAGCTCACCTCCAGGGCCGAGGAGCGGCCCGGCTCGGTGAGCGAGCCATGCGCGAGAAACGCTCCACGCCAAGCGGCTTCGGCATCGCCGATGCTGCCTCCCACCACCTGCGCGGGCAGCCCGCGCACCGGGCGGCCGCGCACATCGAGCAATCCGGTCTGGCGCGCCAGCGCCTCGCCCTCCTTGGAAACCCGCACCACGTACCGGGAGGTTTTCCGGAGCCCGCCGGCGCCGAGGACATGCACGTCCGAGCCGTATCCGTACAGCTCGAAGATCTCTCGGCGCAGCCGACGTGCAATGGAACCCATGTCCACCTCGGCTTCGACGATCACTCGACCGCCGACGATGTGCAATCCACCGGCGAACCGCAGTAGCGCGGACAATTCCGCTTTGCGCGAGCTCACCTGTGATACAGAGAGCCGGCTCAGCTCGTCCTTCACTTCCGCTGTCATCGCCACGAGACGCGCTCCTTTCCACCCAACCCGGACCGCACACGTTGGCCCATATGCCGTCCTTCGACTCGAAGCCCTGCCAATTCCGGCCGAGGTTGCCGGATCACCTGATCCAGTGCGGCGGCAAGCTTTCCGGGGTGGTGCCGGTCCGTCCCCGCCTCGGCGACATCAGCGAAGGTTACTCGCGCACCCAGCTGTTCGGCAGCTCTTGCCAGATGTTCGCGTTCCCTACCCTCGGGTACGGAACCGGAATCCACCAGAACATGGTCGACTGTGAAATCCGGTGCGTGCTGGGACAATACATGCAGGTGCCGTTCGGCGCTGAATCCGGCCGTTTCGCCCGGTTCGGCAGCGAGGTTGAGCACCAGCACTTTCCGTGCCCGCGTGTACAGCAGCGCTTCGTGCAATTCGGGCACCAGCACGTGCGGGATGACACTCGTGAACCAGCTTCCGGGGCCCAGCACCACCACGTCGGCGTGCTCGATGGCCGAGGTCGCCTCGGGACAGGCGGGCGGATCCGAGGGGATCAGCCGCACCCGGCGCACCTTGCCCGGCGTGGTCGCCACGGCGACCTGACCGCGGAGGCAGCGGCTCACGCGCGGATCGCCTTCCAGCCCAGACACATCCGCCTCGATGGTCAGCGCGATGGGCGACATGGGAAGCACACGGCCGGTGATGCGGAGGATCCTTCCGGCCTCGTCCAGGGCCGCCACCGGATCGCCCAGCTCCTCGGTGAGACCCGCCAGAATCAGATTGCCCACCGAATGCCCGGCCAGCGCGCCGGTGCCGCCGAAGCGGTGTTGCAAAGTTCGCGCCCAGATGCCGTCGGCCTCTTCGGCCAAGGCCGCCAAGGCCATTCGCAGATCGCCCGGGGGCAGCATGCCCAGCTCGGACCGCAGCCGTCCCGAGGAGCCGCCGTCGTCGGCGACCGTGACCACCGCGGTGATCTTGCGGGTGAGCCGCCGGATGGCGGTCAGCGTCGAATACAGGCCGTGCCCACCACCGAGGGCCACGATGGCCGGATTGGTGGTGCGGACGGAGTCGTTCTCACTCATTCCCGCCCCAGATCCCGATGAACCACACGCACCACGTCACCCGAGTCGTTGTTGCCGGCCGCGGCCGATTCGTTGCCCGCCAGCGCCTCGCCCAGCGCCTCCGCTATCGCCACACTGCGGTGTTTGCCGCCGGTACAACCCACTGCCACGGTCATGTATCGCTTCCCCTCTTGGCGGTAGCCCTCGGTCGTCAGGTCGACGAGATGCCGCGCGGTGCCCAGATAGTCCTGCGCGCCCGGCTGCGACAACACATACTCGCTGACCGGGGCGTCCTGTCCGGTCTTTTCGCGGAGTTCGGGAATCCAATGCGGATTCGGCAGAAACCGCAAATCGAACACCATGTCGGCGTCGAGCGGGACCCCGTATTTGAAACCGAACGATTGAATGGTCAGTTGCAGCACGGTGGCGGCGTCGCCGCCGTAGACCTCCTCGAGCTTGCGGTGCAGCTGGTGGATGGACAGCGCGGTGGTGTCGATGACCACGTCGGCGGCCGTTTTCACCGGGTCCAGGCGCCGCCGCTCGGCGGCGATGCCTGCGGTCAGGGTGCCGTCGGCGCTCTCGCTCTGCAGCGGATGGCGGCGGCGCGCGAACCCGAAGCGGCGGATCAGCACGTCGTCGGAGGCCTCCAGGAACAGGATGCGGGTGCGCACACCCGCGGCCCGCAGCTGCTCGCCGACCGCGGCGAGGTTCCCGGTGAAGAAGCGGTTGCGCACGTCCATGACGAGCGCCAGTTTGCGGATGGGCGGTTCGGCGCCGCGGCCGAGATCGACCATGCGGCCGATCAATTCGGGTGGGAGGTTGTCGGCCACGTAGTAGCCGAGATCCTCGAGCACCTTGGCGGCGGTGCCGCGCCCGGCGCCGGACAGGCCCGTCACGATGACGACCTCGACCGGTGCGGATTCGGGTGCCGATCGCCCGCTGCGAGCGGTCGGCTGGGACTCACCTGTATCGGTTGCCTTGCTGTTTTCGGCCGTATCAGTACTGGCTTCGACGCGCGTCATGTCCTACCGGTTCGTGTCTGGAGTTCCCTCGATCATCCTGCACCGACGCCCGGAAACGCGGCAGGCACACGACGGGAGCGAGACACAGCTGTGATTTCTGCTCCCGACCTGCACACACGGCGTGTCGCAGTTTTGCTATTCGGCGTGTCGCACTCTACCCGGTGCGTCCCGATTCGACGCGCCATCGCGGCAAACCGATAGGTCCGCGCACGCTTGCTACGGCTGCTGCAGGGCGGCCAGGACCGCCTTGGCCGTCGCCAGGCCGATGCCCGGGACCTCGGTGATCTGCTCCACCGTAGCCTGCTTGAGCTTGGCGACCGATCCGAAGTGCGTGACCAGCGCGGTCTTGCGCGCCGAGCCCAGCCCGGGCACCGAGTCCAGCACCGATTCGGTCATCCGCCGCGAGCGCTTGGAACGGTGGAAGGTGATGGCGAAGCGGTGCGCCTCGTCGCGGACCCGCTGCAGCAGATACAGCGCCTCGCTGGTGCGCGGCATGATCACCGGGTCCGCCTCGTTCGGCACCCACACCTCCTCCAGGCGCTTGGCCAGCCCGATGACCGCGACATCGGTGATGCCGAGTTCGTCGAGCACCTCGGCGGCGGCATTCACCTGCGGCGCACCGCCGTCCACCACGTACAGGTTGGGCGGGTAGGCGAAGCGGCGCGGCTTACCGGTCTTCGGATCGATGCCGGGCAGGCTGGATTCGACCGGGTCCGAACCGGATTCGAGCTCGGCGGCCTCGGCGGCGTCCAGGTCGCGGCGCAGCTTGCCGAAGCGCCGCCGGGTCACCTCGGCGATGCTGCCGACGTCGTCGGAGCGGCCCTCGCCGGCGGCCTCCTTGATGGCGTAGTGCCGATACTCGGACTTGCGGGCCAGGCCGTCCTCGAACACGACCAGTGAGGCCACCACATCGGTGCCCTGCACATGCGAGATGTCCACGCATTCGATGCGCAGCGGCGCGCTGTCCAGATCCAGCGCGTCCTGTAGTTCCTGCAACGCGGCCGAGCGCGCGGTCAGGTCGCCGGCGCGCTTGAGCTTGTGCTGGGCCAGGGCCTCCTGGGCATTGCGCTGCACGGTCTCGGCCAGCGCCTTCTTGTCGCCGCGCTGCGGCACCCGCAGCTGCACGGCCGAGCCGCGCAGGTCCGAGAGCCACTGCTGAACCTGCTCATGATCATTGGGCAGGGCCGGGACCAGCACCTCGCGCGGGACCACGGCCCCGGGCTGCGCGTCCCCGCTCTGCGCGGCGACCGCGGTCTGCTCGCCGTAGAACTGGGTGAGGAACTGCTCGACCAGCGCGGCCAGCTCCCCACCGGATTCCGCCACCGCAGGGTCGATGGAACCTGGGCCGGGGTCCTCCGTGGTTATGCCGGCTTCCGCCTCCGAGCCTGACCGCCCGAGGTCCAGGGCGTCGCCGGACTTGTCGACCACCCAGCCGCGCTGCCCGCGCACCCGGCCGTCGCGCACGTGGAAGATCTGGACCGCGACCTCGAGCTCGTCGACCGCGAAGTCGATGACATCGGCATCGGTGCCGGTGCCCAGCACCACGGCCTGCTTCTCCAGGGCGCGCTTGAGCGCCTGCACGTCGTCGCGCAGGCGGGCGGCCAATTCGAAGTCGAGTTCGTCGGCGGCCTCGTGCATGCGGCGCTCGAGCTGCTTGACCAGGCGATCGGTCTTGCCGGAGAGGAAGTCGCAGAAGTCGTCCACGATCTGCCGGTGCTCGGCCGCGCTCACCCGGTCGATGCACGGCGCGGAGCACTTGTCGATATAGCCGAGCAGGCACGGCCGCCCGATCTGGCTGTGCCGCTTGAAGACTCCCGCCGAGCAGGTGCGCACCGGGAACACCCGCAGCAGCAGATCCAGGGTCTCGCGAATGGCCCAGGCATGGGCGTACGGGCCGAAGTACCGCACGCCCTTCTTGCGCGCGCCGCGGTAGACGAACACCCGCGGATACTCCTCGTCGAGGCTGACCGCCAGCACCGGATACGACTTGTCGTCGCGGTAGCGGACATTGAAGCGCGGATCGAATTCCTTGATCCAGTTGTATTCCAGCTGCAGCGCTTCCACCTCGGTGGACACCACGGTCCACTCGACCCCGGCCGCCGTGGTCACCATCTGCCGGGTGCGCGGGTGCAGCCCGGCCACGTCGGCGAAGTACGAGTTCAGGCGCTGGCGCAGGCTTTTCGCCTTGCCGACATAGATGACCTGCCCGAACTTGTCCCGGAACTTGTAGACGCCTGGTTCGACGGGAATGGTGCCCGGTGCGGGCCGGTAGGTCGCGGGATCTGCCACGGCTCCAGGTTAGTCAGTGCCCCCGACAGGCCGGGAAGGCCTCCGACACACCCGCCGGGCCTCCGGGCGACCATCCGCGGCGGTCACGGTGACGAAGTATCCGCAAGATCGTTCACCTGGAGGGACCGCCATGATCCGACTGCGTTTGCGCCGCTCGCTCGCCATCGCGGGGGCGGTCTGCCTGGCCGCCGCCGCGCTGGTGGCGGTCTCGGTACCGGCCGAGGCCGCCGCCGGGCCGATCTTCGTCTACGGCGACTACCGCGAGCACCCGACGCCGCTGCCGATCCGCGCTGGGGCCGTGGCGAATTCGGCGCCGGAGCTGCTGGTCGCCTAGCACGGGCGCGGCCCGGCAGCGCCCGCGCGTTCCGGAGGACTCGCCACGCCGGAACACCGATCTCCGCGAGGTTCGGCCGTCCAGCGGGGCCTCGCGGTCAGTATGGGACGAACTGTTTCGCTTGATCTGTCCGTCTACGAGGGAGCTCGATCGATGACGAACCATCACCATCTCCACCCGCGCCGCCGGTCGCTCGCGATCGGTTCCGCGCTCGGCGTCGGCGCGGCGGGCCTGATCGCGGTATCGGCGCCGGCCGCCGGTGCCGACTCGGTCTGCCGCATCGACCGGACGCTCGACACCGCCACCTTCACCTGCCCCGCGGACACCTGGTACGCCGCGGTGGTGCAGTGCCTGGGCACCCGGCAGGTGGGCAGCGGCTACCAGGCCCCCACCTTCATCGTGGGCGATTCGCCTCGGCCGCTCATCCCGATGACGATCGAATGCAACGGCGAGGGCAAGCGGGGCATCGTGCTGAATGCCTGGACCGACGGGCCGTTCTGACCCACCTGCACGGTTCCGATCCGCGGTGCGCGGAGCTAGGCGATCTCATGCCGCAAAGCCGGTGCGAGATCGCCCTTTTCGCCCACCTCGACGGTGTCGAGTTCGAGCCAGCCGGCCATGTCCCGCAGCGCCGCGGCCAGTGCGGCCGCCACCCGCGAGTGATCCCGGCCCGGCTCGGCGAACGCGCCCGGCACCAGCAGCCGCCCGGTCCCGCGCTCGGCGCGCAGGTCCACCCGCGCCACCAGTTCGCCGTCGAGCAGGAACGGGAAGACGTAATATCCGTGCACGCGTTTGTGTTCCGGCGTGTAGATCTCGATGCGGTAGTGGAAGTCGAAGAGCCGCTCGGTGCGGTCGCGGAAGAAGATGAGCGGATCGAAGGGGCACAGCAGGGCCGCGCCCGTGACCCGGCGCGGCGTGCGGGCCTCGGCATGCAGGTAGGCGGGCTTGTCCCAGCCCGCGACGGTGACCCGCTCCAGCTCTCCGGCGTCGAGGAGGTCGGCGATGGCGGGCTCGGTTTGGCGGCGGTTGAGCCGGTAGTAGTCCCGCAGATCGGTTTCGGTGCCGATGCCGTGCGCCCGCGCCGCACGCCGCACCAGTTCCCGCACCGCGTCGGCTTCATCCGCTTCGCGCGAGAGGACCTCGGGCGGAAGGACATTCGCGGCCAGGTCGTAATGCCGCTGGAAGCCTACGCGTTTCGGCACCGTCAGCTCCCCCGCCGCGAACAGTGCCTCGCAGACCACCTTGGTGTCGCTGTAGTTCCAGCCCCAATTGTCCTTGGCCCGTGGCCGATCCAGCTCCAGATGCCGCTCGATCTCGCCCGCCGTGCTGGACCCGAACTCCTTGACCACGCCGAGCACATCGTCGGCCAGGGCCGGATTGCGTTCGAGCACCTGCCGCATCCCGTTCCAGCGTCCGTGCCGGTACTGCACCATGCGCCAGCGCAGGAGCGACCAGTCCTCGACCGGGATCAGCGCCGCCTCGTGCGCCCAGTACTCGATGAGCTGCCGGGGCCGCCGGGCGGTGTGCCCCCATGCGGCCTCGTCCAGCAGCGCCCGGTCGTAGGCCCCGATCCTGCTGAACACCGGGGCGTAGTGCGCGCGCACCACCGCCGACACCGAGTCCAGCTGCAGCAGCCGGGTGCTGTCGAGCACCTTCAGAACCGTTCGCCGGGTGGGCGTACCGCTCGGCGGCGCCGTGGCGAAGCCCTGTGCCGCGAGTGCGATGCGGCGCGCCGCCGCGAGTGACAGGGATCCGGACGAAGAAGTCGGCACACTCGAACCATGCCATGTCCCACCGACAACCTCGTTCGATACAGCACTGTATCGAGCGCCTGTACAGCAGCGACCTCGTTCGATACATTCGTGTATCGAACTTCGACACCAAGGAAATCATGGGCATGATCGAGAATCCGGATGTCATCGTGGTCGGGGCCGGGCTGGCCGGTCTCGTCGCCACGTACGAGCTGGTCAAGGCGGGACGCCGCGTACTCGTGCTGGATCAGGAGAACCGCGCCAACCTGGGCGGCCAGGCGTTCTGGTCGCTGGGCGGGCTGTTCTTCGTGGACAGTCCCGAACAACGGCGGCTCGGCGTCAAGGACAGCCTCGCGCTCGCCATGCAGGACTGGTTCGGCTCGGCCGGCTTCGACCGTGAGGACGAGGACCACTGGGCCCGGCAGTGGGCGCGCGCGTACGTGGAGTTCGCGGCCACCGAGAAGCGGCAGTACCTCTACGATCTCGGGTTGCGGGTGACGCCCGTGGTCGGCTGGGCCGAGCGCGGCGGCGTGACCGCCGACGGGCACGGCAACTCGGTGCCGCGCTTCCATCTCACCTGGGGCACCGGCCCCGAGGTGGTACGGGTGTTCCTCGAGCCGGTGCTCGAGGCCGAGCAGCGGGGACAGGTCGGCTTCGCCTTCCGGCACCGGGTCGACGAGCTGATCGTGGAGGACGATGCGGTGACCGGCGTGCGCGGTAGCGTGCTGGAGCCCGCCACCGAGGCCCGCGGGGTCGCGTCCTCACGGAATATCGTGAGCGAGTTCGAGTTCCGTGCGCGCGCGGTCATCGTGTCCTCCGGCGGCATCGGCCACAATCACGAACTCATCCGCCGCAACTGGCCGACCGACCGGCTCGGCCCCTGCCCGGAGCACATGATCTCCGGCGTGCCCGCGCACGTGGACGGCCGCATGCTGGGCATCACCGAGGCCGCGGGCGGGCGCATCGTGAACCGGGATCGCATGTGGCACTACACCGAGGGCATCCACAACTGGGATCCGATCTGGCCCGATCACGCCATCCGCATCATTCCCGGCCCGTCCTCGCTGTGGTTCGACGCCAATGGAAAGCGCATGACCGCACCGGCTTTCCCGGGTTTCGACACCAATGCCACCATGAAGCAGATCCTGGCGACCGGCTACGACTACTCATGGTTCATTCTCGACCAGTCGATCATCGAGAAGGAGTTCGCGCTCTCGGGCTCGGAGCAGAATCCCGATCTCACCGGCAAGGATCTGAAGCTGGCCCTCAAGAGCCGGGTGGCGAAGGGCGCGCCGGGCCCGGTCGAGGCATTCAAGCAGCACGGGGTGGACTTCGTGGTCGCCGACACCCTGGCCGAGCTGATCGCGGGCATGAACAAGATCTCGCGCGGCCCGCACCTCGACCTCGCCGACATCGAGCGCCAGATCGTGGCCCGCGACCGGGATGTCGAGAACAAGTACAGCAAGGACGCCCAGCTGATGGCCGTCAACAACGCGCGCCGCTTCCTGGGCGACAAGGTCCGGGTGGCGAGCCCGCACAAGATCCTGGATCCCGCGCACGGCCCGCTGATCGGCGTGCGCCTGAACATCCTGACCCGCAAGACGCTGGGCGGCCTGCAGACCAATCTGGACTCGCAGGTCATCCGCGCCGACGGCACCCCGTTCCCGGGCCTCTACGCCGCGGGCGAGGTCGCCGGGTTCGGCGGTGGCGGCGTGCACGGCTACAACGCGCTGGAGGGCACCTTCCTCGGCGGCTGCATCTTCTCCGGTCGCGCAGCCGGCCGCGCGCTCGGCAATACCGCCTCCCCGGAACTTTAGCGGGCAGCTGAGTGCCGTTGGCCGCCGTGCACCCGTGCCGGCGGTTGGCTGCCGAACCAATTCAGGACGTACCCGGCGAGTTACTCCGAAGGGCACGAAATCAGTTGTCGCCCACCGCCCGGATATTGGTCCGGGCGGCCGGGCGCTCGATCACTTCAGGGTGCAACCGCGAACCAGCGGTAGAGGTCGCGGCGCAGCAGCAGCGCCAGCACCACGCCGGACACCATGACGCCGAAGAGCACGGTGAACGGCCCCACGCCCGCGGGCATTTCGGCCGACACCAGCGTGAAGATGCCCAGGAAGGACTGCAGGCTGGCCAATCCGAGCGCGGTCACCCAGATCCAGCGCGAGCGCAGCCCGAACAGCAGTGCGACACCGCCGGTCACCCAGGCGGCGAAGAAGTGGCCGATGCTGCCGACCACGCACGAGACGCCGCCGGTGATGGACAGCAGGCTGTGCAGCACCGCCAGTCCCATCGCGCCGAACGCGGCGTACTGCGTTTCCCGGACCTGGGCGGGCATATCGATTTCGGAACCATCACGGCGCAACCCCCGCACCCCGTCGAGCACCCGCTCGAAAAATGTGGCTGGAATGCCGTTTTCCGCGGCGACGGGCGTCATATCCATCTCGTCGGCAACGGCCATTTGCGAACTCACAGCACTCCTCATCGAGTAACCCCTGGTCGCGCGCCCCCTGCGAACGCGCTGAACCTGACGCTAACCAAATGTTCGGATTCCGGACAATCTGGTTGACGAAGTTATGACCATGGCCACAGCCGATAGGTAGCATGCGAAACAGTGATCTCGAACACATAACGGCCGCACGCGATTTCGCGTGCGGCCGTTGAAAGCGCAGGTCCGGACAGAGTTTCTCAGTGTACCCCCGGAAGCGGAAAACTACTTGTCGTCCATGGGGATCGGCGGGATCACCGGGAACTCGCCGGTGTAGCCCTCGCGCAGCCTGGCGATGGCCAGCACCCGCGGGCTGGCGACCTTCCACCCGATGGCCAGCGCGGGCACGATGATCACCAGGCTGGCCACCGTCCACGTACCGACCGGATGGTCGAAAGCCATCAGCACCAGCACCGCGAAGAGGAACACCAGTGTCGCGATGCCGGTGTAGGGCGCACCGAACATCCGGAACGCCGGACGCTCCGCCTGCCCCTTCTTCCACAGGTAGAACAGCTTCAACTGACACAGCACAATGGTCGCCCAGGAAGCCAGAATGCCGAGCGACGCGACGTTCAGCACGATTTCGAAAGCCTCCGACGGCACAATGTAATTCAGCCAGATACCGAACAGCGCGATGGTGGCGGTGAGCAGAATGCCGCCGTACGGCACACCTGCACTGGACATCCGTGAAGTGAATTTCGGCGCACTGCCGTTCATCGCCATCGAGCGGAGGATGCGGCCGGTCGAATACAGTCCGGCATTCAAACTCGACAGCGCCGCGGTGAGCACCACGAAATTCATGATCGAACCCATGTGCGCGACACCGAGTTTGCCGAAGAAGGTGACGAACGGGCTCTCGCCGCCCTTGTACGCGGTGTAGGGCAGCAGCAGCGCCAGCAGAATCACCGAGCCGCAATAGAATACGGCGATACGCATGATCACCGAATTGATGGCGCGCGGCATGATCTTGGCCGGATTCTCGGTCTCGCCGGCCGCGATGCCCACCATTTCCACGGCGGCGTAGGCGAACACGACGCCGGAGGTGACGGTGACCAGCGGCAGCACGCCGGTCGGGAACCAGCCGCCGGCATCGGAGACCATGCGCAGTCCGGTGCTCTGGCCCTCGACCTCGAAGCGCCCGGCCAGGAAGACGGTGCCGACGACCAGGAAGGTCACCAGGGCCACCACCTTGATCATGGCCGCCCAGAATTCCATCTCGCCGAACCATTTGACCGAGACCAGGTTGATGCCGAGCACGATGATCAGCGCGCCCAGCGCCAGCAGCCATTGCGCGATCGGCTGGAAGGGTCCCCAGTAGTGCAGATAGGTGGCGATCGCGGTGGTGTCGACGATGCCGGTCATGGACCAGTTCAGGAAGTACATCCAGCCGGCCACGAATGCGGCCTTCTCACCGAAGAATTCGCGCGCATAGGAGACGAACGAGCCCGAGGACGGGCGGTGCAATACCAGTTCGCCGAGGGCGCGCAGGATGAAGAACACGAAGATGCCGCAGATGAGGTACACCAGGAACAGCGATGGGCCGGCATTGTGCAGCCGGCCACCCGCGCCCAGGAACAGGCCGGTGCCGATGGCACCGCCGATGGCGATCATCTGCAATTGCCGGGGCTTCAGGGCTTTGTGATAGCCGCTGTCCTCGGCATTGAGGCTGGTGGCAGTAGTCCGGATCTCGGTCATTCGCCGGGTTAACCCTCCGCAATCGTGAAGTGAGGCAGCCTGAGGGTACCTTGCCGTTTGCTGAGCTCCACATCGATACTCCGAGCGGGGAATCCTTCGCAAAAAGAAGGCCGGTCAAGCGACCAATTGGCTGGTTTTTCGGAGATTGCCGTGAAGGCGCTGAAATACTCGAGCGATCTGCGGCCGGCATTTCCCCTGGTAGCCCTCCGATCCGGCCCGTCAAAGCCCTGCCCCCGCGGGCCCACGGCGCTAGAGTCCGATCATGAGGCGCTCGCGACGAATCGGGAGCGGCGCTGCCGCTCTACTGCTGCTGGTCGGATTGGTCACCGCCTGTTCGTCCTCGACGAACCAGAGTGCGTCGTGCACGGTGTCCCCCAACGGAACTCCGGTCACCTCCGGGGCGCCTGCCGGGCCCAGCAGCACGAATCTGGCCCTGCACCCCGAGGTCGCCACCGGTTACCGCACCGGCATGACACCCGTGCGCACCGGCGATTTCGCGGTCTCCACCGCCAATCCCGTTGCCACCGAGGCGGCTTGCCGGGTCCTGCGGGACGGCGGCACCGCCGCGGACGCGCTCATCGTGGCGCAGACCGTGCTGAATCTGGTGGAGCCCCAGGCCACCGGTATCGGCGGCGGCGCGTTCCTGATGTACTACGACGCCAATACCAGGACCGTCGACGCCTACGACGGCCGCGAGACCGCCCCGGCGGCCGCCACCGAGGACTACCTGCGCTACATCAGCGCCGCCGATCACACTGTGCCGCAACCGAATGCGCGGGCCAGCGGACGTTCCATCGGCACGCCGGGCGTGCTGCGGATGCTGGAGCTGGCCCACGACGAGCACGGCAAGCAGCCGTGGAAGGACCTGTTCGCCCCGGCGATCAACCTGGCGGATCAGGGCTTCAAGATCTCACCGCGGATGGCGAGCCAGATCTCCGACTCCAAGGCCGACCTGGCGCGCGACGACAATGCCAAGGAGTATTTCCTACAACCCGACGGCAGCCCGAAGCCGTCCGGCACCACGCTCACCAATCCCGCCTTCGGCAAGACCCTCTCGGCCATCGCGACCGACGGGGCGAACGCCTTCTATACCGGCGCGATCGCCGCGGACATCGTGGACACCACCGCCACCACCGCGGGCGGACGCACCCCGGGGCTGCTGTCCCTGGCGGATCTGCAGTCCTACCGGGCGAAGAAGCGCACCGCGGTGTGCTCGCCCTACCGCACCCACGAGGTGTGCGGCATGCCCAACCCGTCCTCGGGCGGCATCGCGGTGGAGGCGACCCTGGGCATCCTGTCCAACTTCGATCTGGCGTCGATGAAACCGGCGGACCTCGGCGGCGACAGCACCACCGCCCGCAACGGCGGCAAACCCACCCCGGAGGCCGTGCACCTGATCGCCGAGGCCGAGCGCCTGGCCTACGCCGACCGCGACAAGTACATCGGCGACTCGGATTTCGTTCCGCTGCCGGGCAATTCGCCGCAGACCCTGCTGGATCCCGGCTACCTGAAGCAGCGTGCGGCGCTCATCGACCCGGCCAAGAGCCTGGGCACCGCCAAGCCGGGTGACTTCGGCCCGGTGCCGGTCGGCAACGGCCCGCAGCAGCCCGAGCACGGCACCAGCCACATCTCCATCGTCGACAAGTACGGCAACGCGGCCTCCATGACCACCACGGTCGAATCCGCGTTCGGGTCATTCCATTTCGTGGACGGGTTCATCCTCAACAACCAGCTCACCGACTTCTCGGCCGAACCGGTCGACAAGGACGGCGCCCCGATCGCCAACCGCCTCGACCCCGGCAAGCGGCCGCGCAGCTCCATGGCCCCGACCCTGGTCTTCGACCGCAATCCCGACGGCTCGCGCGGCGCGCTCAGCTACGTCACCGGTTCGCCCGGCGGGGCGGTGATCATCCAGTTCGTGGTGAAAACCCTGGTGGGCATGCTGGATTGGGGCATGAACCCGCAGCAGGCGGTGTCGATGATCGACTTCGGCGCGGCCAACTCCCCCACCACCTATGTGGGTGGTGAGCATCCGGCCGTCGACGCCTCCGACAACGGCGACCACGATCCGCTGGTGCAGAAACTGCGCCAGTACGGCGACCAGGTCTCGGTCACCCCGCAGTCCAGCGGTCTGTCGGCCCTGGTCCGCGACGGTAATGGCTGGATCGGCGGCGCGGACCCGCGCCGCGAGGGCGCGGTGCTCGGCGCCCCGCGCTAGCGTCGGTCCTGGTTCTCGGCGCTGTACTTGGCGCCGAGTTCCCGGAACCGGTCCATGGCCTCGGCGGCGCGCATCTTGTCGTTGGAGCGGATGGCCATCATGGGCACGTACTCGTCGTGCGCCAATTCCAGCCGGGCCCAGGACTTCTTGTCCGGGAAGGAGATCCCGCGGATGTCCTTCCACTGGAACTCGCTGTCGCCCACGATATTGCGCACCGTCACCCCGCGCCGGCCGACCCGCACCCGGGGCCGGGTGAGCGTCAGCACGCCGCCGGCCAGCAGCAGGCCGAACACCATCAGGCCGATCTGGTCGGAGACCCGGAAGTTCACGCCGGTGGATCCGTGCCGCAGCACGATGCCGCCGAAGATGAAGAGGGCCGCCAGCACCGCCGCCACGATCCGCACGGTGACGATGGCGTGGTGCGGTCGCACCTCGAGATCCCAATCGCCCGCGGCGGTGCCGGGCTGCACCGGCGTCTCGGTTTCGGTCGGCTCGGCCATGGCGTCCTCGGACTCCGCTCTCTGCTCGGCCCGCGGATCGGAGTGCGCCGCAGGCGTTTCCGGCGTGGCGGCAGGCTTGCGGGGCGGCTCCTCGGAGCCGCCGTCCCGCTTCCAGATCCGCACGACCGGCATGGCTAGACGGTCTGGGTCAGCTCGCGCAGGGTCAGCGCGGCGTCGAGGGCGGCGGCCGCGGCCTGCTCGCCCTTGTTCTCGATCGAGCCGGGCAGGCCCGCGCGATCCAGCGCCTGCTGCTCGGTGTTCACGGTGAGCACGCCATTGGTCACCGGGGTGCTCTCATCGAGGGACACCCGGGTCAGACCGGCGGTCACCGAATCGCACACGTACTCGAAATGCGGTGTCTCACCACGGATCACGACACCCAGCGCGACCACCGCGTCATGGCTGCGGGCCAGTGCCTGCGCCACGACCGGCAGCTCCATCGCGCCGGCGACCCGGACCACGGTGATGTCGGCGACGCCCGCGGCCCGGGCGGTCTGCTCCGCGTTCGCGACCAGCGCGTCGCAGATGGTGGTGTGCCAGCGCGACGCCACGATCCCCAGCTTGAGGTCCTTGGCATCGGCCAGCTCGAAGGTCGGTACGCCCGTACCGCTCATTCTCGTTTCCGCCCTCTCGGTAGTCGGTTCCGGCGCGTCAGTTCGCGGTTTCGCCCAGGTCCAGGTCTTCCAGGCCGACCAGGTCGTGGCCCATCCGATCCCGCTTGGTGCGCAGATACCGCAGATTGTGCTTGTTCGCGCGCACGGGCATCGCCACCCGCTCGCTGATGCTCAGGCCGTAGCCCTCGATCCCGGCACGCTTGTCGGGATTGTTGGTGAGCAGCCGCATCGAGGTGATGCCCAGGTCGGCGAGGATCTGAGCGCCGATGCCGTAGTCGCGCGCGTCGGCGGGCAGGCCCAGGTCCAGGTTGGCGTCCACGGTGTCGGCGCCGCCGTCCTGCAGCTGGTATGCCTGCAGCTTGTGCAGCAGCCCGATGCCGCGGCCCTCGTGGCCGCGCATGTAGAGCAGCACGCCGCGGCCCTGCTGGGCGATCATCTCCATGGCGGCGTCCAGCTGCGGGCCGCAGTCGCAGCGCAGCGAGCCGAAGGCGTCGCCGGTGAGGCATTCCGAGTGCACGCGCACCAGTACGTCCATGCCGTCGCCGATATCGCCCATGACCAGGGCCACGTGCTCGGCGTCGTCGTATTCGCTCTCGTAGCCGATCGCCAGGAAGTCGCCGAACTCGGTGGGCAGCTTGGCCTCGGCCACCTGCTTGACGTGCTTCTCGTTGCGGCGGCGCCAGGCGATCATGTCGGCGATGGAGATCAGCGCCAGATCGTGCTCGTCGGCGAAGATGCGCAACTCCTCGGTGCGCGCCATATCGCCCTCGTTCTTCTGGCTGACGATCTCGCAGATGACGCCGGCGGGGCTGAGCCCGGCCATCCGGGCCAGATCCACGGCGGCCTCGGTGTGGCCGGGCCGGCGTAGCACGCCACCATCCTTGGCGCGCAACGGAACCACGTGGCCCGGGCGGGTCAGATCGTCGGACTTGGCGTTGCGGTCGGCCAGCACGCGCATGGTGGTGGCGCGGTCGGCGGCCGAGATGCCGGTGGTGATGCCCTCGCGGGCGTCGACGGAGACGGTGTAGGCGGTGCCGTGCTTGTCCTGGTTGACCGCGTACATCGGCGGCAGGCCCAGGCGATCGCAGTCGTCCCCGGTGAGCGGCACACAGATGTAACCGGAGGTGTAGCGGATCATGAAGGCCACCAGCTCGGGTGTCGCCTTCTCCGCCGCGAAGATGAGGTCGCCCTCGTTCTCCCGGCCCTCGTCGTCGACGACGACAACCGCCTTACCGGCGGCGATGTCGGCGACTGCGCGCTCGATGGTGTCGAACCTGGTCACGTCTGTTGTGCTCCATCTCGAATTAGGTGCCTCATTACAGTAGGGCACTGTCCAATTTGCGCCGCCTCCGGCGTCGCGGGTTCGCGGCCCTGGAGGTCTCGTTCTTCCCTCCTCCGCTCCTCCGCTTCGCTCTCCCGCTCTGTCGGTCCAGAACGAGATGGGCCGCGAACCTTGGACGTCAGCCGCGCTGTACGAGCCGTTCGACGTACTTGGCGATGATGTCGACTTCGAGATTCACGGTGGTGCCGACCGGGGCCGTGCCGAGGGTGGTGAGCTCGCGGGTGGTGGGGATGAGCGACACCTCGAACCAGTCCTTGGCGCCGTCGGCGAAGGCGTCCTCGGCCGGGCCGATGCCCGAGACGGTCAGCGAGATGCCGTCCACGGTGATCGAGCCCTTCTCCACCACATAGCGAGCGATGCTGTCGGGCAGGGAGATTCGCACGACCTCCCAGTTCTCGTACGGGGTGCGGGAGACGATGGTGCCGGTGCCGTCGACGTGACCCTGCACGATGTGCCCGCCCAGGCGGCTGTTCACGGCCGCCGCGCGCTCGAGGTTGACGCGGGAGCCCACGGTCAGGCCGCCGATGCTGGAGCGGTCCAGGGTCTCGGCCATGACGTCGACGGTGAAGGTGTCGCCCTCGATCTTCCGGTCGACCACGGTGAGGCAGACGCCGTTGACGGCGATCGAATCACCGTGTCCCGCATCGGAGGTCACCAGCGGTCCGCGAATGGTCAGCCGCGCCGAATCGTCCAGCTGCTCGGTGGCGAGGATCTCGCCCAGCTCCTCGACGATGCCTGTGAACATGCGTACCTCTCCCTGATCGCGTGTGCGTGCTCCGCTCGAGCCAACAGCCGGTGCGGTACGCGGTATTCCCCGCGTGGACAGCTGTCCCCTTCAGCCTAACGACGCGGGGTCGTAGGCGACATGCGGCCTCGTTCACTGGAGCGTTGGATACCGGTGGATGGACGAAATCGGGCGTACGCCAATGTGCGATCGGATAATTGTGTCCATTGGTCGCGATCGCCAATTGAGACGCCGGGATTTACCGGTACTTTGAATGGCCTGACCTGGCCCAACTGGGATTGGTACCCAATTCACGACTCGCTCAACCCAGAATCTTGCGCGGCAGCGAGAATGGTCGCAAGATTGTTATGCAGCTGATTCCCACAGTTCAACTTCTCCGCGAGCAGTTCAGTGCAGAACGGTCACCGTGTCCACGGCCGATCCGGACGGTGACGACCATCGCAAGCAGAACCGAAGGAAGGTTGGACCCCGCGCGGGTCGGATTCAGGTGGCAGACAACACAATCGGCACAGTTGGGGGTGCGGCGTGACCATGCTTCTCGATTCGACACTCGAAGTTCGCTGCGTACAGTACCGACGCGAATTTCACCTGCCGGCATCGATCGACCCGACGTCACGGCACATCCTGTTGGAAATAGGCACTCGATACGGTGCCATCACCATGCCCGCCGACCTCGGCGAACGCGTCCAGCAGCAGCTGGCGCAGGCCGATCTGGCCGGGCCGGTCGTGCACCACCCCCGGGCACGGCGATGGACCTTCATCACCGGCCCCGCCCGGCCGGAATCCCTCACCAAATCGGTGACCGCCGCCCTGTTCCGGCTCTACGCCACCGTCGCGTGCCCGGGAGCGCAGGTCGTGCTCCCGTCCGCCGACGACGAGCGGACGGGATACCGCACCTGGGTGCACTGCCCCGATGCCAGTGACACGGTTCCGCCGCTGGAATCGGTGATCGAAGCGGTGCTACAGCACTGAGCCCGCGCTACTGCGCGGACGCCGCCTCGACCGCGATCACCTTCTGCCGCAAGATTTCCACGGTCGCGGCCGGGTCCGGGGTACCGTACACCGCGGAGCCCGCCACGAAGCAGTCGATGCCGGCCTCGGCAGCCTGTTCGATGGTGTCCATATTGATGCCGCCGTCGATCTCCACGACCAGGCGCAGCTCACCGGCGTCGACCAGGCGGCGCACCTGCCGGGCCTTGTCGAGCACGTGCGCGATGAAAGACTGTCCGCCGAAACCGGGTTCGACGCTCATCACCAGCAGGGTGTCGAACTCGCGCAGGATCTCGAGGTAGGGCTCGATCGGGGTGTTCGGCTTGACCGAGAGCCCCGCCTTGGCGCCCGCGGCGCGGATGTCACGCGCCACCGCGATCGGGTTGTCGGTGGCCTCGGCGTGAAAAGTGACGTTGTAGGCACCGGCCTCGGCGTAGCCCGGGGCCCAGCGCTCCGGGTTCTCGATCATGAGGTGGCAGTCCATCGGGATGTCGGTCACCTTCAACAGGCTTTCCACCACCGGCAGACCCAGCGTCAGATTCGGGACGAAATGGTTGTCCATCACATCGACGTGCACCCAGTCGGCGCCCTCGATCGCTTGCAGTTCGGCCGCGAGATTCGCGAAGTCGGCGGACAGGATGGACGGGGCGATCATCGGAGCGGGCCGCTGGAAGGGGGAGGAAGAGGTGCACACGGGCCGCAGTCTATCGGCAGCCCCCCATGGCCCCCACGTCAACGGGAATGGCTGATTGCCGCGCACCGGAATGGGTAGCCTCTACAGAGTGATCAACATTTCGGCGGAACAAGGGTTGCGAGGTACACCGGTCGAGATCGGTGTCGCCGCGTCCGTCTCCCAGTTGCCCATCGTGCGCGGACTCGCCGAAACACTGGTGCTGCTCAGCGATTTCACCCTGGACGAGGTGGCCGATATCCGGCTCGCCGTCGACGAGGCGGCCTCCACGCTGATCGCCGTCGCCGCGCCGGGCACCACGCTGCAGTGCGTGTTCACCGTCGGCGACTCGGATCTGATCGTGCGGGTGAGCGGCATCGCCGGGGCCGAGGGGCTACCGGACCAGCGCAGCTTCGGCTGGCACGTGCTGCGGACGCTCTCCGACGAGGTCACCGCCACCCAGGAACCCTTCGATCCGGCGATCTCCGGATACCCGACGGCGGTGGAGTTCCGGCGGGTCCGGGGGAAGGCGTAGTGACCGACGGAGACAACGTGTTCGCAGCATCCGCCGACGCACCGGGACCCGAGGAACTGCGCGACGACCGGGAAACCGAAACGGACGAGACCGAGACCGAGGACACCGCCGAGGAGACGGTCGACGCCGACGAGGCCGAGGAGGTCGCGCGCAGCGTCTCCGGCTACGACGACGTCACCACGCTGTTCGCGGAACTGGCCGCCGCCGCACCGGAATCCGGGCGGCGCGCCGCACTGCGCACCGAACTGATCAACCGCTGCATTCCCCTCGCCGACCACATCGCCCGCAAATTCAGCGGCCGCGGTGAGCCTTTCGACGACCTCACCCAGGTCGCGCGGGTGGGGCTGGTGCACGCGGTGGACCGCTTCGACATCTCCCGCGGCTCCAACTTCCTGTCCTTCGCGGTGCCGACCATCATGGGCGAGGTCCGCCGCTACTTCCGCGACAACACCTGGGCCATGCGGGTACCGCGCCGCGTCAAGGAAACCCACCTGCGCATCGGCTCCGCCATCGACGCCCTCTCCCAGCAGCTGGGCCGCTCCCCCACCGCCAAGGAGATCGCGGCCGCCCTCGAGATCGACGCCGACGAGGTCACCCAGGCGGTCATCGCCGGAAACGCCTACCAGCCCAGCAGCATCGACGCCGTCTCCGTCGGCCGCGACACCGAGGCCTCGCTCCTCGACACCCTCGGCGAGGAAGAATCCCAGTTCGACCGCGTCGAGGAATACGTGGCCATCCGGCCCCTGCTGGCCGGGCTTCCCGAACGCGAACGCCGCATCCTCACCATGCGCTTCTTCGAATCCATGACCCAGACCCAGATCGCCCAGCAGATGGGCATCTCGCAGATGCACGTCTCCCGGATCCTCTCGAAAACCCTTGCCCGCCTGCGGGAACAATCCGCCCGCGAGTGACTCCGGCGTGGCCGGGGCCCCGGCGCGCGCCCAGGATGGGTAGATTGCGGTCGGGTCATGATCGCCTCGGCCGGATGCAAAGGGGTCGGTGTTGTCACAGCAACTGCCGTTCGATTCGCTGTATCGGCACGGGTTCGCGCGGGTCGCGGTGGCCGTGCCACCGGTGCGCGTCGCCGATCCGGGCTTCAACGCCGAACAGACCCTGCTGCTGGCCCGGCGCGCCGCGGCCGAGCACGCGGCGCTGACGATCTTCCCCGAGCTCGGGCTTTCCAGCTACACCGCCGACGACCTGTTCCATCAGGACGCGCTGGACGCCGCGGTCGGCCTGGCACTCGAGCGCGTGGTCGAGGAGAGCGCCGCCATCGAGACGGTGCTGGTGGTGGGCGCGCCGGTGCGGGCGCAGGGCCGGCTGTTCAACTGCGGCATCGTGATTCACCGCGGCCGGGTGCTGGGCGCCGCGCCCAAGAGCTACCTGCCCAACTATCGGGAGTTCTACGAGAAGCGTCAGTTCGCGGCCGCGCGGGAGGCCCTCGACGACCAGGTGGTGATCGCCGGGCAGCGGGTGCCGTTCGGGGCCGATCTGCTGTTCGCCGCGCGCAACCTGCCGGATTTCGTGTTCCATCTCGAGATCTGCGAGGACGGCTGGGTACCGTTGCCGCCCAGCGGTTTCGCCGCGCTGGCCGGGGCCAGTGTGCTGGTGAATCTGTCGGCCAGCAATATCGTCATCGGCAAGGCCGACTACCGGCGCGAACTGTGCGCCTCACATTCGGCGCGGTATCTCGCCGCGTACCTGTATTCGGCTGCCGGGCACGGCGAGTCGACCACCGACATGGCCTGGGACGGACAGGCACTGGTGTGCGAGAACGGCAATGTGCTGGCGGAGGGCGAGCGGTTCGCCGGACACCCGCAGGTGGTCACCGCCGATATCGATCTGCGGCGGCTGGCCGCGGACCGGCTGCGCACCACCAGCTTCGCCGACACCGTGCACGATCATCGGGAGCGGCTGCAACGGTTCCGGCGCATCGACGTCGAGCTGCCCGTGCCCGCCGGGACTGTCGCGCTGCGGCGCGAGATCCCACGCTTCCCCTACGTTCCCGCCGATCCGGCCCGCCGCAACGAGCGCTGCGCCGAGGTGCATCGCATCCAGGTGGAGGGACTGAGCACACGGCTGACCGCCACCGGATCACAGCGGGTGGTGATCGGGGTGTCCGGCGGCCTGGACTCCACGGTGGCGCTCATCGTGGCCGCCAAGACCATGGACCGGCTGGGCCTGCCGCGCTCGAATGTCCTGGCCTACACCATGCCCGGCTTCGCCACCAGCACCCGCACCCTCGAGGACGCGCGGCGGCTCATGCGGGCGGTCGGGGCGACGGCACACGAGATCGACATCCGGCCATCGGCCACGCAGATGCTGCGAGACCTGAAGCACCCTGCCGCCGAAGGGGTTCCGCGGTACGACGTCACCTACGAGAACGTGCAGGCGGGCGAGCGCACCTCACACCTGTTCCGGCTCGCCAATCTGCATGATGCCCTGGTCGTCGGCACCGGCGATCTCAGCGAACTCGCGCTGGGCTGGTGCACCTTCGGCGTCGGCGACCACATGGCCCACTACAGCGTGAACGCCTCGGTCCCCAAGACATTGATCAAATACCTGGTGGCCTGGACGATCGACACCGGCGAGCTGGGGCCCGAGGCGGGTGAGGTCCTGGCCTCCATTCTCGCCACCGAGATCTCCCCCGAACTCATTCCTGCCGACGGCGACGCTCCGCCGCAGAGCTCCGAGGCCACCGTCGGCCCCTACGAACTCCAGGACTTCCACCTCTACCACCTGCTCCGCTTCGGCGACCTGCCGAGCCGCATCGCCTACCTGTCCCACCATGTCTGGTCCGACCGCACCCGCGGCGGCTGGCCCGACCTCGTCCCCGCCGACCAGCGCCACGAATACGACCTGCCCGCCGTCAAACACTGGCTGGCCGAATTCCTGCGCCGTTTCATCCAGACCAGCCAGTTCAAACGCTCCACCCTCCCGAATGCCCCCAAGGTCGGTTCGGGCGGATCCCTGTCCCCACGCGGTGATTGGCGCGCACCGAGCGATGCCTCGGCCGCCGCCTGGCTCGACGAGCTCGACCGCAACGTCCCCGGCTGACAACCGCCGCGAATCCGCTACCGCCCAACCCGCACCGAACCACGACCGCGGAGACCTCCATGTTCGCACAACCGCCGGTGAGCCTGCGGCACACAGAACTACGCGACCATTGGTAGCTCCGCGCCACGCACCCACACGACCGCCGGTCGATCTGCGCGTCACAAACTCACGCGACCACCGACGGATCTGCAGCACACAGAACTACACGACCGTCGGTAAGTCCGCATCACGCACCCACACGACCGCCGGTCGACCTGCGCGTCACAAACTCACGCGACCACCGACGGATCTGCAGCACACAGAACTACACGACCGTCGGTAAGTCCGCGCCACGCACCCACACGACCGCCGATGGATCTGCGGGTCACAGACTCACGCGACCGCCGATGGGTCTGCGGCGCACGGGGCGGCTGCCCAGCGTTCGGCCTCGGTGGACGGGTGGACCGAGGCCGAACGGTCCGTGCGAGTCGGACCCTATTGCGGCTGAAGCGGTTTGCGCAGGGCGGCCAGGAACATGGCGTCGGTGCCGTGGCGGTGGGGCCACAGCTGGGCGCCGGGGCCGTCGCCGAGTTCCGGGACGCCCGGGAGCAGGTCGCGGGTGTCGAGCTGTTCCGCGCCGGTGCGGCGGACCATATCGGCCACCACGGACACCGTTTCCGGGAGGTGCGGGGAGCAGGTCGAGTAGACCACGACACCGCCGGGGCGGACGAGATCCCATGCGGCGGTGAGGAGTTCGCGCTGCAGGGTGACCAGGTCGCGGACGTCGGAGGGCTGGCGGCGCCAGCGGGCCTCCGGGCGGCGGCGCAGGGCGCCCAGGCCGGTACAGGGGGCGTCGACGAGGATGCGGTCGAAGCCCGGAGTCAGGCCGCTGTCGCGGCCGTCGGCGACATGGACGTCCACGGGCATGCCGCGGGTCGCCTGACGGACCAGGTCGGCGCGGTGCTCCGCGGGTTCGACGGCATCGACGCGGAAGCCGTCGATATCCGCGATCGCGGCCAGCAGCGCGGTCTTTCCGCCCGGCCCGGCGCACAGGTCGAGCCAGCGGCCGGTGTCGGGACCCTCGAGGGGCGCGCGGGTGACGGCCAGGGCGACCAGCTGGCTGCCCTCGTCCTGGACGGCGGCCATGCCCTCGCGGACCGGCTCCAGCTTCGCCGGGTCACCGCCCTCGAGGTACACCGCGTACGGCGACCAGCGGCCTTCCTCGCCGCCGGTGACCAGGGCCAGTTCCTCGGCGGTGATATCGCCGGGGCGCGCCACCAGGTGCACGGCGGGCCGCGCGTCGTCGGCCGCCAGCACGTCGGCCAGCTCGCCGGCCCGCGCGCCCAGGGCGTCCGCGAAGGCCTGCGCGATCCAGACCGGATGCGCGTACTCGAATGCCAAGTGCCCCAGTGGATCCCGCGGCGCGAGCCGTTCCACCCACTCCTCGGGAGTGCGTTCGGCCACGCGCCGCAGCACCGCGTTCACGAACCCGGCCCGCCCCTGCCCGTACTCCGCTCGCACCAGCGCGACGGACGTGTCGACCGCCGCGTGCGCGCCGATCCGGGTGCGCAGCAGCTGATAGGTCCCCAGCCGCAACGCATCCAGGAGCGGCCCGTCGATCTCCTCGACACCTCGCCCCGCGCACTCCGCGATCACCGCGTCCAGCAGCCCCTGCGACCGCGAGGCCCCATAGGTCAACTCGGTGGCCAGCGCCGCATCACGTCCACTGATATGCCGCTCCCGCAACAGTCCGGGCAGCACCAGATTCGCGTAGGCGTCCCGCTCGCGCACGGCCCGCAGCACATCCCGCGCCACCACCCGCACCGGATCGGCCCCGGCCCGCTCGGCCCGCCGGGCCGCGGCACCGCTCGTGCCGGCCTTCGCGTCCGCCGCAGTCCGCTTCGGCCCCCGGCCCTGCCCCGCAGTCCTTTCGCGATCGAACGAGCCACTCCGGCCGCCCGCGCGGTCACCGCCGTAGGAACGTCCACCCGTGGACGCCGTGCGGTCACGTCCCGCACCCCGCCCATCGCCACCACGAGCCCCACGATCCGACCGGTTCGACCCGGAATCCCGGTCCGCTTCCGGGAATCCGCCGCGCCTGTCGTCGCTCTGCCGACCACCGGTCGCCGAATCGCGCCCGCGGCCGGCGTCCGACCCATCCCCGTCGCGCCCGCGAAGTCCGCCACTCGACCGGTTCGAGCCCGAATTGCGTTCTCCCGCAGGGCGTTCGCCCTTGCCGGAGCCCGCGCGCCGCTGGTCCCCGCCGTCGTTCCCGCGTGATCCGGAGGATCGTGCCGCACCCGAATCGCCTGCTGCCCCGCCGGAGCGGCGGAAGCCGCGACGCTGTTCACCCTCACCGGATTGCGTGCCCCGCGAGTTCGCGGCGCGTGCATCACCGGTTCGGTATCCCGGCGCGCGGCGCTGATCACCCTGGGATCGGTCGCTCGCCCGCGAGATGCCCGAATCCCCGGTAGATGCGGAGCGGCGGAAGCCGCGGCGCTGCTCGCCGTCGCCGGACTGCGGGCGACCGCCGGTGCGCGAATCGCGGTCGCGGCCTTCGCCGTCCGGGCGGGTCACTCGACCACCGTGCCGGGCTCGAGGCGGGCGCCGCGGGCCCAGTCCAGGGCGGGCATCATGCGTTTGCCCTGGGGCTGGACCTGGGTGAGGCGGACCGCGGTGCTCGCGGTGCCGAGGTAGACGCCGGACTTGCGGATATCGATGGTGCCGACCGGGAGCGTCTCCTCCACCATCTCGACGGGGCCGAGTTTGAGGCGTTTGCCGTCGATTTCGGTCCAGGCGCCGGGGGCGGGGGTGACCGCGCGAATCCGGCGGTCGATGGCGAGGGCGGGCTGGCTCCAGCGGATGCGACCGGCCTCGGGATCCACCTTGGGGGCGTAGGAGATTCCGTCCAGGGGCTGCGGAATCGCGTGCACGGTGCCGTCTTCCACGGCGTCGAGGGTGGATTCCAGCAGGACCGAGCCGCTGTCGGCGAGCCGCTCCAGCAGCGAGCCCGCGGTGTCGGCGACGGCGATGCGCTCGGTCATGGTGCCGAAGACCGGGCCGGTGTCGAGGCCCTTCTCGATGCGGAAGGTCGACGCGCCTGTGTACTCGTCACCGGCGAGGATGGCGGCCTGCACCGGCGCGGCGCCGCGCCAGGCGGGCAGCAGCGAGAAGTGCAGGTTGATCCACCCGTGCCGGGGAATGTCGAGCACCGGCTCGGGCAGCAGCGCGCCGTAGGCCACCACCGGGCAGCAGTCGGGCGCCAAAGCCGTGAGCTGCTCGATGAATTCGGGCTCCGACGGCCGCTTGGGCGTGAACACGGGAATCCCGTGTTCGTCGGCCAGCCGTCCGATGGGCGAGCGGGTGATCTTGCGGCCGCGTCCGGCCACCGCGTCCGGCCGGGTCACCACCCCGACCACCTCGTGCCTGGAGGATTCGATGAGCCGCCGCAGCGACGGCACCGCCGGTTCGGGGGTTCCCGCGAAGACCAGACGCATATCAGCGACTCCGTTCCCGGTCACCGGCCGCCGCGCGACGCCGGCCACCGATCTCGGACGCCGGCAGCACGGTGACTCCCTGTGTGAACCAACCGGATTCCCGGATGGTACGCATGGCCTCCTTGCGCGAGGCCGACTCCAGCCGCTGCAGGAACAGCACCCCGTCGAGGTGGTCGGTCTCGTGCTGCACGCAGCGCGCCAGCAGCCCTTCGGCCCGGAACTCGACCGGCTTGCCGTCCATGTCGACACCGCGGGCCAGCACGGTCAGCGGCCGCGTCACGTCGAAGCGCACGCCCGGAATCGACAGGCAGCCCTCCGGCCCGGTCTGGGTCTCGTCGCCGATCACCTCGAAGACCGGGTTGATCAGATGCCCCTGCGCGTCGCCGGTGTCGTAGACGAATACCCGCAGCCCGACCCCGATCTGCGGGGCCGCCATGCCGACGCCTCCGCTCTCGTACATGGTGTCGATGAGGTCGGTCACCAGCTGGCGCACCTCTCGGTCGAACGTCTCGACCTCCGCCGCGCGGGCGCGCAGGATCGGATCGCCGAACAGGCGGACAGGCTGGATGGTCACGGGCAGCTCCCGATAGCGAACGAATACGGTCGTCTCATTTTACGGACGCCCGTGACCACCCTGATCAGGAATGCGCCGCCAACACGACATCGCTGATGCCGGTGCCCAGTGCGACCGGCACGCAGGCCGGTGTCACGGGGTGCGCGGGATCGAGCAGATTGACCACCAGCCGCTGCACGAACGGGTCGTACACCAGGTGGAAATGCCCGGTCAGGTCCTCCGCGCACTGCTCCTGCAGCACGATATTGGTGGCGCCCGCGCCATGTAGCGCGATGTTGGTATTGGGCTGGATCATTTCATCGACGCGGCTGCCGATCGTCGTGTATTTCACACCGGGCACCGTGTCGCCGCCCGCGTTCAGGTCCTTGATGAACGGCGATCCGGCCGCCTGTTGAATGGCGGCGGTGGAGGATCCCATCTCCACGAGCTTGTAGATGCCCGGCACCGCGTCGGCGATCGGCACCAGCCCGTACATGATCCCGCCGTAGCTGGGCGAGGCCAGGCCGATCCACTGGCCGACCTTCGGCGCGCCGCCGAGCTTGTTGATCCAGTACCGGGTCACGCTGGCGCCCTGCGAGAATCCGACCAGATCCACCTGGGTGGCCCCGGTCGCCGCGAGCACCTGATCGACGAAGGTGCCGATCTGCGCGGAGCTGGCCCACACGTCCTCGGTGCCGTACGTGTCCTTGCCGGGTTTGCCGCCGTAGTTGAGGGCGAACACGCAGATCCCGGCCTGGGCCAGCAGTGGGCTGATGCCCGACCAGTCGGAGTAGGCCGAGGAGTCGGTGCCGTGTGCGAGCACGACAGGGCGCGGATGCTCCGCGGTCGGTGTGCAGCCGAAGTCGTTGGCGCCCTGGGGGGCCGCGTCCGGATGCTCCTTGAGATAGCGGGCCGCCGCCAGATGTTCGGTCTGCGGCGGCCCCTGTTGCGCCGGTACCTGGAGTACCGGAGTCACGGCCGGTTCGGCCTGTGCGTACGTCCCCATCGGTGTGGCGGCCGTACCGATCACGGCGGCCGCCAGCGCCATCACCCCCACCGGCGCCACGCGGCGCAGTGCGCGGGTCCGGCTCCTCTGTTGTCCCATGTCACAAGATCGCATGGGGCGCTTTTGTCCCATGTCACGATCTTCGCCGGAATCAGGTCGAATGTTCCAGCGGGAAGCGCGGTTTCGAGGCCATTACTTTTCGGGTGTGTCGTCCTCGGCGAGGATCCGGTAGAGCGAGCGGCGCGCCTCGGTGAGCACCTCCGCCGCCTTGGCCGCCTGCTCCTGGGTGCCGACCGCGGCCACCTGGGCGACCGCGCCCATCAGCTGGCCGACCAGTCCGCGCAGGTCCAGGGCCTGATCGCCGACGCCGTCCTTGACGTCCTGCCAGGGATCGCCCAGCTCGGCGCGGTTGGCCTCGACGTACTCGGCACCGGATTCGGTGAGTTTGGCCGTCTTTCGACCCGACACCTTCTCGATCAGCACCAGCCCCTCGTCCTCGAGCTGCGCGAGCGCGGGGTAGATGGAGCCCGGGCTGGGACGCCAGACATCCTGGCTGCGTTCGCGGATCTGCTGGATCAGCTCGTAGCCGTGCATGGGCCGCTCCTGCAGCAGCAGGAGGATGGCCGCGCGGACATCGCCGCGCCGGCCGCGCCCGCCCCGGCCGCGGCCGCGGCCGAAATGCGGACCGGGTCCGAAGCCGGGACCGAAGTCCGGGCCGAAACCACGACCGTGGCCGTGGCGGTGCGGACCGAAGTCGCCGCGCGGGCCACGCGGGCCACCGCGACGCATCCGCGGGTGTTCGGGGCCCTGCCGCTCTTCGGCGCGCAGTCGCCGCCAGGGGCCGCGGCCCCGTTCGATGTCGTCCATGTGTTCCATGGTCGTGCCTCCTTCAAGGCTCGTCGTTGTGTTTGTTGCTATCGACGATATATCGCCAATCTATCCACAACAAGGGTGAGACGAGACACAAACCGTCCGGTTTCGACTTAGGCGGTCAGGCGACCGTGGGCGCGACCCTGCCGGGAGCGTCGCCGAATCCCGCACCCGCAGAAGCAGACTCATCGCATCCAGCCCGTGAGTCGAACCACTACTCCTCAACTTGTCTGAGGAATTTGCTACGGTGGGCCCATGACGGATCCGGTGCTGAACGTGAGCGACGTGACGGTGGTGCGCGGCGGAAACCCCATCCTGCAAGGGGTTTCACTCACCGTGCGCGCCGGTGAGCACTGGGCGCTACTGGGTCCCAACGGCGCGGGCAAGACCACCTTGCTGCGCATGCTCGGCGCGTTCGAGCATCCGACCCGGGGCGGTGTGGAGGTGCTCGGGGAGCGGCTGGGCCGCGTCGACATGCGCGCTCTGCGGGCCGGTATCGGCCATGTCGATCCGTGCCACACGCCGAGCGGCCCGCTCACGGTCCGCGACGTGGTGATCACCGGCGTGACCAACACCGCCGGCCTCATCCCCCGCTGGCACGCGACGCCCGCCCAGCTCGCCGAGGCCGACCGCCTGATCGACCTGCTCGGCCTGGCCCACCGCCGTGACGCCGACTGGCAGATTCTGTCCCAGGGCCAGCGGGGGCGCACCCTCATCGCCCGCGCCCTCATGCCCAATCCGCGCCTGCTCCTGCTCGACGAACCCGCCACCGGCCTGGATCTGGCCGGGCGCGAACAACTCCTGGAACGCCTCGACCTGCTCCAGCGCGCCCACCCAGACCTCGCCTCGGTCCTGGTCACCCACCACCTGGAAGAACTCCCGCCGGGCACCAGCCACGCCATGCTCCTGCGCAACGGCCACACGGTCGCCGCGGGCCCGGTCGGCGAGGTGATCACCACCGCCCACATCAGCGCCTGCTTCGACCACCCGGTCCGCATCCTCCGCGACGAGGGCCGCTGGTCCGTGAGACCCGCTCAGCCCCAACTGAACTGACCCGAACTCACCGCGCCGCCCGGCCCCCCGAACCGCATGACCGGCCCACACTCACGCATCCGCATCCGGCGCGTCCCGGGCTTCACGAGATTGCGCTCAACCAGCTGACCCGAGCCGCTCATCTGCCCGAATGGGCCGATGCGCCTCGCGGCCGGATGGGGGGCGCTCAGGTTGCGGGGACGAGGGAGTCGATCCAGCGTTCCAGGCGTGCGCCTTCGGCTTCCATCATCGCGGGGTCGCGGAAGGTGTTGGTGAGCAGGGAGATTCCCTGATAGGCGGCCAGGAGGGCGACGGCCAGTTCGTGGGAGTCGGCGCGGCCCATGGCGGCGAACTGGGTGTCGATCCAGTCCAGGAGGCCGCGCATGACGGCGGCCAGTTCGCGGTCGAGGCCGTCGGCGCGTTTGTCGAGTTCGGTGGCGAGAGAGCCGGAGGGGCAACCGAATTGGGCGGCGAGGTCGCGCTGGTCGACCCAGCCGCGGACCAGGGCCTTCAGCCGTTCGGCGGGGGCGTCGAAGAGTTCCAGGGCCGCGATGATCTCCTGGGCGGTGCGGGCGTGGGCGCCGATCGCGGCCTGGACCAGCTGATCCTTGGTTTTGAAGTAGTAGTACACGTTGCCCACCGGCACCTCGGCGGCACGCGCGATATCGGCGATGGTCGTCTTCTCGACGCCCTGTTCATGGAAGACCTTGGCGGCCGCGTCCGCGAGCCGCTCCCGCTTCCCCGCCTTCGGGGCCGCCGCCCGCAGGACTGAGTTAGTCATACGACTCACTATAGACAATGCCCGGTCACATGCCCTATGGTTCGAGTTAGTCAGCCAACTAACTCAGGAGTGGACAGATGATCGTGGTAACCGGTGCGACCGGAAACGTCGGCAGCGCTCTCGTGCGTGAGCTCGCGGAGGCCGGCGAGAAGGTGGTCGCAGTGTCACGGGGCGAGAAGCCGGTGGATCTGCCCGAGGGCGCCGAGCACCGCCGCGCCGATATCGGGGAGCTGGACGGCCTCGCCGAGGCGGTGGCCGGTGCGCGGGCGTTGTTCCTGCTCATCACGGGCCCGCAGCTGGTGACGGGACCGGCGCCCGCCGAGGTGCTGGAAACCGTTGCGGCGGCGGGTGTCCGGCGAGTGGTGTTCCTGTCCTCGCAGGGCGCGGTGACGCGGCCGGGCGGTGACGGCTACGCGCGCACGCTGGAATTCGAGAAGGCGCTGGCCACTTCGGATCTGGAGTGGACGGTGCTGCGGCCGGGCGGGTTCTTCAGCAATACCTTCGCCTGGATCGAGCCGGTACGGGCCGAGCGGATGATTCCCGCGCCGTTCGGGGATGTCGGTCTGCCGCAGGTGGATCCGGCCGATATCGCGGCCATGGCCGCGGCGGCACTGCGGGAGGACGGCCATGACCGGCAGGTCTACACGGTGACCGGTCCGGAGCTCGTCACCCCGCGCCAGCAGGCGCAGGCGCTGGCGGCCGCGCTGGGCGAGCCGCTGCGGTTCGCGGAGCTCACCCGCGAGCAGGCTCGGGCGAACATGCTGCGGTTCATGCCGGAATCGGTCGCGGACCACACGCTCACCATCCTCGGCGAGCCGACGCCCGAGGAGCAGCTGGTCAGCGGCGATGTCGAGCGGGTGCTGGGCCGGCGGGCAACCGGATACGCCGAATGGGCGGCCCGCGTGGCTCCGGCCTTCCGGTGAATCTCGCCATTGAACATTTAGTATACCGTCGCTTATCGTACGCGTATGCATACTAAATCCTTCTCGGACGGCACGGTGCTGATGCCGTGGAATCCCGGCCCGAATCACCAGTTCTCGGGCCCGGTCTTCGTCAGCGTCACCGATTTCCTCGCGAGTTCGGAGACGGAGTCGCGCGAGATCTATACGACCGGGCTGGAATTGGGGAAAACGTGGCCGGTCATGCAGGGCGCGGTCGGCCTGTGGCTGTGGGGCAGGCCGGCCGAGTTCCGCGGCGGCTCGATCTCGGTGTGGGAATCGGAGCGGGACATGCGCCGGTTCGTGCGGTGGCCGGTGCACACCGCGATCGTGCGGGCCTGGCGCGGCCGGGTCGGCGTCGGCGTCGACTCCTGGCAGGCCGAAAAGTTCGACGCCGACGCGATTCTGACCCGCGCCGGCGACACGATCGAAAGGCCGCACCGGCACGCCGCCTAATCTTGTCCGCATGACAGACCGTCCGGACCTGGCAGCGATGATCGTCCCCCTGGGCCGCGCCCTCATGGCGGCCGAGCAACCGGTGCTCGCCGCACACGGACTCACCATGTGGGCGTACGTCGTGCTGCTGCATCTGGACGAGGGGCCCGCGCGGGGTCAGGGCGTGCTGGCGCAGGAGATCGGGGCGGACAAGACGCGCATCATCGCGGTGCTCGACGACCTGCAGGAGCGGGGCCTCATCGAACGCCACCCCGATCCGGCCGACCGCCGGGCCCGGCTGCTCGCCCTCACCCCCGAGGGCCGTCGCCTACGCGACGCGGCACAGGCCGGGATCCAGGCCCAGGAGGATCACCT
Organism: Nocardia sp. NPDC059228; assembly: GCF_042754245.1. NCBI lineage: Bacteria > Bacillati > Actinomycetota > Actinomycetes > Mycobacteriales > Nocardiaceae > Nocardia > Nocardia sp. NPDC059228. Next base: position 149,598 of record NZ_JBHZAL010000014.1, on the reverse strand, counting down.
GCTGGGCAAGCTCCCCGCCGCCGATCGCCGCGGCTTCCTCAATGCCCTCATCACCCTCGCCGCCCTTCCCCGCGACGAAATCACCGGCCCCTGACCAGGTTCAGCCGATGTCGATGGGGTCGATCTGGACACGTAGGGGCGCGTCGGAGCGATGGGTGCTGCGGACAGCCTGAGCGGCGGCGAGGGCGCGGGAGAGGGCCGCGCCGGTGGCGCGGTCGGCGCGCAGGATCATGCGTTCGACCTCGGCGGGAGAGTCGCCGGAGGAGAACGGCTTTCGCGCACCCGGCGGCAGCGGAACCGGGCCCAGGATCTCGACGCCGTCGGGAAGCTGTGCCTCGCCGAGCAATTCGGCGATGGAGTCCGAGGTGCCGTCGATGGCGGCGAAGCGAACTGCCGGCGGGAAGCGCACCTCGGTGCGCTGCTCGAGCTCGAAACCGGCGTGCCACACCGGATCCCAGCGCACCAGCGCCTGCACGGTCGGGATCCCGGCGTCCGCCATGACGATGACCCGGCCGCCGGGGCGCACCAGCGCCGCGGCCGACATCCAGCGGCGCAGGGCGTCCTCGGCGGCGCGGAGATCGGCGCGGCCGAGCAGGGCCCAGCCGTCGAGCAGCATGGCGACGGCGTAACCGCCGGGCACCCGGGGTTCCGCGCCGATGGTGGACACCACGACCTGCGGGCCCTCCGGCACGGTGTTCAGGATCGACGACCCGCCCGAACCTCGCACGGGCACACCGGGAAACGCGCGTCCCAGTTCTTCGGCCGTGCGCGACGCGCCGATGACGACGGCCCGCAGCGCCCGCGATCCGCAGGCTCCGCAGCGGAAGGCCGCCTCGGTGATCCCGCACCAGCGGCAGGCCGGGCTCTGCGCCTCGGCCACCCCTTCCCGCCCGCTGCGCAGCGCGCCACGTGACGCGGGCGCGCTGTCCGGCAGCGCCAGTGGACCGTTGCAATGGCGGCAGCGTGCCGGGGTCCGGCACTTGGCGCAGGCGAGCGCCGGGATGTATCCGCGCCGCGGCACCTGAACCAGCACCGGCCCACCGGCCTTGATCGCCTTGCGCGCCTCCGTGAACGCCACGGCCGGAATGCGGATGGCCTGCGCGATCGGGTCCCGCTCCAGTGCCGCGTCGGTATCGCCGGGCGCGGTGATGCGCGGCATGGCCTGCCGCACCACGGCCCGATCCGCGAGCAGATCGTGCGCCCAGCCGGATTCGACGATCGCCTGCACCTCGGCCGTCCGCGAGAACCCGCCCGCCACGAACGCCGCCCCGGTCTCGTGCGCCCGCAGCATGGCCACTTCCCTCGCATGCGGATACGGCGACCGCGGTTCGGCGAAGGTATCGTCCCCGTCATCCCAGATGGCGATCAGCCCAAGATCTTTCACCGGCGAGAACACGGCACTCCGCGTCCCCACGACGACCCGCGCCGTTCCCCGCAACACCGACAGCCAGCGCCGATACCGCGCCGAGGGCCCCAACCCCGCCGCCAATCCCACCGCCGACTCCCCCACCAGCGCAACACATTCCCCCAGCACCCGATCCAGATCCCGCTGATCCGGCACCATGATCACCGCACTGCGGCCGCCGCGCACCGTCACCGCCGCGAGCTCCGCCAGCCGCCGCGCCCAGTCCTCCCCCGGCAATGCCTGCCACCCTGCCCGCGGCCCGCGCCCTGCCGCCAGCGCGCCCAGGAACGAATGCCCGTGGACATACCGCCCCCACGCCGGGAACTCAGCGGCCGACATCGGCGAAGCAGCGGTTACCGGCTGCTTCCCGGACTCGTCTGCTGGCACCGCGGCCACTGAAGCCGTCGAGTGGTCGCCGTCGCCGTGCACAACCAGATCAGGCTGCGCAGCAACGGTTCCCGTCGAGCTTTCGGAGGGGACCACGGCCGCGTCGGCGGCCACAGCCATCGACACCGAATCGCTGTCGGCGACAGGAGTCATCTCATCCGTGGCGGATACATCGCTGCCCTGAACCGGGGCGGTGTCCGCACCCTCGCCGTGCGCGGCGTCCCCGATGTCGCTTCCGCCCGCGATCGCGAGCGCCGACTCCCGCACAGACGCGCCACCCTGCGGAACGGGGTGTGCGGCAGCGTCTTCAGCGTTTCCGGGCACGACGGAGGTCGTCGCGTCACTCGGATGCGATGCGGTGGTGCGGGCCTGCGCAACGTCGGGGTGGGCCGAGTCATCAGCTGCCGCAACAGGATCAGCAGCCAGGGGGCTCTTCTTCGAAGTGCGCTTGGGCTTTTCGGGCTTTTCCACGCCCTCCGATTCGACCTTGGCGTGGCGGGGCGGGATGGCGAGGCGGAGGACGTCGGCGCGAGTGCCCGCGTAGCGGGCGGCCACGGCGGTGACGAGGGCGAGGATCTCCGGGGTGAGGACGCGTTCGCCGGAGACGACACGTTCGAGGCGAACGAGTTTGCCGGTGTGATCGGACTTTGCGCGGCGTTCGAGGAGGTAGCCGTCGACGAGGCGGCCGGCGAAGCGGACGCGGACCCGGACGCCGGGCTGGGCGAGCTCGTCCATCTCGGGCGGGACCAGGTAGTCGAAATCCCGGTCCAGGTGGGCGGGTTCGAGCAGGGGCAGGACCCGCGCGATCGGCCGGGGCTCGCCAGCGCGCTCCACCTCCCTGCACTTGGCGGGAGCGTCGGACTCGGAGGGGTTCTCCGTGCCCGACGCTCCCGTCGAGAGTGGTGGGGTGCCGGTCAACTACAGCCCGGCGGCCGCACGCAGCTTCTCCGCGCGGTCGGTGCGCTCCCACGGCAGATCGACGTCGGTGCGGCCGAAGTGGCCGTAGGCGGCGGTCGGCGCGTAGATCGGGCGCAACAGGTCCAGGTCGCGGATGATCGCGCCGGGGCGCAGGTCGAAGACCTGACCGATGGCGTCGGAGATCTTGATCGGGTCGATCAGCTCGGTGCCGAAGGTCTCGACGAACAGGCCGACCGGGGCGGCCTTGCCGATGGCGTAGGCGACCTGGACCTCGACCCGCTCGGCCAGGCCGGCGGCGACGACATTCTTGGCGACCCAGCGCATGGCGTAGGCGGCCGAGCGGTCGACCTTCGACGGGTCCTTGCCCGAGAAGGCGCCACCACCGTGGCGGGCCATGCCGCCGTAGGTGTCGACGATGATCTTGCGGCCGGTCAGGCCCGCGTCACCCATGGGTCCACCGAGCACGAACTTGCCGGTCGGGTTGACCAGCAGGCGGACATCGGAGGTGTCCAGCGGGTTGGGCAGCTGGAGCTCGCCGAGCACCGCGTCGACGACCTTCTCGCGGATGTCCGGGGTGAGCAGGTTGTCCAGGTCGATGTCGGCCGCGTGCTGGGTCGAGATGACCACGGTGTCGAGGCGCTTGGGGATAGCGCCGTCGTACTCGATGGTGACCTGGGTCTTGCCGTCGGGACGCAGGTACGGCAGCACGCCGGACTTGCGGACCTCGGTCAGGCGGCGAGACAGCTTGTGCGCCAGCGAGATCGGCAGCGGCATCAGCTCGGGGGTCTCGACGGTGGCGTAACCGAACATCAGGCCCTGGTCGCCCGCGCCCTGACGGGCGATCTCGTCGTCCTCGCCGCCCACGCGGGCCTCGTGCGAGGTGTCCACGCCCATGGCGATGTCCGGCGACTGGGCGCCGATGGCGACGTTCACACCGCAGGAGGCGCCGTCGAAACCCTTTGCGGAGGAGTCGTACCCGATCTCCAGGACCTTCTCGCGGACGATGGTCGGAATATCGGCGTAGGCCGTGGTGGTGACTTCACCGGCCACGTGCACCTGACCGGTGGTCACCAGGGTCTCCACCGCGACCCGGCTGCGCGGATCGGCCGCGAGCAACGCGTCGAGGATGGAATCGCTGATGGCATCACAGATCTTGTCGGGGTGACCCTCGGTCACCGACTCACTGGTGAATAGGCGGCTGCCAGACGTGCGCACAGTTGTTCCCTCTCCCTCAACGGGTTTCTCGTATCGGGTGGCGACAGTAGCGTCTCCGCTGCATCGCACAACCCTTTGTCTCAGGTTATTCCAATATGTTCGTCACAGGGGCGAGCCGCCCTCGTTAAGAAACACATCGTGACTCAGACAGTCGCCGTTAATCTGCCGCCCCAGCGGCAGACAGCGGCAAGTGCCCGAACCCTGCGGTGCCGAGGCTTCAGCGGAGCAAGGGGCCGAGTGCATCCAGCACCCGGCTGGCCAGCAGTGCCTTGGACCCGTGGTCCAGGGCGATCTCGGTGCCGTCGGCACCGAGCAACCAGCCGTCGTTGGTGTCGACCTCGAAGGCCTTACCCTCCCCGACGGCATTCACGACCAGCAGGTCGCAGCCTTTACGGGCCAGTTTGGCCCGGGCGTGGGTGAGCACATCAGCGTGCTCGTCCCCGGTCTCGGCGGCGAAGCCGACGATCGCGGTGCCCGGTAGGTGCCCGTCGCGACGGGACTGCACCAACCCGGCCAGGATATCCGGTGTCTTGGCGAGCGCGATCGAATCCGGTTCTCCCGCACCCTTTTTGATCTTAGCCGCCGCCACGTTCACCGGACGGAAGTCGGCCACCGCCGCGGCCATGACGACCGCGTCCGCACCCAGCGAGTGCTTGTCGACGGCCACCTTCAGCTGTTCGGCGGTGGTCACGTGCACGACCTCCACCGCGGCCGGCGGTTCGAGCCCGATGGTATTGCCCGCGATCAGCGTCACCTGCGCACCGCGCTGGGCGGCCAGGCGGGCGATCGCGTAGCCCTGCTTGCCGGAGCTCCGATTGCCCAGGAAGCGCACCGGATCCAGCGGTTCCCGGGTGCCACCCGCGGACACCACGACGCGGCGGCCCTCGAGGTCGCGCGGCAGGGCGTCGGCGCGTTCGAGCAGCAGCCGGGCCAGACCGAAGATCTCCTCCGGCTCGGGCAGCCGGCCCGGGCCGGTGTCGGTGCCGGTCAGCCGGCCCGAGGCCGGTTCCATGACCACGGCGCCGTGCCCGCGCAGCGTCGCCACGTTCGCGCGGGTGGCCGGATGCTCCCACATCTCGGTGTGCATGGCCGGGGCGAACAGGATCGGACAGCGCGCGGTCAGCAGCGTCGCGGTCAGCAGATCGTCGGCGCGGCCCTGCGCGGCGCGGGCCATCAGGTCCGCGGTGGCGGGGGCGATGACGACCAGGTCGGCCTCCTGGCCGAGGCGCACGTGCGGCACCTCGGGCACATCGGCGAAGACACCGGTGTGCACGGGGTGGCCGGACAGCGCCTCGAAGGTGGCCTTGCCGACGAATTGCAGCGCCGACTCGGTGGGAATGACACGAACCTCGTGCCCGGTTTCGGTGAACCGGCGCACGAGGTTGCAGCTCTTGTAGGCGGCGATACCGCCGCCGACTCCGACGACGATCCGGGTCACCGCGGGACTACTCCCCTTCGGAGTGCTCGAGCAGGTCGGCGTGGATCTCGCGCATCGCCACCGACAGCGGCTTCTCCTGCAGACCCGGCTCGACCAGCGGACCGACGTATTCGAGAATGCCGTCGCCGAGCTGGTTGTAGTAATCGTTGATCTGCCGGGCCCGCTTGGCCGCGTAGATGACCAGCGCGTACTTGGACGAAGTCCGCTCCAGCAGTTCGTCGATCGGCGGGTTGGTGAGGCCGACCGGAGTGTCGTAGGCGGGCGCGGTCTTGATGTCCGTACTCACTAGGAGGACTCCTGCGGGGTTGTTCGGAAGGGTGGCATCCGGCTCGCTTCGAAGACGAGCCGGTAGTTCGGGACCTATGACCCCGAATTTGTGCTAACGAACAACGATACCAACTGCTCACAGGCGCTGGTCACGTGGTCGTTCACGATGACGATGTCGAACTCGTCACATGCAGCCAATTCGGTGCGAGCGGTCTGCAGACGACGCTCGATCACCTCGGGCGATTCCGTCCCGCGCGAGGTCAGGCGGGACACCAGCTCGTCCCAGCTGGGTGGGGCCAGGAAGACCAGTTTGGCTTCCGGCATGGTCTTGCGGATCGAGCGCGCGCCCTCGAGGTCCACCTCGATCAGGACATGATGTCCGGACGTGAGCGCTTCCCGCACGGGTGCGGCCGGGGTGCCCGACCGCTGCAGTCCACCATGGATGTCGGCCCATTCGAGCAGTTCGCCCGCCACGATCATGGCGTCGAACTTCTCACGGGTGACGAATCGGTAGTCCCGGCCGTCGACCTCCCCGGGCCGCGGAGCCCGGGTGGTGGCCGACACACTGAATACCAATTCGGGCAGTCGTTCGCGCACGCAGCGCACGACGGTGGACTTACCGACGGCCGAGGGGCCGACCAGGACAACCAGTCGACCCTTCCGAGTGTGTTCGACCACCCTCGGATTATTCGGCGCTGAAGTCGAACCGGGCCAGCAGCGCCTTACGCTGCCGGTCGCCCAGTCCGCGCAGGCGGCGGGTGGGAGCGATCTCGAGCTCGCTCATGATCTCGGCCGCCTTGACCTTGCCAACCTTCGGCAGGGCCTCGAGCAGCGCCGAAACCTTCATCTTGCCGAGGACTTCGTCCTTCTCGGCGTCCGCAAGGACCGTCTTCAGATCGGTGCCACCACGCTTCAAGCGCTCCTTGAGCTCCGCCCGAGCGCGGCGAGCGGCAGCCGCCTTCTCCAAAGCAGCGGCGCGCTGCTCGTCAGTCAGCTGGGGAAGGGCCACGGTTCCTCCGTCTCATCGTTCATTGCTTGATCTACCTCCGGTAACCCGGTGGTCTCAGCGACCGTACCCACGACGCTTGCCGATTGCGAACCCACCCCCCAGGTCAGCGCGTGATTCGGGCCGCGACCGGGCTGGATGGGCAGCGGCGCGGGCAGTGCCGGACCGGCCCCCGCGATCCGCTCCGCACGGTCGCGAATAGCCTTGCAGCCAGGGCTTTTTCGCGGACTTGACAGGGCTCGGAAGAGGTCGGACGGGCCCCGCGCGAAACCGTGACCGACCTGTAATCACGCGACCTGGATTTTTCTTGGATTTCTCGGCGTGTCGTTCGATTCAGCACCGCGTGTCGCGCATCACCCGAGGCGCTGCGAAGGGTGCCGAAACACGCAATTCCGACACCTTCCCTTGCAGGTCGGGCCGTTTCGGGGCGGCCCTGCCACCGTCGGAACGGCCTGTTTTCCACCCCTCACGCGGCCACTGACGGCTCAAACCTCCCGGCGCCGACGAACTACGCCCGCCGCGGTGCGGCGGGCGTGAGAGAGGCGATACGGACAAGCGTTCGATCGGCTCGCCGGACGGGTTCGCCAACAGCGAACAAGATCGCGTCAGTCGTCGTACCGGCACAGCTCCACGAGCGTGCCCTCCGGAGCCCGCACATGCGCCACGCGCATGCCCCACGCGGGCTGATCGGCGGGCTCGGCGGCGATCCGGGCGCCGCGCTCGCGCAGGGTCTCGACGGCCCGGTCGACATCGGCGACGCGCAAAACCACGACGACCGTGTCGATCTCGCCGCGCGGGCGATGCGCGGCGCCGATCGCGGCGTCCATGTAGGCGCGGGTGAACAGCGCGAGATCCTGGCCGCCCAGGGTGAAGCAGGCGTAGGGGCCATCGTCGGATTCGGGGACGTCGCCGGGCACCTCCTGCTTCAGGGGCAGGCCCAGGACGTCACGATAGAAGCGATAGCTGGACGCGAAATCGTCCACCAGGACGCGGGTTTGGCCGTAGGAGACGAGGCCGAGGCCGGCGTCGGACATGAGAAATCCCACCTTTCTACCGAGCAGTCGGGTTTCAGCCTAGTGCTCCGGGCAGGCGGCCGATCAGGCCCTCCGAGACGGAATCAGTTGCTCTGCATGGCGATTCGCAAGCCCAGCCCGACCATGAAGGCGCCCATGGCGGCGTCGAGGGCACGGCGCACCCGGCGGCGGGTGAACACGTGCCGCAATGCGCCCACGCCGAAGGCCAGGATCACGAACCAGAACAGGTTGGCGGTCGTGCACACCACGGCCAGTTCGAAGGTGCCCAGCGCCGACGGATCGGCGGGCAGGAACTGCGGCACCAGTGCGATGAAGAACACGGCGCACTTGGGATTCAGCAGGTTGGTGAGCAGGCCCTGCCGGAAGGCGACCAGCGCACCGCGACGGTTCGCGGCCGCGCCGGGATCGGGCCGATAGTCGCCGCGCCGCGCGGCCAGCAGCGCGCGAATGCCGATGTAGGCCAGGTAGATCGCGCCGACCAGCTTCACCACCGTGTACGCCTCGGCCGAGGCGGCCAGCAGCCCGGCGACGCCGATCGCGGTGACCAGCGCCCATACGAACACACCGACCGCGATGCCGCCCGCGCTGGCGACCCCGGCGCGACGGCCGGAGACCACCGAATTCCGCAGCACGATCAGGAAATCCGGCCCGGGCGACATGGAGCCGAGCACGATCACCCCGGCCAGCGTGAGAATCTCGGTGAGCGACAGCACCCGGACAGCCTACGCGGCGGCCCGGTGCCGGTTCCGGCCCCGATTCAGGCGGCGGGCCAGAAGTCCTCGAGGCCGGGAGCCGCCTCCGCGCCCTGGCGCAGGCCCGCCTGGTAGGCGGGCTCCAGAGCGGCGGCGTTGAACAGGTCGAGGCCGTAGGCGGCGATGGCGCCGGCGTCGGGGACGATGAATGCCGTTGCCGCACCGCCCAGCTCGCGATCGGTGGGGCTGTGCGGGAACAGGTGGGCCAGGGGTTCGATGATCAGCATGCGTTCGGCGCCGGCGGCCAGGTCGGCATTGATCGGCGAGCGCATGCCCCCGTCGAAGTAGTAGGCGCCGTCGATCGGGATGGGCGGGAAGACGCCGGGCACCGACGTGCTCGAGGCCAGCGCCTCGGGCAGGGTGGCCTTGCCCTCGGGAGTCCACACCTGGAGTGCGCCGGTGGTGACGCTGATGGCGGTGATCCGCAGATCGCGCTGCGGCCAGGACGCGTTGCCGACGAACCCGCCGATGCGGGCGATATGGTCGGCCGGATCGCCGACCGCCATCTCCAGCGCGCGGGCGCCGGCACGTCGGCGCGCCTCGTCCGGGTCCAGTCCGGGGGTGGCGAGGATGCCCATGATCTCACCGAAACTGTTCGGGTCGAACCGGATCGGCGGCAGGTCGGAGTCCGGGGCGGGCCGCCGCAGCAGCAGGCTCAGGTCGACCTCGGCGGCGAGCGCGGCACCGACGACCGCACCGGCGGAGGTGCCGACGATCCGCTCGGCCAGGGCCGGGTCGATACCGGCCTCACGCAGCGCGATGACCACGCCCGCCATCCAGCTCAGGCCGACCGCGCCACCCCCTCCGAGCACGAGCGCGTGACGAATTTCGCTGGGCGGCACCGCGGCAGACATGCTGCCACTGTATCCGAGCGGAAGGAACCGGAGGGTTGCCCTCCGAGACTCGGCTCGGGCCTGAACGGGAGTCGCCCCGGCCGCGCCGGGGCGACTCCGCGTCGGGTCGGGCGTTGCGGCGTTACCGTATTCAGTTCTGCAGGAAGGCATTCAGTCCTGCAGGAAGGCGAATTCCTCTGCGAGCTCGGCGACCCGCTGCTTCAGCGCGGCGACCGACGGACCGGACTTGAGGACCTCGCGGGAGACGTTCGGCAGGACCGCGCCGAGGCTGCTCGCGGGGACCAGCTTGCGGATCGAGTCCGCTCCCCCGCCCTGCGCGCCGACACCCGGCATGAGGATGGGGCCGTTGAGCGCACTCAGGTCCGGAGCCGCGTCCAGCGTCGCGCCGACCACCACACCGACGGAACCGAATCCGGCTCCGGCATTGGCGGCCGCGGCGTCGTCCACCATGCGCTGGGCGATGCTTCGACCGTCGGAGCCCGTGATGTTCTGCAGTTCCACCGCCTCCGGGTTGGAGGTGGCGGCCAGCACGAACACGCCGCGATCATTGGCCTCGGCGAGGTCCAGCGCCGGTGTGAGGGAACCGAATCCGAGGTACGGGGAGACGGTGACCGCGTCCGTGCCGAGCGGTCCGTCGCCGAGCCAGGCGTGGGCGTAGGCGTCCATGGTGGAGCCGATATCGCCGCGCTTGGCGTCGGCCAGCACCAGGGTGCCCGCCGCCCGCAGTGCGGCAATCGTCTCCTCCAGCACCAGGATTCCGGCCGAACCGTAGGTCTCGAAGAACGCCACCTGCGGTTTGACCAGTGCCACCCGGCCCGCGAAGGCCCGCACGCAGGCGTCGGAGAACTTCGCCACGCCCGCGGCGTCCTCGCTCAGGCCCCAGGCCCGCAGCAGCGGCGGATGCGGGTCGATGCCGACGCACAGCGGGCCGTGCTCGCGCATCGACTCCCGCAGCCGCGCACCGAAGGTCGTCATCCGCGCAGCACCGCGTGGAGTTCCTGCAGGGACCGCACGCCGATGCCGCCGCGAATGGTGGCCTCGATGCCCTGCACGGCCGCGGCCGCGCCCTGCACCGTGGTGATGCACGGGATGTTCGCGCCCACCGCGGCGGTGCGGATCTCGTAGCCGTCCACGCGCGGGCCGTTGTTGCCGTACGGGGTGTTGAACACGATGTCGACGTCACCGTCCTTGATCATGTCCACGATGCTGGGCTGGTCGGCCACCTCATCGGAGTGCTTGCGCACCTGATCGCAGGGAATGCCGTTGCGGCGCAGCATTTCCGCGGTGCCCTCGGTGGCGAGGATGCGGAAGCCCAGGTCGTGCAGGCGTTTGACCGGGAACACCATGGCGCGCTTGTCGCGGTTGGCGATGGACACGAACGCGGTGCCCTCGGTCGGCAGCGAACCGTAGGCGGCCGACTGCGACTTGGCGAAGGCGGTGCCGAAGTCGGCGTCGATGCCCATGACCTCGCCGGTGGACTTCATCTCCGGGGAGAGCAGCGAATCCACGCCGGTGCCGTCGGGGCGGCGGAAGCGGTGGAACGGCAGCACGGCCTCCTTGACCGCGACCGGGGCGTCGATCGGCGCGTAGCCGCCGTCGCCCTCGGCCGGGAGCAGGCCCTCCTTGCGCAGCTCGGCGATGCTGGCGCCCAGCGCGATTCGCGCCGCGGCCTTGGCCAACGGCACCGCGGTGGCCTTGGAGACGAACGGCACGGTGCGGCTGGCGCGCGGGTTGGCCTCGAGGACGTAGAGCACGTCGTCCTTGAGCGCGTACTGCACGTTCAGCAGGCCCTTGACGCCGATGCCCTTGGCGAGCGCGGCGGTGGAGCGGCGCACGGCCTCGATATCGCTGCGACCCAGGGTGATCGGGGGCAGGGCGCACGCCGAGTCACCGGAGTGGATACCGGCCTCCTCGATGTGCTCCATGACGCCGCCCAGGTAGACCTCCTCGCCGTCGCACAGGGCGTCGACGTCGATCTCGATGGCGTCCTCCAGGAACCGGTCGACCAGTACCGGGTGGTCCGGGGTGATCTCGGTGGCGCGGGAGATGTAGTCCTCCAGGGACTTCTCGTCGTAGACGATCTCCATGCCGCGGCCGCCCAGCACGTAGGACGGGCGCACCAGCACCGGGTAGCCGATCTCGTTGGCGATCTTCTTGGCCTGCGGGAAGGTGGTGGCGGTGCCGTACTTCGGAGCCGGAAGGCCGGCCGCCACCAGGACATCGCCGAATTCGCCGCGGTCCTCGGCCAGGTCGATGGCGGCAGCGGAGGTGCCGACCACGGGCACGCCCGCGTCGGTGAGGCGCTGGGCCAGGCTCAGCGGGGTCTGGCCGCCGAGCTGGCAGATGACGCCCGCGACGGTGCCGGACTCGGTCTCGGCGTGGTACACCTCGAGCACGTCCTCGAAGGTGAGCGGCTCGAAGTAGAGGCGGTCGGCGGTGTCGTAGTCGGTCGACACGGTCTCCGGGTTGCAGTTGACCATGATGGTCTCGAACCCGGCGGCCGACAGCGTCTGCGCGGCGTGCACACACGAGTAGTCGAACTCGATGCCCTGACCGATACGGTTCGGACCCGAGCCGAGAATGATGACCTTCTCGCGTTCCTTCTGCGGCGCCACTTCGGATTCCGCGGCGGGATCCAGCTCGTAGGCCGAGTAGTGGTACGGGGTCTTGGCCTCGAACTCGGCCGCGCAGGTGTCGACGGTCTTGAACACCGGGCGGATGCCGAGGCGGTGGCGCAGCTCGCGCACGCCGCCCTCACCGGCGAGTTCCGGTCGCAGCGAAGCGATCTGGCGATCGGAGAGGCCGTAGTGCTTGGCCGTGCGCAGCAGCGGCTCGTCCAGCACGGGGGCGTCGATGATCTCCTGGCGCAGCTCCACCAGGCCCGCGACCTCGGCCACGAACCACGGGTCGATGCCGGAGGCGGCGGCCACGTCCTCGATGCTCGCGCCCAGGCGCAGCGCCCGCTCCACCTGGTAGATGCGGCCCTCGGTCGGAACCTTCAGGTCGTCCAGGATGGCCTGCACGTCGGTCCACTCGCCGTCGGGTTGGGTCCAGAAGCCCGCGGCCTTGGTCTCGAGCGAGCGCAGCACCTTGCCCAGGGCCTCGGAGAAGTTGCGGCCCATGGACATCGCCTCGCCGACCGACTTCATGGTGGTGGTCAGCGTCGGGTCGGCGCCCGGGAACTTCTCGAAGGCGAAGCGCGGGGCCTTGACCACGACATAGTCGAGGGTCGGCTCGAAGCAGGCCGGGGTCTCGCCGGTGATGTCGTTGAGGATCTCGTCGAGGGTGTAGCCGATGGCCAGCTTGGCGGCGATCTTGGCGATCGGGAAACCCGTTGCCTTGGAAGCCAATGCCGACGAACGCGAGACGCGCGGGTTCATCTCGATGACGATCAGGCGGCCGTCGCGCGGGTCCACCGCGAACTGGATGTTGCAGCCGCCGGTGTCGACGCCGACCTCGCGCAGGATGGCGATGCCCAGATCGCGCATCTTCTGGTATTCGCGGTCGGTGAGGGTCATGGCCGGGGCGACGGTGACCGAGTCACCGGTGTGCACGCCCATCGGGTCCACGTTCTCGATCGAGCAGACGATGACGACATTGTCCTTGCCGTCACGCATGAGCTCGAGCTCGAATTCCTTCCAGCCCAGGATGGATTCCTCGATGAGCACGTTCGCGGTGGGCGAGGCGGCCAGGCCGCCGCCGGCGATGCGATCGAGGTCGTCGTGGTTGTAGGCCATGCCCGAGCCCAGGCCGCCCATGGTGAACGACGGGCGCACGACCACCGGGAAGCCCAGTTCCGCAACGGTTTCGCGGACCTCGTCCATGGTGTAGCAGACCTTGGAGCGCGCCGACTCGCCGCCGACCTTGGCGACGATGTCCTTGAACTTCTGGCGATCCTCACCGCGCTGGATGGCCTCGAAGTCGGCGCCGATCAGCTCGACGTTGTACTTGTCGAGGATGCCGTTCTCGTGCAGGGCGACAGCGCAATTGAGCGCGGTCTGGCCGCCCAGGGTCGCCAGGATCGCGTCCGGGCGCTCCTTGGCGATGACCTTCTCGACGAATTCCCAGGTGATCGGCTCGACATAGGTCGAGTCGGCGAACTCCGGGTCGGTCATGATGGTCGCCGGGTTGGAGTTCACCAGCGACACGCGCAGGCCCTCGGACTTGAGGACGCGACACGCCTGGGTTCCCGAGTAGTCGAACTCGCAAGCCTGGCCGATGACGATCGGGCCCGAGCCGATCACCAGGATGTGGTTGAGATCGGTGCGGCGTGGCATCAGGCTCCTTCCATCAGCATGGCGAAACGGTCGAACAGGTAGGCGGCGTCGTGGGGTCCGGCCGCGGCCTCGGGGTGGTACTGGACGGAGAAGGCGCGGCCGCTCACCAGCTGCACGCCCTCGACGACACCGTCGTTGGCGCAGACGTGGCTGACCTCGGCCTTGCCGAACGGGGTGTCGAACACCTCGCCGCGCTCGCCCTCCAGGGCGAAGCCGTGGTTCTGCGCGGTGATCGAGATGCGGCCCGAATGATGCTCGACGACCGGCACATTGATGCCGCGGTGGCCGAACTTCATCTTGTAGGTCCTGCGCCCGAAGGCGCGGCCCAGGATCTGGTTGCCGAAGCAGATGCCGAACAGCGGGATGTCCTCGCCCAGCACCTGCTGGGTGAGCGCCACCATGGCGTCCTGGGTGGCCGGGTCGCCCGGGCCGTTGGACAGGAACACACCGTTCGGGTTCAGTTCCTTGATCTGGTCGAAGGTGACGTTGGACGGCACCACGTGCACCCGCATGCCGCGCTGGGCGAACATGCGCGGGGTGTTGGACTTGATGCCCAGGTCCACCGCGACCACCGTGAAGCGGTGCTCGCCGATCGGGTCGACGGTGTACATCTCGTCGGTGGAGACCTCGCCGGCCAGGTCCGCGCCCAGCATGGACTGCTGGCCGTTGACCTTGTCGAGCATGTCCTCGTACTCGGTGAGCGACTCACCCGAGAAGATGCCCGCCTTCATGGAACCGCGGGTGCGCAGGTGCCGCACCAGGGCCCGAGTGTCGATGCCCGCGATGCCGACGACGTTCTGGTTCTCCAGTTCGTCCTGCAGGGTGCGGGTGGCGCGCCAGTTGGAGGCGCGGCGCGCGGGGTCGCGCACGGCGTAGCCGGCGACCCAGATCTTCGAGGACTCGTCGTCCTCGTCGTTCCAGCCGGTGTTGCCGATCTGCGGCGCGGTGGCCACCACGATCTGGCGGTCGTAGCTGGGGTCGGTGAGGGTCTCCTGGTAGCCCGTCATGGCGGTACAGAACACCGCCTCACCCAATGTCTGCCCGACGGCGCCGAAGGTCGTCCCGCGGAACACGCGGCCGTCCTCGAGCACCATCACGGCAGTATTTCCGCTGCTCATGCCTCGTCTCCCGTCTTCGTAGCTGCTGCGGTCCATGCCGGGTACACCGCTTTGTCGTCGCCGCGGAAACCGGTATCCACCTCGGTCCCGGTCGGCAACGTCCAGCGAATCACCAGCACACCGTCTTCCGTCATTACCTTGCCCGCGTGCCCGCGCTCGGCGCGCACCGCGGTAATGGATTCCTGGGGAATCCAGATCGTCGTCGCGCCGTCCCGCTCCAGCAGGATGCCGCGCTCGAATCGCGTGAGTTCCGCCGTGGCGCGGAAACCCAGGTCGCCCACCGTGATTCGCTGAATCCAGCTGGGGGCGAGGGTGCTGCCGAGGTAGAGCCCCGTGGTCGGCTCCAGCAGCTGCGCGCCGCAGTCGGCGGGCACCGGCGGCAGGTCGCCGATCGCCGAAGCCTGCTTCTTGGCCCGCCGGGTCCACGCCCGGTACATCAGCCACAGGCACAGCGCGAACAGCACCAGCAAAACCAGTACCTGCAGTGTGCGCTCCATTACGGTCCTCCTCGGTTCCCCACCCGCCGCTAACCGGCGACGATCTTGCCGTCCCGGGCGGTGAGCCGGCCGCGCAGGAAGGTGGCGGTCACCTTCGCGGGCAGGGTCATCGCCTGGAAGGGCGTGTTGCGGGCGATCGAGGCGAGTTCGTCCGCCTCCACCGTCCATTCGGCGGCCGGGTCGATCAGCACCAGGTTGGCGGGTTCGCCGACCGCGAGCGGCCGGCCCTGATCGTCCAGGCCCACGATCCGCGCCGGGTTCTCGCTCATCACCTGCGCGACACCGCGCCAGTCGAGCAGCCCGGGCTCGACCATGGTCTCCACGATGATCGACAGCGCCGTCTCCAGGCCCAGCATGCCGGGACGGGCGGCCGCGAACTCGCAGCACTTGTCCTGGTCGGCGTGCGGGGCGTGGTCGGTGGCGACGCAGTCGATGACGCCCTCGGCGAGGGCCTGCCGCAGCGCGGCCACATCGGAGGCCTCGCGCAGCGGCGGGTTCACCCGGTTCACCGCGTCATAGGTCTCCAGGCGCGAGTCGTCGAGCAGCAAGTGGTGCGGGGTCACCTCGGCGGTAATCGAAATACCCTGGGCCTTGGCCCATTTCAGCAGTTCGACGGTGCCGGCGGTGGAGGCGTGGCAGATGTGCACGCGGGCGCCGGCATCGCGGGCCAGCAGCGCGTCGCGGGCCACGATGGACTCCTCGGCGGCGCGCGGCCAGCCGGCCAGGCCCAGGCGGGAGGCGGTCGGACCCTCGTGCGCGACCGCGCCCTTGGTCAGACGCGGCTCCTCGGCGTGCTGGGCGATAAGCACGCCCAGCGAGTTCGCGTACTCCAGCGCGCGGCGCATGATCAGCGGGTCGTAGACGCAGTGACCGTCGTCGGAGAATATACGCACCCCACCGACTCCGGCGGCCATGGTGCCCATTTCGGCGAGCTGCTTGCCCTCGAGCCCGACGGTGACCGCGCCCACCGGGTGCACGTCGACCAGGCCGACCTCCTGGCCGCGCTTCCACACGTGGTCGGTGATGACCGCGGTGTCGGCGACCGGGCTGGTGTTGGCCATGGCGAACACGGCGGTGTAGCCGCCCAGAGCCGCTGCGGCGGAACCGGATTCGATGGTCTCGGTGTCCTCGCGGCCCGGCTCGCGCAGGTGGGTGTGCAGGTCGATGAAGCCCGGCAGCAGGAATTGACCCTTGCCCTCGACGATCTCCGCGTCGGGTGCGTTCAGGCCCGCACCGATCTCGCGGATCTCACCGTCGGCCAGCAGCACGTCGACCGGTTCGCCTTCGCCGTAGAGAAGGACACTCTTGATCAGGACGCTCATGCTGTCTCCTTTCCACGCGACCGGGGGCCCTCCGTGGTTACGCAGGCTGCCGCCTCCGGGCCTGACCCGATCACGCGACCACCTCGTCGGTTCCGACCAGCAGGCGGAACAGCACCGCCATGCGCATATGGACTCCGTTGTTGACCTGTTGCAGCACAGCCGCTTTCGGGGAATCGGCCACGGAGAAGCCGATCTCCATGCCACGCAGCATGGGTCCGGGGTGCAGCACCACCGCGTGCTCGTCGAGCATCTTCATCCGGCGCTCGTTGAGGCCGTAGCGGATCGAGTACTCGCGCGCCGACGGGAAGAAGCCGCCGTTCATGCGCTCGGCCTGCACGCGCAGCATCATGACCGCGTCCGCGCCCGGCAGCTCGGCGTCGAGCGAATCCGAGACCCGCACCGGCCAGGCTTCCACGCCCACCGGCAGCAACGTGCGCGGCGCGACCAGCACGACCTCCGCGCCGAGCGTGTCGAGCAGGAACGCATTCGAGCGCGCGACCCGGCTGTGCAGGATGTCGCCGACCAGCACGACCCGCTTGCCTTCCAGGTCGCCGAGGCGCTGGCGCAGGGTCAGCGCGTCCAGCAGCGCCTGGGTCGGGTGCTCGTGCATGCCGTCACCGGCATTGATGATCGCGGGGCCGGGACCGGCGTAACCGCTTGCGGCCTCGTCCATCTCGGCGAACCAGCGCGCGATCTGATGGGCCGCGCCCGACGCCGGGTGCCGCACGATGAGCGCGTCCGCGCCCGCCGCGTGCAGGGTCAGCGCGGTGTCGCGCAGTGACTCGCCCTTGGAGACCGAGGAACTCGACGCGCTGACATTGATGACGTCGGCGCTCATCCACTTGCCCGCGACCTCGAAGGACACGCGGGTGCGGGTGGAGTTCTCGAAGAACACGGTCATGACCGTGCGCCCGCGCAGCGTCGGCAGCTTCTTGACCTCCC
This sequence comes from Nocardia sp. NPDC059228, assembly GCF_042754245.1. NCBI lineage: Bacteria > Bacillati > Actinomycetota > Actinomycetes > Mycobacteriales > Nocardiaceae > Nocardia > Nocardia sp. NPDC059228. The sequence continues at coordinate 132,166 of NZ_JBHZAL010000014.1, read as the reverse complement.
GGCCCAGCAGCGCCTGCTCGAACCGCTCGGCCTCGTCGAGCAGGCCGGTGGCGGCGTCCCGGTCCAGGTCGGTGACCGACAGCAGGTGCTTCACTGGTTGTCACCTTCCTGACGCAGGTAGACACCGTCGCGTCCGTCGTGCTCGCGCAGCAGCACCGAGATGTCCTCGGTGCGAGCGGTGGGAACGTTCTTGCCGACGTAGTCGGCGCGGATGGGAAGTTCGCGGTGGCCGCGATCGATGAGCACCGCCAGCTGTACCGCGCGGGGGCGGCCCAGATCGCGCAGGCCGTCCAGCGCGGAGCGCACGGTCCGGCCGGAGAACAGCACATCGTCGACCAGCACCACCAGCGCGTCCTCGATCCCGCCCTCGGGCACCGAGGTGCGCTCGAGCGGACGGTGCGGCTTGGAGCGCAGATCGTCGCGGTACAGGGTGATGTCCAGGGAGCCGATCGCGGGGCGGACGCCGGAGAATTCCTCGATCCGGCCGGCCAGGCGATGGGCGAGAGTGGTTCCGCGGGTGGGGATTCCGATCAGCACCACGCGAGCAACCTGGGGATCGCCGGAGTCCAGGGCCGTCTTCTCGATGATCTGGTGCGCCATGCGCGCGATGGTCCGGCCCACATCCGAATCCGAGAGCAGCTCGCGTCCGGTCTGGACCCGGTCCGGGTCGTGCCGCTGCGAGAACTCGGCAGCGCTCGACTTGGCCGCCCGGTCTTCGGGCACAGCCATGCCGACCTCCTTCCCCGCCTCACGGGACGGTCCGTTAAAGGATGTCTTTCGAGCGGTCACCCTACCAGCGCGCTTACCCGCCGTTGACCGCGCACCCCCTCCGCAACCGGCGTCGGCGTGCCCTTCGCGACACGCCGCGACCAGCCCGAACCCGAAACGTCCAGACCAACCGGCAAGCCCGCAGCTATGCGAGCCCGGTCGTCCTGTGGCCAGGTTCACGATCCAGGCGCCGGAGCAGTCCGGCGTCAGTGGCTGCTCGGGGTCCTGCGGTCGAAGACCAAGGGGCGGGCGGTGCGCAGGGCGGTGGCGATGGCGCCGAGCAGCACGGCGTCGTCGCCCAGTTCGCTCGGACGGACGCTGGGGCGCAGCGGAGTCGTCCGTTGCAGCGCCGCGCGGACCTGGTCGAGCAGGAGGTCGGCGCTGCGGCCGAGGCCGCCGCCGACGACGATGACATCGGGGTCGAGGACCGCGGTGACGGCGGCCACCACCAGGGCGATGCGTTCGCCTTCCTGGCGGACCACCTCGGTGGCGAGGGCGTCGCCGGCCCGGGCGGCATCGAAGACGCGTTTGGCGGTGAGGCGACCGGTCATGCCGCGGGCGCGCGCGGCGCGGACGACGGCGTCGGCGGTGACGGCCTCCTCGAGGGCGCCACGCCGGGAGACGCCGGCGGCGGAATCGCCGAAAGCGGCGGGAAGGAAGCCGACTTCGCCGGCCGCGCCGTGGGCGCCGGTGAAAAGCTCGCCCTGGGAGACGATTCCGACACCGAGGCCGGTGCCGATGAGGACGTAGACGAACAGGCGGCTGCCGCGGCCGCCGCCGTGGGCGTACTCGCCGAGAGCGGCGAGGTTGGCGTCATTGTGGACGGACAGCTCGGAAACGCCGAGAGCGTCGCGTAATTCGTCGAGCAGGCCCGCGCGGCCCCAGCCGGGCAGGTTGACGGCGTAGTGCATCCGGCCGTCCTGGGGATCGAAGACGCCGGGGCTGCCGAGGACGGTGTGGACGATGCGGTCCACGGGAATCGCGGCGTCGCTCAGGATTTCGCGCACGGCTCCGGCCGTCGTCCGGGCGAGGGCGGTGGCGGTGCGCGCACGGTTCGGAATATCGGTGCGGGACAGTACTTTTCCTGACAGATCGGCCACGGCGGTCCGCAGGAACGCGCGGCCGACATCGATGCCGAGCACGTAGCCCGCGGTCGGATCCGGTTCGTAGAGCACCGCCGTCCGCCCGCGCTCGGGGACGACCGTCCCGACCTCCCGCACCAGCCCGTGCTCCTGCAGCGCGGCAAGGGCGCTGGACACGGTGGGCTTGGACAGGCCGGTGTCACGGGCGAGCTGGGCGCGCGAGCTCGGCCCGGCGGTGCGCAGCTGCTCGAGCAGCAACCACTCGTTGTTGCTGCGCAAACGCTGCCTGTTCCAAGGGAGTTCGTCCATCACCGTCCGATCCTGATGCGTCATCGAGCCGACTGTAAACAATCGGCCGCGGCCCTTGACTCCGATAGTAAAGGAATTTAACTTTACAAAACCCATACGCCCTCCCCTGCGCGACCCGGAGGCAGCCATGACCGGCCCCCGCACCCTCCCCCGAAGAATCGGCCTGTTCCAGGCCACGACCATCAATATGAGCCAGATGGTCGGCATCGGACCCTTCGTCACCATCCCCCTCATGGTCGCGGCCTTCGGCGGGCCGCACGCCGTCATCGGATTCGTCGCCGGCGCGGTGCTGGCGCTGGCCGACGGCCTGATCTGGGCCGAACTCGGCGCGGCCATGCCGGGCGCGGGCGGCACCTATGTGTATCTGCGCGAGGCGTTCCAGTACCGCACGGGACGGCTCATGCCGTTCCTGTTCGTCTGGACCGCGATCCTTTTCATTCCGCTGATCATGTCCACCGGCGTGCAGGGACTGGTGCAGTACCTGACCTATCTGTGGCCGTCCATGACCACCGGGCAGGGTGACATCGTCGGGCTCGCGGTGGTGGCGCTGGTCGTGGTGCTGCTGTGGCGGCGGGTGGATTCCATCGGCCGCATCACCGTGGTGATGTGGGCGGTCATGATCGTGTCGGTGGCCGCGGTGATCCTGGCCGCGTTCACCCATTTTCATCCGAGCATGGCGTTCACCTGGCCCGACCATGCCATCGATTTCGGTCGCGGCGGCTTCTGGCTGGGCTTCGCCTCCGGGCTCACCATCGGCATCTACGACTACCTGGGCTACAACACCAGCGCGTATATCGGTGCGGAGCTGAAGAATCCGGGGCGGGTCCTCCCCCGCTCGATCATCTACGCGGTGCTCGCGGTCATGGTCATCTATCTCGGCATGCAGATCGGTGTGCTCGGCGTCATCGACTGGCACGACATGCTCGACCCGAACAACGTTGCCTCACAATCGGTTGCGTCGGCGGTGCTGGAGAAGACCTTCGGGAAGGGTGCCGCCGATGTGGTGACCGTGCTGATTCTCGTCACCGCCTTCGCCTCGGTCTTCGCCGGACTACTCGGCGGCTCGCGGGTACCGTTCGACGCCGCCCGCGACGGGGTGTTCTTCCGATCCTTCGGACGGCTGCACTCCGAACACGAATTCCCGGTGCTCGGGCTGATCGTGATGGGTGCGATCACCGCGGCCGGGTTCGTCTTCGCCCGGCATGTGGGCGCCTCGGCCACCCACCCCCCATTGGCGGTATTGATCTCACTGCTGACCACGGTCATGGTGATCGTGCAGGCCTTCGCGCAGATCGCGGCCGTAGCCGTCCTGCGGCGACGGCAGCCCGGGCTCGCGAGGCCCTACCGGATGCTGCTGTATCCGCTGCCGGCGGTCGTGGCGGCCATCGGCTGGGCGGTCATCTACGGGTACGCCGACAAGGCGAATCCGGGCGTGCACCCGATCGAGTGGTCACTGGCCTGGACCGCCCTGGGTATCGCGGCCTTCCTGCTCTGGTCGCGGGCGGAGAAGACCTGGCCGTTCGGGCCGAAGCAGATCCGTGAGGAGTACCTCGACGCCGAACCCGCGGCCGCCTGACCGGCCGACCGTGGCGAGATAGACAATTCAGGTTGTTCAATGTCAATTGCGCAACCTGGATTGTCTATCTAGGGTCGAGGCATGACCGATGCCCCCGCGATCCTGTCCGCGTCCTCGGCCCAGGCGGCCCGGGAACTGCGCGTTCTGGTGAGCCGCCTGCGACGGCGGTTCCTCGAGGCGTCGGACAATATGGAGCTGACGCCCTCGCAGCTGTCGGTGCTGAGCCGGTTGAAGAACGGTGACGCCACCGCCAGCGAGATCGCCGCGGCGGAGCGGGTGCGGCCGCAGGCCATCGCCACCCACCTCGCCATTCTCAGCGACCGCGGCTTCGTACTGCGGCGGCCCGATCCCAAAGACGGCCGGCGGCAACTGGTTTCGCTGAGCCCGGCCGGGCGGGAGCTGATGGCGGGCCGCAGCCGGGCGAGGCAGGAATGGCTCACCACCGCCCTCGAGGAGAAGTACACCGAGGCCGAGCGGCAGACGCTGCTGGCGGCGCTGGAGCTGCTGGAAAGACTCGGGCCGCAATGATCTCGACGCTGCACCGGCGGACCCGGGAGCGACCGCCCGACGGATTCGACCGGCGGCTGCTGGTGCCCATGATCACCAGCTCGATCCTGAACCCGATCAATTCGTCCATCATCGCGGTCTCGCTGGTGCCGATCGGTGTGGCGTTCGGCGCGCCGGCGTCGGAGACCGCATGGCTGGTGTCGGCGCTGTACCTGGCCACCGCCATCGGGCAGCCGGTGGTGGGACGGCTCATCGACCTCTACGGGCCGCGGCGGCTGTTTCTCGGCGGCGCCGCGCTCACCGGATTCGCCGGCCTGCTGGGCATGGTCGCGCCGAGTCTCTGGGTACTGGTGCTGGCCCGGGTGATTCTCGGATTCGGCACGTGCGCGGGCTATCCCGCATCCATGTACCTGATCCGCAGCGAGTCCGAACGCACCGGGAAGGACAGTCCGCAGGGGGTGCTCACCGCCCTGGCCGTGGCCACTCAGACCATTGCCGTCATCGGCCCGAGCCTGGGCGGTCTCCTGATCCATCTCGGCGGCTGGCGGGCGACGTTCGCGGTCAATCTGCCGCTGGCACTGGCGTGCCTGGTCATCGGATGGCGGCGGATAGCGAGAACCGATGCGCCGCACGGCGGCCGGTGGTCCGATATCGATCTGCCCGGTATCGGGTTGTTCACGGCGATGTTGATCGGCTTCCTGTCCTTCTTGATGAAACCGCAAGCGGCGCACTGGTATCTGCCGGTGCTGGCCATCGCCGCCGGAGCCGGACTGGTGTGGCGGGAGCGGCGGGCCGAGCGGCCTTTCCTCGATGTGCGGCTGCTCGCGGGCGATGTCCCGCTGCTGGCCACCTACACCCGCACCCTCCTGACCGCACTGGTCGGCTACTGCTTCCTGTACGGCTTCACCCAGTGGCTGGAGGAGGGACGCGGCCTCTCCGCCGCCGGGGCGGGCCTGATCCTGCTGCCCATGTCGGCCACCGCGATCGGCGTGTCCGCGCTCACCGGCCGGCGGCCCGAGGTTCGCGGCAAGCTGCTGGTCGGCTGCACCTGCCAGGTGGTCATGACGGTGCTGCTGCTGACCCTGCACTCCGGCACCGCCCTGTGGTTGCTGGTCGGCGCGGCCGTCATCAACGGCATCCCGCAGGGGCTCAACAATCTGGCCAACCAGAACGCCCTCTACCACCAGGCCGAGCCGGAGCGCATCGGTTCCTCGGCGGGCCTGATGCGGACCTTCTCCTATTTCGGCGCGATCGGGTCGGCGGCGGTCAGTGGCGCATTCCTCACCCCGGGTTCCGGCATCGCGGGACTGCACAATCTGGCCGCGTTCATGCTGGCGGCGGCGGCATTGTGCCTGGTCCTCGCGGTGATCGACCGCTCGCTGTGACCAGCGGCGACCAGCGCGACGGCCGGCCCTGACCGCCTGCGGTCCTAGCTACCGGCCAGTCTTCATACACCGTAAACACGCATGTGCAATGCTCGAAGGGTGAGCAACGACGCTGAATTCACCGAACCCGCCCGGGTGAGCTTCCGCGGGCACGGCGGTATCACCATCGCCGGGGACAGCTGGGGACCCCAGGACGGCCCGCTGGTGGTGTTCCTGCACGGCGGCGGCCAGACCCGCGGCTCGTGGAAGGATTCCGGACTCGCCCTGGCCAAGGCCGGGATGCACGCCGTCCTGCTCGACGCGCGCGGGCACGGCGACAGCGACTGGGACCCGGACGGCAACTACACGCGCGAGGCCATGGTCGAGGACCTCATCGCGGTGCTGCGCGAACTGGACCAGCCCGCCTTCGTCGTCGGCGCCAGCATGGGCGGCCTGACCGGGCTCATGGCCACCACCCACCCGGAGCGTGAGCGCATCACCGGTCTCGTCCTCGTCGATGTGGTGCCACGTCCCGAGCGCAAGGGCGTCGAGCGCGTCATCAACTTCCTGAGCAGCAACCCGGAGGGCTTCGCCAGCCTCGAGGAGGCCGCAGACGCCGTCGCCGCCTACCTCCCCCACCGCCGCCGCCCACGCAATCCCGAAGGGCTGCAACGCAATCTGCGCCAGCGCGCCGACGGTCGCTGGTACTGGCACTGGGATCCCGCCATGATGGGCGGCCCGCGCGACGGGCGCGGCGAGGAGATCGACGTGCACACCGAGCAACTGGAGCACGCGGCGCGGCAGCTGACCATCCCGGTGCTGCTGGTGCGCGGCGCGCTGTCCGACGTCGTCAGCGAGGAGGGCGTCGCCGCGTTCCGGGCCCTGGTCCCGCACGCCGACTACACCGAGATCGGCACCGCGGCACACACCGCCGCCAGCGACGCCAATGACGAATTCACCGACGCGGTGGTCGATTTCGTGCGCGCGCAGGTCGGCGGCGAGGGCCGCTAGCCGCTATTCACCGGCGAACACCCGGTCGAGCAGGTGGTCGAGTAGTTCGACCGCCCTCTCCCGGGTGGCCCCGCCGGCCAGGACCGCCTGACTGATCCCGGTGACCGCGAGAACGATCAGCTCCGCGTCGAGTTCAAGTGCACGCGTGCCGGTCTCGCCCGGACGCTCCCGCCGCAGCTGCTCGGTGAAGCTGGCGATCAGATACCGCGGCGCGCCCATCATCTCCTCCGAGGTGACGGTATTGCCGGTCAGATTCGCCGCGTGGAAGGCCGCGAACACCAGATTGTCCTGGTGCCGAACATCGTCCAGGGGAATCAGCCCGAGCGAGACAGCCCGGATGACCTCGCGCGGTGCGGCATCGGGCCCCAGCGCACCCAGCGCCTCCGCGAATACCCTCCCCCAGTCCTCCACCACCGCACGATGCGTGGCGAGCATGAGATCACGCTTGGTGCCGAAGTAGTACTGGATCAGGCGCACCGAGACCCCAGCCTGCGCCGCCACGGACTGGAACGTGGCGGCATCCAGCCCACCGGCGGCGATGACCGCGCGCGCGGCCGTGGTGATCTCCCGCCGCCGCTGCTCGTGATCCACCAAACGCGGCATATAACCAGCTCTCCTATGACTCCCTGGCATCGAAGTTTTTGATGGTACGCCCATATCATTTTTATGATACGTTCGTATCATCAACGATGATGAGCGGGGAGGCACCATGGCCGGGATCGGGCAATGGAAGAGCAAGGCGGCACAGGACGCCTACATGAAGGCCTACGCGTCACTGTCGAAACTGTGGACTATTCGGTACATCGAGTTCGCGAAGGCGGGACTCGGCTATCGGACCCGGACCCCGTGGCCGCAACGACTGAAAGACGAAGAGCTGCAGGCGATCACCGCCCCCGCCCTCCTGATCTATGGGTCCGAGACCGTGCTGGGCAATCCCGAGCGGGCCGCCGCGCGGGCCCGGCGGCACCTGCCGGACTGCGAGGTGGAGATCTACCCGGGCGCGAACCATGGGCTGCTGTTCCACGGCCCGGGCAAGGACGCCGTACTGGACCGGATTCTGGCCTTCGCCCGCTCGCACGAGCCGGCCGACCTGCTCACCGCCGAGTAGACGACCGACACAGACCACGCACCGAAGAGGAAGGGAAGGCCCGATGGCCAAGAAGATCGGACGTTTCACCAGCGCGAAGGCCAAGGAGAAGTACCTGCGTGCGTACGACGCGATGGCCGCGCAGTGGCCGGTGCCGTCGATCGATCTCGATATCGACACCTCGTTCGGCACAACACGAGTGCGCAAATCCGGGTCGGGAGACGGCACGCCGATCGTGCTGCTGCCGGGGATGCCGGGCAATGGGCTGTTCTGGGAGTCGGTCATCGCGGAACTGTCGCGGGATCACGTGGTGTACACCCCGGATCCGTTGGGCTGGGCGGGACGCAGCGAGCAGACCGAGCCACTGCGCGACGAGGACGACATCGTGCGCTGGCTGCTGGAGGTGTTCGACGGATTGGGTATCGAGCGCGTGCATCTGGGCGGGTATTCCGTCGGCTCCTGGCTGGCGCTGCTGGTCGGTGTCCAGCACTCCGAGCGGGTGGCCAGCCTGACCATGCTCGAACCAGGCGGGGCGACCTTCACCACACCGCGCTGGAGTGTGCTGTTCCGGTTCCTCGTCGGCGGGATGGTGCCGACCCGCAAGCGGCTGGCGAAGCTCTCGGAGTGGCTCACACCGGGTCTGGAGTTCAGCGAGGAACAGTGGGCATTGACGTTGAGCGCCATCAGGTTCCGTCTCGCCATGCCGTGGGAGCGACCGCTCACCGACGAGCAACTGGAGGCCGTCACCGCGCCACTGATGGTGCTGTTCGGCGCCACCACGGTCGCCAATGATCCGGAAGTGGGCGCACAAAGAGTCCGTGAACACATACCCGGGGCCGAGGTCGACATCTACCCGGGCGTCGGCCACGAGATGCTGTGGGCCATTCCCGAGCAGGTCATTCCGCGGTTCCTCGCATTCGTGAACCAGCACGATCAGGTCCCGGCCTGATCCGATGCTGACGGCCGGGCGGGCCCGGCCGTCAGCACATCGACCCGTTCAGCCCTGGGCCGCAGGCTGTTTCGGGAGCAGAAACACGATCACACCCGAGACGACCGCGATGACGCAGGTCGCGAAGGACGCGACAGCGAAGGCGTGACCGGCGGCGGCGACCCGGTCTGCCGCGGCGGGATCGAACGCGCCGAAGAAGATCGCGCCGATCACGGCGACACCCAGCGCTCCCCCGCACTGCTGGGCCGTCGACAGGGCCCCCGACGCGACGCCGGCCGACTCCGGTCGCACCCGGCTCAGCACCGTGTTGAGCGCGGGCGTGATGACCAATCCGCCACCGACACTCTGCAATACGAGGGTGGGGATCACCAGCAGTGGCGTGATCCGCGGGCCGGACACCAGCAGCAGGCCGGTCGCCAGGTAGCCGCTCGCCATGATGATCGCGCCGACCTCGAGGACCCGTCGCCCGTATTTCGGGATGGTCCGGCTCGCCACCATGCTGAACACGAAGAACGCGGTTGCCGCAGGCGCGTAGACCAGGCCCGCTCCCAGCGCCGACAGGCCGAGACCCTGCTGCATCGTCACCGACAGGGCCAGATAGTACGAGTAGATCAGCGCGTACAGGGTGAGCACGAGGACGATCCCGAGCGAGAACGAGCGCTGGCCGAACAAGGTCAACGGCACCAGCGGATCCCCGCCCCGGCTTTCCAGCCGACGCTCGATCGCGACGAACGCCCCGAAAGCGACTGCGCTGCCCCCGAAGCAGGCCCAGACCCAGCCCGGCCAGCCCGCCTGCTGCCCTTGGATCAATGGCAGCACCAGGAGGAAGAGGGCCACGCTGAGCATCAGCACGCCGGGCAGGTCCAGTCGGCGGGAGGCGGCCGACCCGGTGGCCGGCACAGAGCGCAGGGCGAGCAGGAACATGACGACGCCGATCGGCACGTTCACCCAGAACACCAGGCGCCAGCCGGAATCGAACAGATCCGCGCCGATCAGCAGTCCGCCGATGACCTGTCCGCCGATGGTGGCCATGCCCATGACGATGCCGACCACGCCGAAGACGCTGTGCCGCTTGGCCGCCGGCACCAGCACGGTGACATAGGCGAACACCTGCGGCACCATCAGCGCGGCGCCCAGGCCCTGGACGACGCGCGCGGTGATGAGGCTGCCCGCGTCCGGTGCGAGCGCGCACGCGACCGAGGACAGCGTGAACACCGCGGCACCGAGCAGGAAGATCCGTTTGCGGCCGTACAGATCGGCCAAGCGGGTAGCGGTGATGATGAAGACCGCGTAGCTCAATTGGTAGCCCGCGAGCACCCATTGGACGTCACCGGCGGAGGCGTGCAGATCCGCCACGATCGAGGGGGCGGCGACCACGACGATGAACGAATCCAGAACCGCGACGAACAAGGCGCTCAGGACAATCGAGATCGTCGTCCAGGGAATGGCTTCGGCGTCCGCGGCCACGACCGGCCGACCGGCTGAGTACTGACTGACTGCCACGATGGAAACCTCTTCATTTGTCAGGGCCGGGCACTGTACGAACCCGGAAAGTTCGGCCTGCGCTGCTCGCCGTGAGGGGTCAGCGCGAGGTCGAGGACAACTCGGATGTGTTGCGACCCAGTGATTTCGCCAGCTTCTCGACCGACTCGGACGCCATGACGGCCTGGCCCGAGGTCGAGAAGTGGATGCGATCCGCACTGAGCAGGTTGTCGCGGTCGTTGACCGGGTGGTCCCACATATCCACCACGAGCGCGTCGTATTCGGCTGCCAGCCCGCGCACGATCTCGTTGACCCTGGCGATCCGCTCCGGCCAGTCCGGGAAGACCGGGACGACATAGGCCCGGCCGAGTGTGAAGGTGGTCAGCAGTGCGCCGGTCTGCTTCGCCAGGTCGTACATGCGTCGCAGGGTTCGCTCGATCTCGTCGAAGTCCGGTGTGCGCCGCACGATGTCATTGGCCCCGCACGGCAGGTGGAGCAGGTCCGGGGAGAACGCGAGTACGCGATCCGCCTGCCGCTCGAGCGCCTGGGCGGTCGTCGCGCCGATCTCGGAGACATTGAGATAGGCCAGATCCGGCCGAACCGATCGCAGGATCCCGGCGACGCGGTCCGGCCAGCCCTGATCGCCGTAGCCCGGGGTGGGATCGCCGGTTCCCGCGGAAAGGCTGTCTCCCAGAACGGCATACCTCCGCCAGGGAGCCCCGGTCAGCAGTGCGACGGCAGCCGCTCTGTCCAGACAGAAGGGATCGGTCGCCTCGGTGAGGACATGTTGTTCCATGCAGAAAACAATACGGTCGCCCGTATGTAAAAAACAAGGTGTGACCTACGCCCACGCGCCGAGCCGGCAAGCGCGAGTGCGACTGGTCGGTCGAATTTGAAATGCCCGGGCGCGCAATCAATACCGACCCGGCGGTTCGAATCGATGGCAGCTCCTACCCGGAAATGCCGCCCGGCATCGGAGCACAAGTTGTTGCTGCGCATTCGCCGATGGATCGCTATTCTGGATGGAGCCGAAGGTGAGTTTGTGAAACCATCAGCGCCCCAATGAGATCGGTGGCGTTGACACTTGCGCGTCGTGCTCAGCGTGTTCGCTCGTCCAAGTTGCGGTGGGTCCGGAAGTAGCGCCGTCGAACGGCGATGCAGAGCTCGCCAGTGATCACGTAGTGGCACAACGCGTTCGGCTCGAGATCGATCGACACGCGCACATGACGCCCGACCAGGGCAGGCACGTTGTCCGTGCGCGCCAGCGAAGAGGTTCCCGCCGACAGAGGAGACGAGCCATGACGCTCACGCACGACGCCACCGCCCTGACCGGTCCGGGCAGCGGCGCTCGCATCGATTCACCGCGTGCGGACTCGGCGGGCAGCGACCTCGAAACCCACCTACACACGCTACGGCGACGCGTTCCGCATCTGATCGGATCCGCGGTGGCCTCGAGCGACGGCCTGCTGCTGGCCGACGATCTCCCGGATGCCATCGAAGCCACCGGCATCGCGGCGCTGACCGCGGCGCTGCTGTCGGTGTCGCTGACCTTCGCGGCCGCCACCCATGGCGCCGACCTGCACGAGGTGGTCCTCGACAGCGGCGTCGGTCACGTGGTGGTCTACCGCGCCGGCCCCATCGCCTGCCTGGCCCTGCTCACAGGCCCCGACGCCACGCTGGCCCGTGTTCACCTGGAAGCCCGCCCGGTGGTCCGCGCCATCGCCGCGACCCTGGCGCCGGCCCCTCACGACTGACGGCACCCGAATTCCACCGATCGAGGACATCACACGGAAAGGGAGACACATGTCGAATCTGGATGTGGCACTGAAGGACATGATGACCATCGACGGGGCGCTCGGCGCCGCGATCGTCGACTACAGCAGCGGGATGACCCTCGGCACCGCCGGCGGATCCCGATCCCTGGACCTGCAGCTCGGCGCGGCCGGCAATACCGAGGTGGTCCGCGCCAAGATGCGCACCATCGAACAGCTCGGCCTCGACGAAGGGATCGAGGACATCCTGATCACCCTGACCGGTCAGTATCATCTGCTGCGCCCGCTGAGCGCGCACCCGGCGAGTCGCCTGTTCCTCTATCTCGCCCTCGACCGCATCCGCGGCAACCTGGCCCTGGCCCGTCATCAGCTCCGCAAGATCGACGAAGAACTCGACATCTGAACAGCTCCATCGAACATACGTTCGGAATTGTGGTATGTTCTTCGACATGTCGACGCCTTGGCAGGGATCACTTCTGGACGGCTTCGGGGAGGTGGAACTCGGTGCGCTGCAGGGGATACAGCGCACCGAACTCGGCGACGGCGCCTGGGTGGATGTGCTGCCGGGCTGGTTGAGCGGCGCGGATGTGCTGTTCGAACGGCTCGTGACGGAGGTGCCCTGGCGCGCGGATCGGCGCGCCATGTACGACCGGATGGTGGACGTGCCGCGGCTGCTGTGCTTCTACGAGGCGGAGCGGGAGCTACCGGATCCGGTGCTGGCCGAGGCACGGGAGGCGTTGAGCACGCACTACTCCGCTGAACTGGGTGAGCCGTTCACCACCGCGGGCCTGTGCTACTACCGCGACGGAAACGACAGCGTCGCCTGGCACGGGGACACCTCCGGGCGCGGGGCGACCGACGACACCATGGTGGCCATCGTGTCGGTGGGCGCTGCACGTGCGTTGCTCTTGCGACCGCGCGGCGGTGGAGCCAGCGTGCGGTATCCGCTGGGGCACGGGGATCTCATCGTCATGGGTGGTTCGTGCCAAAGGACCTGGGAGCATGCCATTCCCAAGACGAAGCGGCCGGTGGGGCCGCGCATCAGTATTCAGTTCCGCCCGCGCGGCGTCCGGTAGGACGAGGGGTCCGGACGCCGCGGCCAGGTCGGCCCACCGCCTGACAAATCCCTACCACGCGGATATCCTGCGCCGCAGGGGCTTTCGCTCCCCCGCACGGACAGTGCGGTTCAGTCGCGACGAGCGAATGCGGGTACCGGCTCGGGTAGCACACCTCGGCCGACCAGGAAGGTCGGCAGGCTGCGCACCACGGGGATGCGCCGGAAAACGCGTAGAGCCGTGGGCGTTTCGGTGGCGTTCGAGACGTCCAGGCGGCCCGCCACCGCCGGGCGGATGACGCCGGCGTGGGCCAGCCGCTGCATGCTCTGGACAACGGCCGTCGGCAGGGCTCGCCGGCGCTGGACCCGGGCCAGGTCGGCGGTGGTTACGGTGTGCGACAACAGTTTCGGGCCGAGAATGCGCGCGGTGGCCACCGCGTCCTGCACCGCCAGGTTGATGCCGACGCCGCCGACCGGGGACATGGCGTGGGCGGCGTCGCCGATGCACAACAGGCCGTCGGTGTACCAGCGGTCGACGCGATCCAGCTTGACGTCGAGCAGTTTCACCTCGTCCCAGGTCCGGAGGGCGTCGGTGCGGTCGCCCAGCCACGGGGCCACCGCGCCCAGATCACGCATGATGACGCCGACCGGTTGGCGCGTGCGCAGGTCGGTGTCACTGCCCTTGGCGATCAGCGTAGCGCTCTGCCAGTAGTCGCCGCGGTCGAACAGCACCGCCACGCGGTGGGCGCTGACCACCGGGATCAGACCGGCCGGGTCGGTGCCGTTGCGCGGGATGCGGAACCACCACGCGTCGAACGGCGTGGGCCAGTTGTGAACCCCGAGCCCGGCTGCCGCACGCAGCACCGAGGAGCGGCCGTCGCAGGCCACCGTGAGGTCGGCGCGAATCTCGCCGGTCGCACCATCTTTCGTGCGATAGCGCACACCCGCGACGGTGCCGCCCTCGTACGCCAGATCGACCGCCTCGGTGTTCATGCGCAACCGGAAGGTCGGCTCGACGTCGCCCGCGCGGGCCAGTAGATCCAGCAGGTCCCACTGCGGCACCATAGCCACATATTTGTGCCTGCCCGGGATGTGCGCGAACGTCGCGAGCGGCACCATGCGACCGCCGATGGGTATCTGTATGTCGTTCAACCGCCGCTGCGGCAGTTTCGCGAAGTCCTCGCGCAGACCCAGCGCGTCGATGAGTTCCAGGGTGGTCGGGTGCACGGTGTCGCCGCGGAAGTCGCGCAGGAAGTCACCGTGTTTCTCGAGCACCATGACCTCGATGCCACCGCGGGCCAGCATCAGCCCCAGGAACATTCCCGCCGGTCCCCCACCGGCGATCAGACAGGTCGTGCGTTCCATCGGGACCTCCCGAGTCGAAGACCACTGTCCTCTTCGATGGTAGGCCGAGCTCGACTCGGGGACAGACGCTTCGTGCAGGCGGCTAGCGGTCGCGGTAGAGGACGAAGAAGTACGGTTCGTTCAGCCCGCGCATATCCATGACGCCGAGCAGCGTGTCGTTGTCGACTCGCCGGAAAATATCGATGATCGGCAGGTGATCGTAGATCATTGCGGCACTGAACTTTCCACGGAACTCCAGGTTCCGCAGCCGGGCGCGCGGAGTCGTCGTCCGCAACACCGGCCGCAACACCCCGAGCGAGCGGCGCACCGGGCGCAGGCCGGTCACCGGCACCTTGCCCGCCAGGAACAGCGGGACCCGGCGCGGGTCGACGGGGAAGATGCCCCCGTCCGGCCCCGAGAACAACAGGGGCTGCACATCATCGGCGCTGTCGAATTGCTTGCCATACCAGCCGGATTCGACGAGCAGCCCGTCCCACGGATGACCCGTCGCGACCTCGTCGCCCCGCCACCGGCCCGTGGTGATCTCCTCGACTCGCACCATGGGCAGGGCGTCGAACAACGCCCATGCCTGCGCGGCGGTGGCACCGTGCTCCATCAATGCCCGCAGGCGCGCGGCAGGCTCCGTCGCCGTATCAGCGGCAACCATCATGATCTCCTCGGTGAGAGTCGACGACATCGTTTCTCTCACCGTAGCCCCGGATCGGGCGGGCTCATTAGACCTAGGCTGACATCATGACGACCGCATTGGCCGAATATGTCGATGCCGCCAACCGCCTCACCGCCCGCTGGTGCGGCGCCGCCGGGACCGGGGACTTCGTACTGTCCGGCTGCGGCGTCTGGCCACTGCTCGCCCTGCTGGCCTCCGCCGCCGACGAGCCCGGACGCAGCGAACTCGCCATGGCCACCGGCATTTCCGCCGCCGACGGCCATGGTCGGGCGCTGGACCTGCTGCGCACCCTGACCGAGGCCGGCTCGGTCTCGGCGGCGCTCGGTCTCTGGGTCCGGCGGGACCTGCCGCTGCGCCCGGAGTGGTCGCGACGACTGCCGGCGGGAACCGTGGAGACCCTCACCGATCAGGCCGCCCTCGACACCTGGGCGAGCGGCCACACCGACGGCCTGATCGAGAAGTTCCCGCTCCCGATCGACGCCGCGACGGTCCTGGTACTCGCCACCGCGCTGGTCGCCCGCACCCGATGGGAGGACCCCTTCCGCCGGACCACCATGGAGGTCACCGACGGACCGTGGCGTGGGCACAGCGGTCCCGCTCTGCGCCGGTTCTCGTCGCGCCCACAGCACGCGAGCGTACTCGGCGCGGATACGGCGGTGACGCGCGTAATCGTCTACGGCACAGAAGATCTCGACGTACACCTGCTTCTGGGCGAGGGCACGCCGGGCACAGTTCTGACGACCGGCCTCGACGCACTGGACGGCACCATCCCGATCCGGACGGACCTGCCGGCAGGCACCGAAGCACCCGGACTGAGAGTGCGGGCCGTGGCCGATCACGGGCAGGGCGACAGCCTGGAAACCCTGTTGCCGCCCTTCGAGATTCGCAGCCTGCACAACCTG
Source organism: Nocardia sp. NPDC059228 (assembly GCF_042754245.1). Taxonomy (NCBI): domain Bacteria; kingdom Bacillati; phylum Actinomycetota; class Actinomycetes; order Mycobacteriales; family Nocardiaceae; genus Nocardia; species Nocardia sp. NPDC059228. Next base: position 116,271 of record NZ_JBHZAL010000014.1, on the reverse strand, counting down.
ATCGACCAGTCGGCACTGTTCGGCCTGACCACGGTGACCGACAGTGCGCGGGGCCATTTCCCGGCGATGTCGGCGCGCCCGCTCTATGTCGACCAGGCCGCGCAGGACGTGTTCGCGCGCTTCACCGAGACCGGGTTCGATGCCGCCGCGGTCACCGCGCTGTCGATGAACCTGGCCAGCGCCCGGTTCCCGAGACCCGCGCACACCGTGCTGCACACCACGGTGACGTTCGACCGCCCGTTCGGATTCCTGGCCGTGCACCGGCCCACCGGGCTGGCCGTGGTCGCCGGATGGGTCGCACACCCCGGTCGCTGACCACAAGGCCCGCCCGCCAGGCTTTTTGTCGAAACTACAAAAAGTTCCCCCGAGCCTCTGGTGCGCATTGTTTTAGTCATCTAGCCTAAAACAATGACGACAGCACGAGAGACCGCCGAGAGCATTCGGGCGGCCCGGCGGCCCGAGGATCTGTTCGGTGCTGCCGCAACGGATTCCGCGGCCCGGCAGGACGCCCGGCGGCGCTACCACCGGCTGGCGGGGATCGTGCATCCCGACCGGGTGGAGGCTGTCGACGCCGGCGTCGCGGGAGTCGCGTTCGCACGGCTGGCCGAGCTGTACCGGCAGTGGCTGGAACTGGACGGGCCCGCCTTCGAGGTGACCGGCGCACACGGGACGTACCCGGTGGGTGCGCTGCACGCGTCGGGCTCGGTCGCGGACGTGTACCGCAGCGGCTCGGACCGGGTCGTGAAGATCCCGCGCCGGGCAGCGGCCAACCGGCTGCTGTCCGGGGAGCGAAATGCCCTGCGCGACATCGCGATCGTGGCCGCGGAGCACAAATGGCCGGGGCCCTACTTCCCGGAGCTGATCGATACGGTCGACCATCTGGACTCCGCGACCGGCGAGCAGCGCACGGTGAACGTGCTCGGCGCGCTCACCGGGGAGTTCGTGACGCTCGAGGAAGTCCGGGCCGCCTACCCCGGTGGCCTGGACCCGCGCGACTACGCCTGGATGCATCGCCGGCTGCTGCGCTGCCTGGCCGGAGCACAGCTGGCGGGGTGGGTGCACACCGCCATCAGCCCGGCCAATGTGCTGGTGCATCCGCGCCTGCACGGAATCGTGCTGGCGGGCTGGTCTTTCGCGACCCGGCCCGGGAATCCGGCGGCGGCCACGCTGAAGTCGCTCGACTATCCGCCGGAGATCCGGGACGCGGTCTCCCCCGCCACCGATGTCCACCTCGCGCATCGCCTGATGCTCACCATGCTCGGCGACCGCGCACCCGCGGCCATGCGGTCCTACGCCACGGGGTGCCTGCAATCCGATCCACGGCTGCGGCCCGACGCCGCGGACCTGCTCGGGGAATTCGACGATCTGCTCGACCGGCTCTACGGGAAGCGCCGCTTCCGGCCCTTCGAGCTCACGAAAGGTAAGTGATAGCAATGGGTTACGGAAGCTGGGACGACAGTGCCTACGACGCGGCGCGGACCTTCCGCGCGGCGAAGGGCCTCGACGACTTCGGCTACACCGCGGATATGCGGTCGGTGCCGTGGGATCAGTGGAAGGCGCACCCCACCCTGGATCCGTTCGGGGTGGACAAGCGGGAGTCGCGGGACTCCGACGACCACGGCAACTCACTGCCCATCGCGGTGCTGTTCGACGTCACCGGATCCATGGGCAGGGTGCCCCGCATCATGCAGGAGAAGCTGGCCAAACTGCACGGGCTGTTGCAGCGCAAGGGTTATGCGGAGGATCCGCAGATCCTGTTCGGGGCCATCGGCGACGCCGACAGCGACCGGGTGCCGCTGCAGGTCGGGCAGTTCGAATCCGACAACCGGATGGACGAGCAGCTGCGGCTCATCCTGCTGGAGGGCGGCGGTGGCGGGCAGAAGTCCGAAAGTTACGAGCTGGCAGCGTATTTCATCGCCCGGCACACCGCCACCGACGCGTGGGACAAACGGGGCCGCAAGGGCTACCTGTTCATCGTCGGCGACGAGCTGAACAAGAAGCGGCTGGCCGCTCGCCACCTTCGCACCGTCATCGGCGACGACGTCGACCACGACATCTCGGTCGAGTCGATCTACCGCGAGCTGGCCGACCGCTGGCACGTGCACTACATCCTGCCCAATCAGTCCAGCTACTACCGGGATCCGGAGATCGCCGAGCACTGGCAGGGGCTGCTGGGTGAGCGGTTCCTGCGGCTCGACGATCCGGCCGCGGTGTGCGAGCTCATCGCCCTGACCATCGGCATCGCCGAGGACCGCATCGACCTCGGGGCGGGGCTGGCCGATCTGCGCGATATCGGATCGACCAGCGAGGCCGACGCGGTGGGCAAGGCCCTCGCACCGCTGGGCGGCGCCCGGCCCGGACGCAGCGTCGGGGCGCTGCCGGCCGCCACCGGGACCGACGACGTGGATCTCTGACCGGATCCGATGGACGAAGGGACACAACATGTTCGGCGACAGCCACCTGATCGTGGTGGACCTGGGCTTCGGCGATGCCGGCAAGGGCGCCACCGTGGACTGGCTGTGCTCACCGCAGGCCGGGCTCGACGTGGCCGCGGTGGTGCGGTTCAACGGCGGGGCGCAGGCCGCCCACAATGTGACAGCCGACGGCCGCCACCACACCTTCCATCAGTTCGGGTCCGGCACCCTGTCGCGGGTGCCGACCCTGCTGTCGCGGCACATGCTGGTGGAACCGCTGGCTCTGGCCGCCGAGGCGCGCGAACTCGCCGTGCTCGGCGTCGCCGATCCGCTGTCCCTGCTCTACGTGGACGAGCGGGCCCTGCTCACCACGCCGATCCACGGAGCCGCCAACCGTTGCCGGGAGGATACGAGGGGTACCGCCCGGCACGGTTCGTGCGGCATCGGCATCGGCGAGACGGCGAGCTACGCGCTCGGCCACGACGCACCCCGGGTCGCCGACTGCCGTCGACCGGAGGTGTTGCGGCGCAAACTGATCGCACTCGAAGAACACTACGGGCCGCTGCTCGCGGGCGGACGGCACCGCTACGACCCGATCGACGATCTGGTCGCGGCGTACACCGCGTTCGCCCGGTCCGTGGCCATCCTGCCGGGCGAGCAGCTCGCCGCGTTCGCGCGTCAGGGCCGGCTGGTGTTCGAAGGCGCGCAGGGGGTGCTGCTCGACGAGTGGCGCGGCACCCACCCGTACACCACCTGGTCGACCGTCGAACCCCGGCACGCGCGCGCCATGCTGGCGCGCCTCGGCGCGCCCGGCTACGTGCTCGGCGTGACCCGCGCGTACATGACCAGGCACGGGGCCGGGCCGTTCCCAACCGAGGACCCGGCGCTCGCGATTGCGGAGCCGCACAATGGAACCGGCGAATACCAGGGCGCGTTCCGGCGCGGGCACCTCGATCCGCTGCTGCTCCGCTACGCCGTCGAAGCCTGCGGCGGGATCGACGGCGTGGTCGTCAACCACCTCGACGCCCTCGGCGACATCCGCACCGCCACCGGCTATCTCACCCCCGACGGCTGCGTCGACCGGCTGGCGTGCGGAGTCTGGCAGGACCTCGGCCACCAGCGGCGGCTCACCGATCTCCTCGCCGCCGCCACCCCGGCCCTGGCCGACCTGCCCGCCGAGGCGCCCGGCTACCTGGAGGCCGAACTCGGCGCGCCCGTGGTGCTCACCGCGTGCGGGCCGGACCGAGCCGATCGCACCCTCCGGATCGCGGCTCAGCGCCTATACAAGGACTGATCGTTTCAACGTTCCGAGGATGGGCGGATTGTCGATTCGTCTGGTGCGCACCTCATTCGGCCAACCCCACACCGCAAATCCTGTCGGTGTCCTGTGTCACACTCGCTCGTGATGAGCAGGCACACCACGTTCCGTTACCGGCTTGACCCCACAGCCGAGCAGCACACCGTGCTTACCCGGCACGCCGGTGCCGCGCGGTTCGCGTTCAACCAGTGCCTGCACATGGTGAAAACCGCCCTCACCGCACGCAATAGCGATCCCGATTACCCGATCCCGTGGACCGGATTCAGTTTGATCAACGCCTTCAATGCATGGAAGAAGACCGAAACTGCCGGTCGGGTCTTCACCGTCGACCCGTCCGGGACCACGCAGATACAGGTCACGGGGTTAGCGTGGCGGGATCAGGTGTGCCAGCAGGTGTTCGAAGAAGCTGCCGTGGACTGCGGCCGCGCTTTGAAAGCCTTCTCGGCGTCGCGTCACGGCAAACGTAAGGGCAAACCTGTCGGTTTTCCCCGTTTCAAGACCAAGGCACGCACAACCCCGGCATTCCGGCTGCGCACCAAAGGTTCGAACGGTGGGCGTGCCTCGATTCGTGTCGGTGATGACGGCATCGCGCGATCGGTCACCTTGCCTGGCATCGGTCTGATTCGGGTTCGTGCCGATACCCGCCAGTTGCGGCGAATGCTTCGACTCGGGCGCGCGAAGATCTTATACGCCACGGTGTCTCAACACGCAGGTCTATGGTGGGTCAGTCTCGCAACCGAGGCCGCTGACCTGCACCCAGCCCGTCGCCACCCGCTCCGTGACCCGGCAGATCCGGGTGGTTGGACAGGATTGGATCGAGGATTGTCGGTGTTCGTGGTCGCGGCCAACGCCGACGGAACCGCGCTAGCCCGCATCGCAAACCCAGCCAAACCCGCCGCTTCCGGGCTTGCTCGACTGCGGCGGCTGTCGAAAGCGTTGTCCCGCAAGCAGAAAGGATCCCGCAATCGAGGCGAGGCCGCCGCGAAACTGGCCCGCCACCATCGTAAGGTCGCCGATAAGCGCCGTCAGTTCCTGCATCAGGTCACCAACGAGCTGGTCAAAACCCACGACCGGCTCGTCATCGAGGACCTGAACGTGACCGGGATGCTCGGCAATCACCGCCTGGCCCGCGCTATCAGCGATGCCGGCTGGACCGACTTCGCCCGCTTGCTACGGTACAAACAGCACTGGCGCAACGGCACGGTGGTCACTGCTGACCGCTGGTTCCCGTCGAGCAAACGCTGCTCGAAGTGCGGCACTATCAACGCCGGGCTGGTATTGGCGGATCGAGTGTTCCTGTGCGGGTGCGGGTTCCGCGCCGACCGGGACGTGAACGCGGCCACCAATCTTGCGCTATGGCCGAACATCCAAGAAAGCAGCTCGTCACGATCCCCGGACCTCCCAGCAGGGGGCCGGGTAACCAACGCCCGCCGACGGGACGGCACTGACCGGCACCCCACCGGTGCCAGTGAAACCAGCCCGACAGACGCGGGAACCGATACTCACCCGCTACCGGCGTGAGTGGACGCCCGAGAAGGGCGCTGTCGAATCGACCGGGGGTCAACCCGGGATATTCGACAGGCTGTCAGGCATGATTGTCCATTTGTGGAGCAACAATCCGCAGTGTCCATCGACGTGATCACCCTGCGCTACGGACCCGACGACCCCACCGCCGCCCTCGGCATCGCGCCCCGGCGGTGGGAGCCCTTCGCCGGTGAACTCGCGCTGCCGGGTGTGCTGCTCGGCCTCGGCGAACGCCTGGCCGAGGCCGCCCGCCGCGCGGTCCACACCAAACTCGGGGTACCGGCCGAGGCCATCCTCGCCGTCGGGCAGGTCGCCACCTTCGATGAGCCGCACCGCGATCCACGCGGGCCGACACTGTCCATCGCCATGTGGGCCGTGGTCGGCCCGCACGGAACCGGCAGCGCGACCTGGGTCCCGTTCGACGCCGTCCCGCATCTGGCCTTCGACCACAACCAGATCGTCGCCGCCGCCCGCGCCCGGCTGGCCGAGATGCTCTGGAAGGACCTGGCATTCACCCGCGCCCTGACCGGCGACCAGTTCACCGCCACCAGAGCCGTCGACCTCACCACCGCCCTGCACGGCGCGAAACCCGACCCCGGCAACCTCAACCGGACCCTGGCCGCCATCCCCGGACTCTCCCGCACCGGCGAACGGGTTCGGGTGAAGGCCACCGGCCGCCCCGCCGCCGTCTGGTCCTTCACCTAGCCGACCGGGTCACCCACCCGGCCTGAACCGGTCCGGAACCCGCACGGCGCGGGACACATTGGCCAGGGCAGCGGCCTCCAGCTTGCCGCGCAGAGTGGCCGACGCGGGCCTGCATCGGTTCCGAGGCCGTCATCGACGCGGCCTGCTGGTCTGACGACATGCCGGACAATTCGCGCATGCCCCGGGAACCCGCCGGTTCAGGGCACCAGTACGAGACGGCCGCGGAGGCCCCCCGCGGCGAGCCGGTGGTGGGCGTCGGCGACCCGGTCGAGGGGCAGGGTGCCGGCCACACGAGGAGTCAGGCGGCCCGCATCGACCAGGGCGGCCAGCTCGGCGAGGCGGCGACCGTCGGCGCGAATCCAGGTGTTGGCGACCCGGATTCCGCGCAGACCCGCCGGTTCCGCGCCACCCACCACGGCCGCGAACCCACCCCCGGAGCGGACCGCGTCGAGAGCCTCGGCGCCCAGGGACGCGGCATCCACCGCGCCGTCGGCACCGCCCGGGATCAGGGCGCGCACCGCCTCGCCCAGGCGTGCGCCGCGCGGGACGAAGAATTCCGCGCCGAGTTCACGGACCAGGTCCTCGTCCGGGGCGGCGGCGGTCGCCACCACCCGAAGTCCCTGGGCCACGGCCAGTTCCACCGCGAAGCCGCCGACCGCACCGGCAGCGCCGGTGATCAGCACGGTCTGCCCGGCGGTGAGCGCGAGCGCGTCCAGGGACTGCACGGCGGTCAGGGCATTCAGCGGTATCGTCGCCGCCTCGACCGCGGAAGCACGGCGCGGGACGAGCGCGACGGCCGCGGCGTCCAGGACGACGAAATCCGCCTGCGCGCCCAATGGCACGTCCAGACGGTCCGACAACCCGTACACCTGGTCACCGAGCGCGAAATCCGGGACGCCGGAACCGATCTCGTCGATCGTGCCGGCGACGTCCCAGCCGAGGCCGATCACGTCGCGCGGCACCATCAGGCCCGCCTGTGCCAGACCGCCCGAGCGGGTGTGCAGATCGACCGGATTCACCCCGGCGGCGGTCACCCGAATCCGCACCTGCCCGGGACCCGGCGACGGCACCGGCACGCCTGCCAGCTCCAGCACCTCGGGACCTCCGAACGAACGAATCACGACGGCACGCATGTGAGTTCTCCTCTGCTGTATGGTTTTCCATCCAGCCCCGAACCTACGGAGTGTTACTCTCCACTGGGAAGTACGCACCTCGGAGTGCGTACCGTACGCGAGGGAGAGCCATGGCAACCAAGACCGCGGCCCAGCGGCGCACCGAAGCCCGCCGCGCCTACGACGCCTACGTCCAGGAATGCCCCACCCGGCACCTGCTCGACCGCATCAGCGACAAATGGGTGAGCCTGCTGCTCACCGCGCTCGCCGGCGGACCCCGCCGCTACAGCGACCTGTCCCGCGTCGTCGCGGGCGTCAGCCAGAAGATGCTCACCCAGACCCTGCGCACCATGGAACGCGACGGGCTGGTCAGCCGCGCGGTCACCGCCTCGGTGCCGGTCCGGGTCGACTACGAGCTCACCGAACTCGGACGCAGCCTGCTCCCGGTCATGCAGGCGATCAAGAGCTGGGCCGAGACCCACATCGAGGACGTCCTCGCCGCCCGCGAACGCTACGACGACAGCCCGAACTGACCTGGACCGTTCCCGCTCAGGCATATCCGTCACCCGCAGGCAGATCCCTCGCAGTTCCGGCATGTCTTCGCGACCCGGGCATATCCGTCGCAACTCGGGCAGAGCGGTTGCGGCTCAGGCACATCCACGTCGACTCGGGCGAATTCGCTGCGGCTCTGGCGGATTCGTTGCCACTCAAGCGAATCCCCAATCCAGGTCCGCAGTCTCACGCAGCTCCGTCGAGAACCGATTGGACCAGCTGCCGGACGGCTTCGAGAAGCCGGTCCTTCTGGCCGTTGCGGACCAGATAGGGCACCAGGTCACCACCCAGGGGCGCGAGCAGCAACCCGCCGACCACGTCGGCGTCGAGATCGGGGCGGACCTCGCGGAGCAGGCTGCTGATGTGGGCGGCCCAGAAGGCGTGGAGTTCCTCGGCACGTGGATGCGGAGGTATTGCCCGATAGGCGACCGAGATCTCGATGTCGTCGGCGACCAGACGGGTCATGGCGTCGAAGTAGGCCAGCAGGCGCTCCCCGGCCGGAGCACCCGGACCGAGCGGCGGCGGACCCGACCGCACGGCCTCCATCAGGTCGAACGCACCCTCGGCCATCAGTTCGTGCAGCAGGCCGGCGCGGCTGCCGAAGCGGTGGAAGAGCGTGCCCTTGGCCACCCCGGCCGCTGCCGCGATCCGTTCCATCGTGGCGGCGTCGGCCCCCTCCTCGGCGAACAGCTTCCGCGCCGCCACCAGGATTGCCTGCCGGTTGCGCGCTGCGTCGGCGCGTTCCTTGGGCCGGTCCATATCACCACTTTCATTGACAACTTGACCGACGGTCAATATCTTCGCAGACACATCTTGACCGTCAGTCAACTTATGAGAGGTTCTCAATGCACGCAATCCTATTGACCGCTACCGGCGCACCCGACGTCCTGGTGGCGAGCGAGGTGCCCGCGCCGCGCCCGCAGGCCGGAGAGATCCTGGTGCACACCGAGGCGATTCCGGTGCTGTTCCCGGAGACCATGCTGCGGTCGGGCGCGTTCCCGCTGCCGGTGGAGTTCCCGATCGTCTTCGGCACCCAGGCCGCGGGCGTCATCGCCGAGGTCGGCGCGGGCGTGGACCCGGCGCTGATCGGGCAGCGAGCAGTGGTGAGCAGCAACAGTTTCGGCACCTATGCCGAGCAGGTCTGCGTTCCGGTGGAGACGGCGACCGCGATTCCGGACGGCCTGGGCACCGTCGAGGCCGCGGCGGTCGCCATGAGCGGGTCGGTCGCGATCCCGCTGCTGGAGACCGCGCGGCTCACCGGCACCGAGACGGTCCTGATCGAGGCGGCCGCGACCGGTGTCGGCGCCTATCTCACCCAGCTGGCCAAGGAGTACGGCGCCGCGCGGGTGATCGCCACCGCGGGCGGGGCCGAAAAGGCCGCGCAGGCACGCGAATTCGGTGCGGACATCGTCGTCGACCACCACATACCCGGCTGGACCGAGCAACTGCGCGAAATGCTCGGCGGCACAACGCTGGACGTCGTGTTCGACTCGATCGGCGGCGAATCCGCCCTGGCCCTGCTGGATCTCATGACGCCGCTGCGCGGCCGCATGCTCAGCTACGGCTTCCTGTCCGGCGCGCCCGCACAGGTCGGCGCCATGGACCTGATCATGCGCGGCCTCACCCTGATCGGCTGCTCCGGGCCGGACTGGCTGGCGGGGGTCGCCGCCGCGCGCGCCGCGGCACTGAATCGCGCCGCGACGGGATCACTGACCCCGCTCGTCGACCGCGTGCTACCGCTCGATCAGGCCGCCCACGCCCATCAGCTGCTGGCCGACCGGGCGGCCAAGGGCACGATCGTGCTGCGTCCCGCCGGGGCGTGACGAAAGTCCGGATCAGCCGGTGATTTCCCACTCGTAGACGGTGAGTTCCGACGCGCCCGTCGTGTGAATCGGGTCGGTGCGGATCAGTTCCTGTGCGGCAGTCAGGTTTTCGGCGGTGATCACGTACGCACCGCCGCTGCCGTCGGTGAATTTGCCGGTTTCCACCAGCTGTCCACGCTCGCGGACGGCCGTCAGCCAGTCCTTGTGCGGGACGATGACGGAGTCGTCGAAGCGCGGGGTGCGCATGGCCATCACGAGATACTTGCGCACCCTGCGCTTCTCCTTCGAACTACTTCTCGTCGTCGGCGACGACGGTGGCGCGGGTCGCGGCCGCGGCGGCCCGCACCTGCGGGGCCACCTGGACCACCTGCCCGAGCACACCATTGATGAACGACGGCGAATCGTCGGTGGACAGCTCCTTGGCCAGCTCCACCGCCTCGTCGACCGCCACCACCGGTGGAACGTCGTTGCCGTGGAACAACTCCCACACCGCCACCCGCAGGATGGCACGGTCCACGGCGGGCAGCCGTCCCAGCGTCCAGTCCTGCAGGTACGACTCGATGGTGCCGTCCACCCGGTCCAGATCGTCGGCGACGCCTTCGACCAGGACCCGGGTGTAGGGGTTCACCGGCGCCACCGACTCCTCACGCACCGCCAGCGAGACACGCTCGGACAGCAGATCCGCAGGATCGATATCGCGGGCCTCCGCCTCGAAGAGCAGATCCACCGCGCGCCGGCGCGCCTTGTGCCGTGCGCCGAGCTTCTTGAACGACTTCTTGTCCGATTGATCGGCCACGGAAGACATTATCCGTCGCGTCAGTTGTTGACGCGGCTGATGTAGCTGCCGTCCCGGGTGTCGATGCGCAGCTTGTCACCCTGGTTGATGAACAGCGGCACCTGCACCTCGGCGCCGGTCTCCACGGTGGCGGGCTTGGTGCCGGCCGAGGAGCGGTCGCCCTGCAGGCCGGGCTCGGTGTGGGTGACGATCACGTCGATGGCGACCGGGAGCTCGACGAACAGCGCCTCGCCCTCGTGCATGGCGATCTGCACGGCCATGTTCTCCAGCAGGAAGCCCGCGTTGCGGCCCAGCAGCTGCTCGCTCAGGTGGATCTGGTCGTAGGTGTCGCCGTCCATGAAGATGTAGTCCTGACCATCGTGGTACAGGTACGTCATGTCGCGACGGTCGACGGTCGCGGTCTCCACCTTGACGCCCGCGTTGAAGGTCTTGTCGACGACCTTGCCCGAGACCACGTTCTTCAGCTTGGTGCGCACGAAGGCGGGACCCTTACCCGGCTTCACATGCTGGAACTCGACAATCTGCTGCAGCTGATTGTCGATCTTCAGCACGAGGCCGTTCTTGAAGTCGCTGGTGTCCGCCACTGTCCTCGGATCTCCTACTAGTCGGTCGAACCGTGCGTCAGTCGACGACGGTCAGGTCTTTGCTGGTGCGGGTGAGCAGCTCCGGGCCCCCCTGGCGAACCACGAGTGTGTCCTCGATCCGGACACCACCGCGGCCGGGGAAGTACACACCTGGCTCGACGGTCACCGCCACGCCATCCAGCAGTGTACCCGTGCCGGTTTTGGCTATTCCGGGCGCTTCGTGAATCTGCAGGCCCACACCGTGCCCGAGGCCGTGCACGAACAGCTCACCGTGCCCGGCGGCCTCGATCACCGCGCGCGACGCCGCGTCCACCGCCTTGGTCGAGACGCCCGGGGTCAGGGCCTCGCGGCCGGCCTGCTGCGCCCGCTGGACCAGGTCATAGACCTCGCGCTGCCAGTCCGTCGGCGCACCCAGCACGAAGGTGCGGGTCATGTCGGAGTGGTAGCCGCCGACCACCGCGCCGAAGTCGAGCTTCACGAAATCACCGGTGGCCAGCACCGACCCGGTCGGGCGATGATGCGGGACAGCCGAATTCGCGCCCGCGGCCACGATGGTCTCGAAGGCGACCGCCTCGGCGCCGTGCTCGAACATGAGCCACTCCAGCTCCCGGGCCACCTCCCGCTCGGTGCGGCCGGGACGCAGCCCGCCGCGCTCGAGCAGGGTGGCCAGGGCCGCGTCGGCGGCGTCGCAGGCCGCGCGCAGCTGCTCGACCTCGAAGTCGTCCTTCACCATGCGCAACTGCTCGACCAGCCCCGAGACCGCGACCAGGTCCAGGCCGGTGCCCAGCGCGGACAGGCCGCGATGCTGTTCGACGGTGACCACGTGGCTCTCGAAACCGACCCGGCCGGTCTGCCACTCCCCCGCGATCTCCATGACGCGGCGCGCACTGGCCCGGTTGATCTCGGCGCGCAGATCGGGCACCTGCACGCCGACCTGGGTGAGGTAGCGGCCGTCGGTGCAGATGATGGTGCGGTCCTCGCTGGAATCCCAGGCGTACACCAGCAGCGCGGCGTTGGAGCCGGTGAAACCGGTCAGGTACCGGATATTGATCAGGTCCGTGACCAGCAGGGCATCGACGCGGTTCTCCACCAGCAGATTGCGCAGGCTGGCCCTGCGCAGTGCGTAGTCGGGGCGCCGGACCGGATCGTGATCAGCAGACATGCGTCAAAGCTACCGCCGACACGCCGCAACACCGACACGCAACACGTGAATGACCTGGTAATGGAACCCAGGCCGTTCACATCGCAAGCGGTTCTCCACATTTCGCGATCACGCCCCCCGCACCGGCCGCCGCCGCGCGATCCTCGATCCATGTCTCCGTTGCCCGTCCTGCTGCTGACCCTGTGGTGCGTCGCCCTGAGCGTCTGCGATCTGCGCAGCCGGCGGCTACCGAACGTCCTCACCCTGCCCGGCGCCGCGCTCGTGATCGGCTACGGATTCGCCACGGGCAGGCCGGCACTCGCGGTCTCCGGCGCCCTGTTGCTGACCGTTCCCTACCTGTTCGTCCACCTCTGCTGCCCGCACGCCCTCGGCGCGGGCGACGTCAAACTCGCCTTCGGACTAGGCGCGGCGACAGCCCTCTGCGGCGCCCAGACCTGGTCCTGGGCGGCGTTGGCCGCGCCGATGCTCACCGCCGCCGCCGGCCTGGGCGGCATGCTCGGGCATCGGCTGCCGATCCCGGGCGCGGGCGGGCGGGCGGTCGTCGCCGGGACGCTCGCGCACGGGCCCGCGATGTGTGCCGCGAGCATGGTGGCGGTGGTGGCCGTGCGCTGACATCGGGCTACGCACGGGCCGTGTGTTCGAGCACCCCCGTTGTCATGGAAAGATGTCACTCGTGTTGCGCTGGATAACTGCCGGAGAATCCCATGGTCCTGCTCTCGTCACCATCCTCGAGGGGATGGTGGCCGGTGTCGAGGTGACCTCCGCCGAGATCGGCGCGCAGCTGGCCCGGCGACGGCTCGGGTACGGGCGCGGCGCGCGGATGAAGTTCGAGGCCGACGTGATCACCATGGTCGGCGGCGTGCGCCACGGCCGCACCATGGGCGGCCCGGTCGCCATCGAGGTGGCGAACTCGGAGTGGCCCAAGTGGACCCAGGTCATGTCCGCCGATCCGGTGGACGAGGCCGAGCTCGCGGACCTCGCCCGCAACGCCCCCCTCACCCGTCCCCGTCCGGGCCACGCCGACTACTCGGGCATGCTCAAGTACGGCTTCGACGACGCCCGCAATGTCCTGGAGCGGGCCAGCGCCCGCGAGACCGCGGCGCGGGTCGCGGCGGGCACCGTGGCCAAGAACTTCCTGCGCCAGGCGCTGGGCGTCGAGGTGATCTCGCACGTGGTGTCCATCGGCGCCGCCGCGAACACCACCGGCGTGGTCCCGACCGCCGCGGATCTGGACGCCATCGACGAGTCGCCGGTGCGCGCGTTCGACAAGGACGCCGAGGCGGCCATGATCGCCGAGATCGAGGCGGCCAAGAAGGACGGCGACACCCTGGGCGGTGTGGTCGAGGTCGTGATCGAGGGCCTGCCCGTGGGCCTGGGCTCGTTCACCTCCGGTGAGGCGCGCCTGGATTCGCGACTGGCGGCCGCGCTCATGGGCATTCAGGCCATCAAGGGCGTCGAGGTGGGCGACGGTTTCGAGACCGCCCGCCGCCGCGGCAGCCAGGCCCACGACGAGATGCGGCCGGGCCCCGACGGCGTGCTGCGCTCCACCAACCGCGCGGGCGGCCTGGAGGGCGGCATGACCAATGGCGAGGCGCTGCGCGTGCGCGCGGCCATGAAGCCGATCTCGACCGTGCCGCGGGCGCTGTCGACGGTCGACATGTCCTCCGGCGAGGAGGCCGTCGCCATCCACCAGCGCTCGGATGTGTGCGCGGTGCCCGCGGCCGGTGTGGTCGCCGAGGCGATGGTGGCGCTGGTCGTGGCGCAGGCCGTACTGGACAAGTTCGGCGGCGACTCGCTGCCCGAGACCGTCGACAACATCCACGCCTACCTGAAGCGGATCAACGCCCGCCCGCACATCCCGGGCCACGCCGGGCAGTGACCGCTGACGACAGCGCGGTGTCCGGCGAGCACGAACCCACCGCGGCGGCCGGTGAAACCGACCGGCCCGCAATCAGTCTGGTGCTGGTCGGCCCGCCGGGCGCGGGCAAGTCCACCATCGGGCGCAAGCTGGCCCGGGAACTCGGCGTGGACCTCTACGACACCGACGCCGGGATCGAGGAGCGCGCCGGGCGCACGATTCCGGAGATCTTCGCCGAGGACGGCGAGCCGGAGTTCCGCCGCATGGAGGAGGAGGTCGTCCGTGACGCGGTCCTCGCCGGGCACGGCGTGGTCTCCCTCGGCGGCGGCTCGGTGCTCTCGGCCGCGACCCGCGCCCTGCTGCACGACCGTACCGTCGTCTACCTGGAAATCAGTGTGGGCGAAGGGCTGCGCCGCACCGGCGCCAGCACCAACCGCCCGCTGCTCAACGGCGACGACCCCGCCAAGAAGTACCGCGAACTGATGAAGATCCGCCGCCCCCTCTACCGTGAGGTGGCGACCGTGCGGGTGCGCACCGACGGCCGCAGCCCCGGCCGCGTCGTCCGCATGATCCTGGCCAAGCTCGGGCTGGAACCGATTGCGCGCCCGGAGGATTCGGGCACCGAGACCGCTACCGTCGAGCCCGGCGTCAGCTCCCGCTCGCGCGCCCGCCGCAAACGCCGCCGCCGCGGCCGCGGCCGCGGCGAGGACAGGCCGGGCGACGGCACGAATACGACTGCCGCCGAAGCCGATTCGACCCCGGCCACCGAGGCGCGCAACGGCCAGGGCTCCCCTGCCTCGCCCGCCGGCGCGGCCGAGGCCGCCGGGGACGCGAAACGCTCTCGGCGCAACCGGCGTTCGCGCCGCCGCGGCGGCCGCACCACCGCGGCCGCTCCACTCCCGCCGAACGCGGAGACCACCGTCGGCGCGGCGGTCGCGCCGCCCGCCGCCGGATCAGGGAACGCGTCCCCTGACCGGTCCGGCGCGCCCGCGGTGGCCGACGCTGTGGGTGGTGGATCCGGAGCAGTGGGTGCGCGTACCGGCGGACGCCGTCGCCGCGCCTCCCGCATCGCCGGTGCGCCCTCGAGTTCCGCTGCCGGTGGCCAGGATTCGCCCCGCACCGCCGCTCCGGCCGACGTGGCCGCCCCGAACACACCCGCCGCACCATCGGATGCGGCCCGCGTACCCGGCGCCGTCGCCGCGCCCGGCAGCGGACGCTCGCGCCGTGCCCGGGCCCGACGGGCGCGGGCACGCGCCCGCGAGCAGCAGCACACGCCGGCCGACGGACCGGTTCCCGGTGCCACTTCCCCTGCGGTGGAGGGAGGTTCGTGATCCTGAGCGCACCATCGCGCGCCACGGGCACGCGCCGCCGATCCGATCGACAACTTCCCCGCACCACGGGGTCACGCTATTCCCCGCCGCTGGGCGGGACCATTCACGGAGGAGTCCTATGAGCGAGCCGACTCGCATCGAGGTCCGCACGGCCGACCCGTACCCGGTGATCATCGGCCGGGGGCTGCTGGGCGACCTGGTCGACCAGGTGACCGGCCGGTCCGGCGTGCGGACCGTGGCGATCTTCTACCAGCCGCCGCTGGCCGAGACCGCCGAGGTGGTGCGGAAGGCCCTCGCCGACAAGGGCATCGATGCGCACCGGGTGGAGATCCCCGACGCCGAGGCCGGTAAGGACCTGCAGGTCGCGGGCTTCTGCTGGGAGGTGCTCGGCCGTATCGGGCTGACCCGCAAGGACGTGATCGTGAGCCTGGGCGGCGGCGCGGCCACCGACCTGGCCGGTTTCGTGGCCGCCACCTGGATGCGCGGCGTGGACATCGTGCACGTGCCGACCACGCTGCTGGCCATGGTGGACGCCGCGGTGGGTGGCAAGACCGGCATCAATACCGAGGCGGGCAAGAACCTGGTCGGCAGCTTCCACGAGCCGGCCGCCGTCATGGTGGACCTGGCCACGCTGGAGACGGTCCCGCGCAACGAGATCGTGGCGGGAATGGCCGAGATCATCAAGGCCGGTTTCATCGCCGACCCGGTGATCCTGGAGCTGGTGGAACGCGACCCGCAGGCCGCCATGGACCCGACCGGCGACGTGCTGCCCGAGCTCATCCGCCGCGCCATCCAGGTCAAGGCCGATGTGGTGGCCGCCGACCTGAAGGAATCGAATCTGCGCGAGATCCTCAACTACGGCCACACTCTCGGTCACGCCATCGAGCGCCGGGAGCGGTACCGCTGGCGGCACGGCGCGGCCGTCTCGGTGGGCCTGGTCTTCGCGGCCGAATTGGGCCGCCTGGCAGGCCGTCTCGACGACGCCACCGCCGAGCGGCACCGCACCATCCTGGACAGCATCGGCCTGCCCACCACCTACGACGCCGATGCGCTGCCGCAGCTGATGGACGCCATGCAGACCGACAAGAAGACCCGTTCGGGCGTACTGCGTTTCGTGGTGCTCGACGGCCTGGCCAAGCCGGGTCGGCTGGAGGGCCCGGATCCGAGCCTGCTGGCCGCGGCCTACTCGGCCATCGCCCGCGAGGACGGCCCGACCGGCGGCGCGATTCTGCTGTAGGGCACAGCGGCTTTCCTCTCAGCGCCCGTCGCCGGACTCCGGCGGCGGGCGCTGCCGTCGGTGCTCCCGGATACGAAAAACCCCGCGCCACCCGATCGGTGGCGCGGGGTCGAGCGCGGACGGGAGCTCAGACGCCGGCGGGCTGCGGGTTGGGTGCGGAGCCGGCGGGGGTGCCGGACTGCTTCTTGCCGCCCCGGCCCGCCAGCCAGCGGCCGAGGGCGACGCCGAGCACGCCCGGGATGAAGATCAGCAGCACGATGAAGGACGCGGCCGAGGTGATGTTGAAGACCAGACCCTGATCACCCAGGTCGAAGCCGGGAACGAAGTCGAGGATCCAGGCGGCCAGGCCGGAGCCCAGGCCACCGGCGAGCGCGGCCTTGAGCCAGCGCATGGTCAGATCGGTGCCGCGCTCGGGATCGGCATTGGCGCGCCGATCGGCGCGGCCGTCCAGTACGCCCCACGCGACCACCGAGCCGACCAGCACGATCAGGCACAGGATCCGCATCCAGGCGCCCGTGGTCGGCCAGTACCTCATGCCGAAACCGAGCAGGGCCTCCAGCACAACGGTCAGCGCCCCCAAGCCCACGGCGCGCAACACCCACGCATTCATGACGATCACCTTAACCTGCGCGGCCGCGCGGCCGAACCCAATGAATTGAAACTTGTTCCAGAACCATAGCCGGAGCGGGGCCGCGGGACACACCCGGGCCCGGCACGCTGCTACAAAGACAGCGTGAGCATCGAAGCCGTCGCCCTGCTTCAGGATCCGATCCGCAAGCGGCTCTACGACCATGTCGCGGCCGCCGACCACGACGTGAGCCGGGACGAAGCGGCCGCGGCCGTCGAGATCAAAAGGCCGCTGGCCGCCTTCCATCTCGACAAGCTCACCGAGGCGGGACTGCTGGACGCGGTCTTCCGCCGCCCGGAGGGCCGCACCGGGCCCGGTTCGGGACGGCCCGCCAAGTTCTATCGCCGCGCCGACGCGGAGTTCGCGATCACGCTGCCGGCCCGCGACTATCGCACGGTCGCAACGATTCTCGCCGAGGTGGTCGAGCACGAGGGCTTCGAGGACGCCATCGCGAAGGCCGCCGCCGCGCACGGGCCGGCCCTCGCGAGCCGTGACCTGTTCGAGGTGCTGCGTGAGCGCGGCTACGAGCCCTATCTCGACGGCGACGCGATCCGCCTGCGCAACTGCCCTTTTCACCGCCTCGCCGTGGACTTCCCGCCGCTGGTCTGCGGCATGAATCTGGCGCTGCTGGCAGGTCCGGCGGCCGAGGCCGGCTGGACCGCGCGGATGGATCCGGCGCCGGGCCGATGCTGCGTGAGCTTTTCTAAAACCAATGGAGACTAGTTATAGTCGAGGAATGCACCTCGCACAGCTGAACATCGGGCGCATGGTCGCCCCCGAAGGCGATCCCCGGGTCGCCGAATTCTTCTCGGCCCTCGACGAGATCAATGCCGTCGCCGAATCCTCCCCCGGCTTCGTCTGGCGCATGGTGGACGGCGAATCCAACAACGCCACCTCCCTGCGCCCGTACCACGGCGAGCCGGACATGCTGGTGAACATGAGCGTGTGGGAATCGCGGGAAGCGTTGTTCGACTACGTCTATCGCAGCGGCCACATGGACTACGTGCGCCGCCGCCGGGAATGGTTCACCCCGCTGCGCGAGGTCTTCACGGTGCTGTGGTGGGTGCCGGAGGGCATGCTGCCCACACTCGCCGACGCCATGGCGCGACTGGACCACCTGCGCGAGAACGGGCCGACGCCTTACGCTTTCACCTTCCGGCAGGCCTTCGAACCGGAAACGGCCGCGGAAATATCCGCGGCCGTCCTCGATTAGCGGGTCACATCCGTGATCAATCCCGCAGGGCCGCAGCCATTTCGGCGCGCGGAGCGGGTTTGCCGGTGAACTGCTCGACCTGCCCGTAGGCCTGGTTGAGCAGCATCTCCAGGCCGCTGACCACGGTATTGCCCACGCGGGCAACCGCTTCCGCGAGCGGCGTGGGCCACGGGTCGTAGATCGCGTCGAGCACCACCGGGGCCGCCGCCACCGAATCCGCCACGGCCGCGGCCGCCGCGGCGGGCACGGTGCTGACGACGGCGTCCACGTCGGAACAGACGAACAGCAGGCCCTCGGGGTCGAAATCGAGCACCTCGGCCGACATGCCCAGCTGCTCGGCCAGTTCCAGGGTTCCGGCGGCGCGGCCGCGATCGCGGGCCACGATGGTGACGGTGTGCGCGCCCAGGTCGGACAGCGCCAGCAGGGCCGGGCGGGCGGTGCCGCCCGCGCCCAGCACGACGGCGCGGGAGATCTCCTGCACGCCGGCGCCTTCCAGCGCGCCGCGCACACCGTCCACGTCGGTGCAGTCCGCACGCCAGCCGGAATCGGTGCGCACCAGGGTGTTCGCCGAGCCGACCAGGACCGCTCGCTCGGTGCGCTCGTCGGCGTAGCCGAGCGCGGCGACCTTGCCCGGCATGGTCACCGATAGCCCGACCCATTCCGGTCCGAGCCCGTCCACCAGGCCGGGCAGCTGCTCGGCGGTGCACTCGATGCGCTCGTAGCTCCAGTCCAGGCCGAGCGCCCGGTAGGCCGCCAGATGCAGTTGCGGCGACCGCGAATGCGAGATCGGGCTGCCGAGCACGGCCGCCTTCCGGTTACCGCCCACTGTCGAGAATTCCACTCTGCCTGGCCTTTTCGATATTGCGCAGGTGCTCCTTGTAGTCCTCGGTGAACAACGTGGTGCCCTGCTTGTCGACGGTCACGAAGTACAGCCACGGGCCGGGCGCCGGATTCTCCATGGCACGCATGGCATCCAGCGACGGCGCGGAGATCGGCGTGGCGGGCAGACCGGCCATGGCGTAGGTGTTCCACGGGGTCTTGTGCGCTCGGTCGGAGTCGGTGGTGGCGACCTCGGTCTTGTCGAGGGTGTAGTTGACGGTGGAGTCGAACTGCAGCGGCTGCTGGGCGGCGAGCCGGTTCACGATGACCCGCGCCACCTTCGACATGTCCTGCGGCAGCGCCTCCCGCTCCACCAGCGAGGCCGCGATCAGCGTGTCGTAGGGGCTCAGGCCGTTCGCCGCGCCGGACTGCGCCACCCCGGTGGCGTCGTAGCTCGCCGCGCTCGCGGTCACCAGCTGCTTGAGGATGTCCAGCGCGTTGGCGCTGGGGTCGAAATCCCAGGTACCACCGGCGATCAGGCCCTCGAGCTGGCGGGAACGGTCCGGCACCGACCGCACCCGGTCCAGCGCCCACACCGGCACGCCCAGCGTGGCCGGATCGGCGGTGGCCCCGGCCTGGTCGAGCTGCTCGTAGGTGACGCACTTGGCGGCGGTGCCGGTGCCGACGCAGCTGGCCTCGGCGATCTTGCGGTAGATGCCGTCCTTGCGCGCGCCGGTGGTGACATCGCTGGAGTCGTGCAGCTGGCGACCCTCGGAGATGACCACATTCCCGACCCGGGCGTCCTTGCTGAACAGCGCGGTCACCGCTTCGGAGCCCTTGCTGTGGCCCGGAATGGCGTAGTAGCCGGGCTGGATGGAGTTCATGTTCGTATTGCGCACGGCCGCTTCGTAGAACGCGCCGCTGCTGGCCACCACGCCCTTGTCGGCCATGGTCTGCGCGATCTGGGTGGCGGTGTCACCCGGCTTGATCTGGATGACCACCAGCGGGCCCTGCGGGCCCGAGAAGTCGGGGGGCGGGCTCAGCTTGCCGACGAACTTCCAGCCCGCGAATCCGACTGCGCCGACGAACAATACGGCGAAAACACCCGCGATGACGAACAGATTGCGGCGGCGCCGCTTGCGCTCGGCCGCTTTCCGCGACGCCATCCGGGATCGCTTGGGGCGCTGGCTGCCTCGCGACCCCGCGCGCGACTGCGATCGGGTGGCCCGGCGGCCCGGCTCGGCGCGCTGGCCCCGATCGCCGCGGCCGCCGCGCTCGGCACGCTGGGGCGCGCTGCGGCGCGGGGGTTCCGGCTCGTGCGGGAGCTCCTCGTCGTAGTCCTCGCCCTCATAGTGCTCGTCGTCGTAACGCTCATCCTCGTAGCGGGGAATGACGGTGGTGTCGTCTTCGTAATCGTCCGCCTCGGACCAATCCAGATCGTCGCGGCGGTAACGCCGTTCGGCGTTCTGGCGGTAGCGTTCCTCGGCCCGCGTCCAGCGGTCGGTCATGCGTCATCACCGCGCGGCTTCAAAAGGGCACTCCGTTCGTCCAACCATCCTTGCAGGATCGACACGGCGGCGGCCTGATCGATGACCTGCCGCTGCCCGCGTGCGCGAACTCCACTGTCTCGCAACGCACGTGCAGCAGACACCGTAGTCAAACGTTCGTCGGAAAGTCGCACCGGCACCGGCGCGATCAGGGTCCGCAAACGCCCCGCGAAGGTGGCCGCCAGCTTAGCCGACGCGCCGCTCTCCCCACGCAATGTGCGCGGCAGGCCGACGATCACCTCGACGGCCTCGTACTCCCGCACAATGTCGGCAATTCTCG
The DNA here is from genome assembly GCF_042754245.1 of Nocardia sp. NPDC059228. NCBI lineage: Bacteria > Bacillati > Actinomycetota > Actinomycetes > Mycobacteriales > Nocardiaceae > Nocardia > Nocardia sp. NPDC059228. The sequence continues at coordinate 95,368 of NZ_JBHZAL010000014.1, read as the reverse complement.
ATAGATCGGAGGCGAGGGCGCCGGGCGCGACCTTCTTCGCGCGCGGCACCGTCTCGACCGGGGTGGCCAGCAGCCCGTCCGGATCGCTGGAGGCGACACCGATGCGCACCGACCCCACGTCGATGCCGATGCGCCGGCCGCGGCCCGGGTCCCGTTCCGGGGAGGGCCGCTCCGACGCGAAGCCCCGCCCGCCGGCCGAGACCCCGGAGGCCTCGGTCGGCGTGCGAGCAAATCCGGAGGAATGTCCCGAATCCGGCCGCGCCGGGTCTGCTTCGGGTACGGGCCGGGTCCCGTCTGCGGGACCCGGCGTGTCAGATGTGTCCGCGTCGCCCATTTATCCGGCGAGCTCGGCGACCCGCGCACGCAGGGCGGCCAGACCCGCCTCGATGCCCGACGGGTCCGAACCCGCGCCCTGGGCCATCTCGGGCTTGCCGCCACCCCGGCCGGAAATGGCCGGACCGAAGGCTGATACCAGATCCCCGGCCTTGATGCCGAGATCCTGCGCGGCCTTGGTGACCGCGGCGACGAACGGCACCTTGCCGTCGGCGTGGCCGAGCAGCACCACGATGGCGGGCTCGGAACCGAAGCGGCCCTTGATGTCCTGCACCAGGGTGCGCAGATCGCCCGCGCCCACGCCCTCGGGCGCGGCGGCGGCGACCAGCAGCACCTTGCCGACCCGCTGGGCCTGCTCCACGAAGGTGCCCGCGCTCGACAGCACGGCCGCCATCTTGGTGCGCTCCAGCTCCTTCTCGGCGGTCTTGAGCCGCTCGACCAGCTGCTCGACGCGCCCCGGCACATCCTCGGAGGGCACCTTCAGCGACGAGGCGACACCGGCCAGCAGCGCCCGCTCCTTGGCCAGGTACTTGTAGGAGTCCAGGCCCACGAAGGCTTCCACGCGGCGGATGCCGGAACCGACCGACGACTCGCCGAGCACGGTGATCGGGCCGATCTGCGAGGAGTGCTGCACGTGGGTGCCACCGCAGAGCTCCATGGAGAACGGCCCGCCGATCTCCACGACCCGCACCTCGTCGCCGTAGTTCTCGCCGAACAGGGCCATGGCGCCCATCTTCTTGGCGGAGGTCAGGTCGGTGACGAAGGTGTTGACCTGGAAGTCGTCGGCCACCGCGTCGTTGGAGACGGCCTCGATATCGGCCTTCTGCTGCTCGGACAGCGCGCCCTGCCAGTTGAAGTCGAAGCGCAGGTAGCCGGGCTTGTTGAGCGAGCCGGCCTGAACCGCGTTGGGGCCCAGCACCTGTCGCAGCGCGGCGTGCACCATGTGCGTGCCCGAGTGGCCCTGGGTGGCGCCACGCCGCCAGGCCGGATCGACCTGGGCCAGCACGGTGTCGCCCTCGGTGAGCTGACCGGCCTCGACGGTGGACTTGTGCACCCACACCTTCTTGGCGATCTTCTGCACGTCGTTGACCTTCACCTTGAGGCCGTGCGACGAGGCCAGCGACCCGCGGTCGGCGATCTGGCCACCGGACTCGGCATAGAGCGGGCTGCGGTCCAGGATCACCTCGACGTCCTGCCCGGCCTCGGCGACCGGCACCCGGACGCCGTCCTTGATCAGGGCCAGCACCGTCGCCTCGGTCGACAGCTCGTCGAAGCCGGTGAACTCGGTCGCGCCGCGGTCCACGAACTCCTTGTAGACGGTGAGGTCGGCGTGCGCGTGCTTGCGTGAGAGAGCGTCCTCCTTGGCCCGCTTGCGCTGCTCGGCCATGAGCGCGCGGAAGCCCTCCTCGTCGACCTGCAGGCCGGCCTCGGAGGCCATCTCGAGGGTCAGGTCGATCGGGAAACCGTAGGTGTCGTGCAGGGTGAACGCGTCGGTGCCGCTGATCTTCCTGCTGCCCTGGGCCTTCACCTCGTCGACGGTCTCGTCGAACAGCTTGGTGCCGGTGCTCAGGGTCTTGAGGAACGCGGCCTCCTCACCGACGGCCACTGTTTCGATGCGCTTGAAGTCGGTGGTGAGTTCCGGATAGGACGGCGACATCAGGTCGGCGACGACCTTGATGAACGCACCCATCACCGGCTGCTCGGCGCCCAGCAGGCGGGCCGAGCGCACGATACGGCGCAACAGGCGGCGCAGCACGTAGCCACGGCCGTCGTTGCCGGGGTTCACGCCGTCGCCGATCAGCATGGCCGCGGTGCGGGCATGGTCGGCGATGACGCGGAAGCGCACGTCGTCGGCGTGCTCGACACCGTAGGAGCGGCTGGTCAGCTCCTCGGCCTTGTTGATGATCGGGCGCAGCAGATCGGTCTCGTAGACATTGTCGACACCCTGCAGCAGGAACGCGACACGCTCGATGCCCATGCCGGTGTCGATGTTCTTCTTGGGCAGCGGGCCCAGGATCTCGAAGTCGTCCTTGCCGCGCCCGGCGCCGCGCTCGTTCTGCATGAACACGAGGTTCCAGATTTCGAGATAGCGGTCCTCGTCGGCCTCGGGGCCGCCCTCGATGCCGTATTCGGGGCCGCGGTCGAAGTAGATCTCCGAACACGGGCCGCACGGGCCGGGGATGCCCATGGACCAGTAGTTGTCGGCCATGCCGCGGCGCTGGATCCGCTCGTCCGGCACGCCGAGCTCACGCCAGATCTGCTCGGCCTCGTCGTCGTCGAGATACACGGTGACCCAGAGCTTTTCCGGATCGAAGCCGTAGCCGCCGTCCTCGACGGGGTTGGTGAGCAGCGACCAGGCCAGCTCCATGGCCCCGCGCTTGAAGTAGTCGCCGAAGGAGAAGTTGCCCGCCATCTGGAAGAAGGTGTTGTGGCGGGTGGTGACGCCGACGTTCTCGATATCGCCGGTACGGACGCACTTCTGCACGCTGGTCGCGGTATCGAAGGGCGGGGTCTGCTGACCGAGGAAATACGGCACGAACTGGACCATGCCTGCGTTGACGAACAGCAGGTTGGGGTCGGCCAGGATCAGCGAGGCACTCGGTACCTCGGTATGTCCGGCCTTTACGAAATGCTCCAGGAAGCGCCGTCGAATCTCGTGGGTCTGCACAACCATCCAGCCTACCGGTCCGGGTCCAGGGAGTTTCCACCCACCACCGGGCGATAGCTACCATCGCCGGGGTGACTGTGATCCCGGACCCATCCCAGCGCTTCCCGCTCCCCCACGCGCGCCGCACCGTCTTCCTGAAACCGCACGTCACCTCGCCGAACATCGAGGTCGGCGACTTCAGCTACTTCGACGATCCGGACGCGGCGACCGCCTTCGAGACCAACAATGTGCTCTATGCCTTCGGCCCCGAGAAGCTGATCATCGGCAAATACTGCGCCATCGCGAGCAACACCCGCTTCATCATGGCCGGCGCCAACCACGCCACCTCGGGAGTGTCGACCTTCCCGTTCACCATCTTCGGCGGCACCTGGGCCGAGGAGACGATGGACATCATCACCTCGATTCCGTCCAGGGGCGACACCGTGGTCGGCAACGACGTGTGGATCGGCTACAACTCGCTGATCATGCCGGGCGTGCACATCGGCGACGGCGCGATCATCGCCACCGGCGCCGTCGTGACCTCCGACGTGCCGCCGTACACGATCGTCGGCGGCAACCCGGCGCAGGTGGTCAAGCAGCGTTTCCCGGACCAGGACGTGGCGCGCCTGCTGCGTGCCGCCTGGTGGAACTGGCCGCTCGAGCTGGTCACCGAGCACGTGCGCGTGATCATGGCCGGCACCGCCGCCGACATCGAACGCATCGCCATCCACGAGGGACTGCTGGCGGACTGACCAGCGCCGCAAGCGCATTCGCGGCGCACCGAGCGACTGTTTCCGGCAGTCGCTGCAATTCGGCGCGTGACGCATCGGCGCACTCGGCGCTATTTACCCCGGACGATGCGGCGCAGTTTGGTGACGCGAGGACCGACTTCACGTTCGTAGCCGTGATCGGTCGGCCGGTAGTAGTCGACGCCGACCAGCTCGTCCGGTGGATATTGCTGGGAGAGAACGCCGTCCGGGTGGTCGTGCGGGTACTTGTAGCCCTGGGCATTGCCGAGCGCGGCGGCGCCGGCGTAGTGGCCGTCGCGCAGGTGGGCGGGCACCGCGCCCGCCTTGCCCGCGCGTACGTCGGCCATGGCGGCCGCGAGACTCTTGACCACCCCGCCCGACTTCGGGGCCGTGGCGATGTGAATCGTGGCCTGGGTCAAGGCCAATTGGGCCTCCGGCATACCGACCAGCTGGACGACCTGGGCGGCCGCGACCGCGGTCTGCAGGGCGGTGGGGTCGGCCATGCCGACCTCCTCGCTGGCCTGGATCATCAAGCGGCGGGCGATGAATCGCGGATCCTCGCCCGCGCTGATCATGCGGGCCAGGTAGTGCAGCGCGGCATCGACATCGGAGCCGCGCAGGGATTTGATGAAGGCGCTGATGACGTCGTAGTGCTGGTCGCCCGCACGGTCGTAGCGCACCGCCGCCTTGTCGACGCTGGCCTCGACCAACTCCACATCGACGGTGCCGTCCAGGGAGGATTCGGCCGACGCCTCCAACGCGGTGAGCGAACGCCGCGCATCACCGCCCGCGATCCGCACGATGTGGTCGAGCGCCGCATCCGTGACGGTGTACTCCCCCGCCAGCCCGCGCGGGTCGGCGATGGCCCGGGTGAGCACCGTGCGAACGTCGGCCTCCGACAGGGACTGCAGTTGCAGCACCAGCGAGCGGGACAGCAGCGGCGACACCACCGAGAACGACGGATTCTCCGTGGTCGCCGCGACCAGCAGCACGATCCGGTTCTCCACCGCCGCCAGCAGCGCGTCCTGCTGCGTCTTCGAAAACCGGTGCACCTCATCGATGAACAGCACGGTCTGTTCACCCACGGTGAGGCGGCGGCGGGCCAGATCGATGACCGCCCGCACCTCCTTGACGCCCGCCGACAGCGCCGACAGCGCTTCGAACCGCCGTCCGGTGGCCTGCGACAGCAGCGAGGCGAGGGTGGTCTTGCCCGTCCCGGGCGGTCCGTACAGCAGCACCGAAGCCGCCCCGGACCCTTCGATCAGCCGCCGCAGCGGCGACCCGGGCCCGAGCAGATGCTGCTGCCCGACCACCTCGTCGAGGGTGCGCGGTCGCATGCGCACGGCCAGCGGCGCGAATCGGTCGTCCCCGCTGGGAATGCGCGCGGCTCCCGCCTCGAAGTCGTCGACTACCGCCTGCGTGCCCGGCGGATCGAACAGCCCATCACTCACGCAACCGACCCTACCGACCGGCTCCGACACACTCGCCGACCGCGACGCCATCCCCCGACAGCGCGCGGCGGATCACTCCTCCCAGTGCTCTTCCAGCGTGGCCGAGACGTGTTCGGCGAAGTCGCCGAGGGTGTCGTCGCCGGTGCAGCGGGCGTCCTCGGCCAGGGCGGCCCAGCGGTTGATGAGGGCGGCCGAACGCGGGATGGACAGGCCGTGCTCGCGGGCGGCGGCGATGCGGGCGTGGTCGGCGGGCAGGAACCAGTAGGTGGACAGCCACACCCAGATGAGGCGCGCCTCGAGGATGCGCTCGGCGAGCACCTCGTCATCGGCGAGGGCCGGCCACACCGCCACCACCTCGGAGCGCCACGCCTCCACCATCTGGCGGGCGCGTTCGCGCGACAGCTCGAAATCGCACAGGCAGCCCGGGAAGGAGACCAGGGCATAGGCGATGTCTAGGGTGGCGTCGCGGAAGCCGCCCCACTCGTAGTCCAGGAACCGCGCGCCCTCGTCATTGAGGATGACATTGTCGGGGCACAGGTCGGAGGGGCTGAAGGCGCGGTAGCGCCCGGCGGAGAAGAGCCGGTTGCCGCGCACGATGCGCTCGGCGATCTCCCCCGGCACCTCGATGCCCAGCTCGCGCTGCAACATGATCGGCACCTCGGCGACCGCGGATTCGGCTTGCTGCGCGATGCCGTCCACGCGGTGCACCACATCGACGCGCCGCAGCAGCGCCACGAAGTCCGCCTCGCGGCCGACGGTCGCGGCGTGCATGCGGCCCAGTGCCTGAGCGAATGCCATGAGCGCATTGCGCCCGCTCGGTTCCACGCCGGACTGCAGGACCGCGGTCAGGGAGGTGTTCTCTCCGAGGTCGCTGAGTATGAGCAGGCGGTCCGGGAGGCTGTAGCCGAGCAGGTAGGCGCCGGGCCGGTGGTCACGGCCGAGGGCGGTGGTGAATTGGTAGGAGACCGCCTCGCGCAGGAATGCGGAGTCGATGCTGGCGACACCGGGAGCCATGCCGCCGGTGCGCCGCTGCGTCGCCGTACCCGCTACCTGCTTCACAATCAGTGTGCGAGGTAGCGAAAAGGCGTTCTCTGCAACGCGGACACGGAGTACCGTCGTCCTACCACTGCCGCTGAGTTCCATCGGATCGCTCAGCTTCACCGGAGCACCCATTCGCTTCGTGAGCAACTGTTGTGCCGCGGACACGACTTCGGCGGCGCGTTCGGCCAATAGTGCGGTCATCGGAACCCAAGTTACTCCCGTCAGGTCACTTTCAGCGAGCGGTTGCGCAACCTTTCGCGCGTCGGGCGGCGTGTCTTTGTGATGGGTTTGCCCACGCGGCGCTGGTTGCTTGACACAACCAGGACCGTCTAGTTGTCTCATGGTCACTTGCTGTGCGCCACACCGTAAACCGGGAAATGTGAAAGGCTTGCGACCATGACTGGCACGCCGCCCTCAGCACCGTACGAGCCCTCCGGCGACCGTCCCGTCGCAGGGGGCGGCGAGCAGTATCCGTCCCACGCCGGGCAGCACCAAAACCCCGAGCCCGCACCGGTTTCCGGCGCGCCCGAGCCGGGCCCCGCGCCCGGCCGCCACCAACTGCCCGGCCTCGCCGGGTACCCGCAATTCGACGGCCCCGGCGCCGCGCAGTACGGCAGCGAGCCGGTGGAACCTCCGCCGGCCTTCACCCCGCAGCCGGGCGCGCCGCAGCCGCCGGCCGGCTACGGCCCGGGCACGCCGCAGCAGTTGCCGCCGGCAGGCATGCCGCCCGGCGCGAATCCGCCTCCACCGGGCGGATTCCCGCCGGGTGCGATGCCGCCGCCCGCCGGCGCCCCGCCCGCCGAGCCGGCGCCGAAACAGGGCTATACATCCCCGCGCGAGACCCTCGACGTCGGCGCGGCCCTCACCTACGGGTGGGATCGGTTCCGGCTCAATCCCATTCCGTGGGTGGGCATGGTGCTGATCGGCATGATCGCCTGGCTGGTGGTCACCTTGCTGGTGAATATGGTTGACGTGCAGTCGTTGTCGGCCGTCGTCCTGCTGTTCGCGGTGGCGTCGCTGGTGGTGTGGCTGCTGCAGGCCGCCATGATCCGCGGCGCACTGTACGAAACCGACGGGACGCCACCGGATTTCCCGGCCTTCTTCGGCTTCGTGAATGCCGGGAATGTGCTGATCACCGCGCTCATCGTGTTCGCGCTGTGCCTCGTGGCCTCGATCGCGTGCGTGTTCCCGGCGATCATCGTGGGCGTGCTGTGCATGTTCGCGCTGCACTTCGTGATCGATCGGGACCAGAACCCGATCGCCGCAATCCAATCCAGCGTGCGGCTGGTGATCGCCAATGCCCTGCAGGTGACCCTGCTGGCGCTGGGGGTGCTGATCATGACCGTGATCGGCGCGCTGCTGTGCGGATTGGGCCTGCTGGTGGCCGGACCGGTCACCGCCATCGCCACCACCTACGCCTACCGTTCGCTCACCAACGGGCTGGTGGTCTGAGCTCGATCCGCCCGCACGCGCGAGCCGCTGTCGACGACGGAGCCCGCCGGTATCGCTGATACCGGCGGGCTCGCGACGGTCCGGGCGCGCCCTTACTTGGCGTCGTCCTTGACCGGGTTGCCGTTCGCGTCGAGCTTGGCGTTGAGGCCCGCCTCCTGCCGCTGCTGCAGGGTGATCGGGGTGGGCGCGTCGGTGAGCGGGTCGACGCCGCCACCCGACTTCGGGAAGGCGATGACCTCGCGGATCGAGTCCACGCCGGCCAGCAGCGCGGTGATGCGGTCCCAGCCGAAGGCGATGCCGCCCATGGGCGGCGCGCCGTAGGAGAAGGCGTCGAGCAGGAAGCCGAACTTCTCCTGGGCCTCCTCCTCGCCGATTCCCATCACCTGGAACACCCGCTCCTGCACGTCCCGGCGGTGGATACGGATGGAGCCGCCGCCGATCTCGTTGCCGTTGCAGACGATGTCGTAGGCGTAGGCCAGCGCCGAGCCCGGATCGGTGTCGAAGGTGTCCAGGTGCTCGGGCTTGGGCGAGGTGAAGGCGTGGTGCACGGCGGTCCAGGCCGAATAGCCCAGGGCCACATCGCCACTCGCGGTGGCGTCGGCGGTGGGCTCGAACATCGGGGCGTCCACGATCCACACGAAGGCCCAGGCGTTCTCGTCGATGAGGCCGCACTTGCGGGCGATCTCGCCGCGGGCCGCGCCCAGCAGCGCGCGGCTGGACTTCATGTCGCCGGCCGCGAAGAACACGCAGTCGCCGGGCTCGGCGCCGACCTGCTTGGCCAGACCCTCACGCTCGGCGTCGGTGAGGTTCTTGGCGACCGGGCCGCCGAGGGTGCCGTCCTCGTTGAAGGTGATGTAGGCCAGGCCCTTGGCGCCGCGCTGCTTGGCCCACTCCTGCCAGGCGTCGAACTGGCGGCGGGGCTGCGACGCGCCGCCCGGCATGACGACCGCGCCGACGTAGGGAGCCTGGAACACGCGGAACTGCGTGTCCTTGAAGTACTCCATCATCTCGGTGATCTCGACCTCGAAGCGCAGGTCCGGCTTGTCCGAGCCGTAGCGGCGCATGGCCTCGGCGTAGGTCATGTGCGGGATCGGGGTCGGGATCTCGTAACCGACCAGCTCCCACAGCGCGGCCAGGACATCCTCGGCCAGCAGGATGACATCCTCCTGCTCGACGAAGCTCATCTCGATGTCGAGCTGGGTGAACTCGGGCTGGCGGTCGGCGCGGAAGTCCTCGTCGCGGTAGCAGCGCGCGATCTGGTAGTAGCGCTCGATGCCGCCGACCATGAGCAGCTGCTTGAACAGCTGCGGCGACTGCGGCAGGGCGTAGAACTTGCCGGGCTGCAGGCGGGCCGGAACCAGGAAGTCGCGCGCGCCCTCGGGGGTGGAGCGGGTCATGGTCGGGGTCTCGACCTCGACGAACGCGTGCTTGGCCAGCACGGCGCGGGCGGCGGCGTTCACCTTGGAGCGCAGGCGGATCGTGTGCGCCGGGCCTTCGCGGCGCAGGTCCAGGTAGCGGTACTTGAGGCGGGCTTCCTCGCCCGGCTCGTCGTCGAGCTGGAACGGCAGCGGCGCGGCCTCGTTCAGCACCTCGAGCTCGGTCACGTTGACCTCGATGGCGCCGGTCGGCAGGTTCGGGTTCTCGCTACCGGCCGGGCGGTTCTCGACCACGCCGACGATCTTCACCACGAACTCGTTGCGCAGCTTGTGGGCGGCCGCCGCGGGTTCGCCTTCACGGAAGACGGCCTGGGCAACACCCGACGCATCACGCAGATCGATGAAGATCACGCCACCGTGGTCTCGCCGCCGGGCCACCCAGCCGGTGAGGGTGACGGTCTGACCGGCGTGCTCGCTTCGCAGCGAACCAGCCAAGTGGGTGCGCAGCACGGGATTCCTTTCGACGGGCTCGAAGCACCGGTGAGGTGTGACCAGGTGCAGACCCATCGTAGAGAGACACGTTCAGCGAGTGGAAACCGATATCGACTCGCCCGTGTCACAGTGATAGCCATGACCTTCAACGAGGGCCTGCAAATCGACCCGAACCGGGCGAGTGGTGGCGGTGGCGGACCGGGTATGGGCGGTGGATTGGCTCTCGGCGGCGGTGCGCTGGGCATCATCGCGGTGATCGCGGCGCTGATCTTCGGCGGCGACCCGGGCAGCATTCTCGGCCAGTTCACGGGCGCGGACAGCAATGCCAAGTCGGGCACCGCGACCCTGCCCACACACTGCAAGACCGGCGCCGACGCCAACAAGTACGTCGACTGCCGCGTCATCCTCACCGCCCAGAGCCTCGACGCGATCTGGGGCACCGAACTGCCGAAGCAGACCAACCGCAAGTACGTGGTCCCGAAGCTCAACCTCTTCTCCGGCGCGGTCAGCACCGGCTGCGGTCGTGCCTCCTCGGCGGTCGGCCCGTTCTACTGCCCCGCCGATCAGACCGCCTACTTCGACACCAGCTTCTTCCAGGAACTGGTCGACCGCTTCGGCTCCAGCGGCGGCCCGCTCGCTCAGGAGTACGTGGTCGCCCACGAGTTCGGCCACCACATCCAGAACCTGCTCGGCGACATCAACCGCGCCCAGCGCGACCCCCAGGGCGCCACCTCCGGCGCGGTCCGCACCGAACTCCAGGCCGACTGCTACGCCGGGGTCTGGGCCAACTACGCCGACAAGCTCCCCGCGCCCGGCTCCAACACACCCTTCCTGAAGCCGTTGACCGACAACGACATCCGCGACGCGCTCTCCGCCGCGTCCGCCGTCGGCGACGACCGCATCCAGAAGGCATCCACCGGCCGCGTCAACCCCGAAGCCTGGACCCACGGCTCGTCGGAGGAACGGCAGAAGTGGTTCCTGACCGGCTACAAGACCGGCCAGGTCAAGGCCTGCGACACCTATTCGGCCCGGGACCTGAACAACCCGCCCGCTCTCCGCTGACCCGACATTCCTCCGGTCCCCAGCCTCGGAGAGGCTGGGGACCTTGCCATTTCCGGCCCTCCATCCGTTTCGCTCGGGGCGAGGGCGGTGTCCGGGGTGGGTCGGCGTGGCAGCGCGGGTGTGGCGTGCGGTTGGCGGCAGAATCGGCGGCGGCGGGTGGGTGCCCGCAAGGGAATTCGGAGGAATGTGATGCGGACAGCCAGGGCGGCAAGACTTTTCGGCGAGGCGCGGCTCGGCCGGGTGGCGCAGCGGCGTGGATGGCGGGCGGGGGCGGTGACCGCGCTGGCCGTGGTGATGCTCACGGGCACAGGGGTATTCGCGATGGCGGACCCGGCACCGGTACCCGGCGTGGCGCTGTTCACGCTGACCGCCATGCCCGCGGGATGGCAGACGCGGACGGATCTGCATCCGTCGCTGGAGATTCAGCCCGACGGGCGGGCGGTGAAGCGCGCCGAGAACAGCGCGCAGCCGGTGACCGGGTCCGTGCCCGCCGACGTCATCGGGGCCGCGGCGGCCGAGGTGAAGGCGCTGGCGGCCGTGGACATGGGGACACCGGAACAGGCCGACAAGGGGACATCCATCATCGACTACATGCCGCAGTCGCCGGATCAGGACGTGCACCTGATCGTGTACGCGCCCGAGCTCGGCGACGGGCTCGACGATGGCCAGAAGGCGTCCCGCAAGCGCTTCGACGATCTGTTCGAGCGCTTGCTGAACGCCTTCGTTCCGGCCTAGCGGCGAAAGATCAGCCGACCGTCCAGGTTTCGCGGCCGGTGAGCAGCTCCTGCAGCGAGTTCTCGCTCACCGGTTTGCGTTCGACGGCGGTGGTCAACTGGGCGCGGACGCCGTCGTCGTAGGTCGGGCGGGAGACGCTGCGGAAGATGCCGGTCACCACGTGGGTGAGGTCCTGGTCGGACAGGCGGGACAGAGCGTAGGCGTATTCGGGGTGGTCGGTATAGGCGTCGTGAACCACGATCTCGGCTTCGGCGACACTGTCGGCGCGCGCCACCCGCAGGCCGAAACCAGCACGGACCACCGCGAATTCACCGTCCGCGCCGAACCGAATGGGCTCACCGTGCCGCAACCGGACCAGATGGGATTCGGCGTTCTCCCGGCGCAGCGCGTCGAAGGAGCCGTCGTTGAAGATCGGGCAGTCCTGCAGGATCTCCACGAACGAGGTGCCGCGGTGTTCGGCGGCGGCGCGCAGCACCTCGGTGAGCCCGGCCCGATCCGAGTCCAGCGCGCGGGCGGCGAAGGTGGCCTCGGCGCCCAGCGCCACCGACAGGGTGTTGAACGGATGGTCGACCGAGCCCATCGGGGTGGACTTGGTGACCTTGCCGGTCTCCGAGGTCGGTGAGTACTGGCCCTTGGTGAGACCGTAGATCCGGTTGTTGAACAACAGGATCGTCATGTTCACGTTGCGGCGCAGCGCGTGGATGAGGTGATTGCCGCCGATGGACAACGCGTCGCCGTCACCGGTCACCACCCAGACCGACAGGTCGGGCCGGGTCACCGCCATGCCCGTGGCAATGGCCGGCGCGCGGCCGTGGATCGAGTGGATCCCGTACGCCTCCAGGTAGTACGGGAACCGGCTCGAGCAGCCGATGCCGGACACGAACATGAGGTTCTCGCGCTCGAGACCCAGATCGGCCAGGAAGCCGCGCACGGTGGCCAGAATGACGTAGTCGCCGCACCCGGGGCACCAGCGCACCTCCTGATCGGAGGTGAAGTCCTTCGCCTTCTGCGGCCGGTCGGCCCGCGGCACGCCGGACAGTCCGGTGAGGCCGAGATCGGCGCCCACGAGCGGGTTTTCGAGAATGGTCATCAGTTGCCCCCTGGGGTGCGGTAGGTCGCCCGCGCGCGTGCGGCGAAGGCCTTGGCCTGTTCCATCTCCGCGATGGAACCGTCCAGGGCCGCGTCGATGACGCCGACCAGTTCCTGTGCTTGGAAGGCGGTGCCGGCGATCTTGGTCCACGGCTGCACGTCGACCAGGTAGCGGGCGCGCAGCAGCATGGCCAGCTGGCCGCCGTTCATCTCCGGGCAGACCACGGTGCGGTAGCGGCGCAGCACCTCACCGAGGTTGGGCGGGAAGGGGTTCAGGTTCCGCAGATGCGCCTGCGCCACCGGCACCCCGCGCCGCCGTGCCCGCCGGCATGCCTCGCCGATCGGCCCGTAGGAGCTGCCCCAGCCGATGAGCAGCAGTTCGGCGCGGTCACCCGGATCGTCCACCTCGAGGTCGGGCACCGCGATGCCGTCGATCTTGGCCTGCCGGATCCGCACCATCAGCTCGTGATTGGCCGGGTCGTAGGAGATATTGCCGCTGCCGTCGGCCTTTTCGAGCCCGCCGATGCGGTGGGCGCGGCCCACGGTGCCAGGCACGGCCAGCGGCCGGGCCAGGGTCTCCGGATCGCGCGCGTAGGGCTGGAACGAATCGCCCTCCGCGCCCTCGGGTTCGAAGCCCGGATCGATCGGGGCCAGCTCGGTGACCTGCGGAATCGCCCACGGCTCGGAACCATTGGCGATGGCGCCGTCGGACAGCAGCAGCACGGGCGTGCGGTAGGTCAGCGCGATGCGGGCGGCCTCGACCGCGGCGTCGAAGCAGTCCGCCGGTGAGCGCGGCGCGACGACGGCCACCGGCGACTCGCCGTTGCGCCCGTAGAGCGCCTGCAGCAGGTCGGCCTGTTCGGTCTTGGTGGGCAGGCCGGTGGAGGGCCCGCCGCGTTGCACGTCGATGATCACCAGCGGCAGCTCGGTCATGACGGCCAGGCCGATGGTCTCGCTCTTGAGCGCCAGCCCCGGCCCGGAGGTACTGGTGACCCCGAGCGCGCCGCCGAGTGCGGCGCCCAGCGCCGCGCCGATGCCGGCGATCTCGTCCTCGGCCTGGAAGGTGGTGACGCCGAAGTTCTTGTGCTTGCTCAGTTCGTGCAGGATGTCCGAGGCCGGGGTGATCGGGTAGGTGCCCAGGAAGACCGGCAGCCCGGACAGCTGCCCGGCGGTGACGATGCCGTAGGCGAGCGCGGTATTGCCGGTGATCTGCCGGTAGGTGCCGACCGGCAGCGTCGCGGGGGCTATCTCGTAGGTGGTGGCGAAGGCCTCGGTGGTTTCGCCGTAATTCCAGCCTGCCCGGAATGCGAGGATATTCGCTTCGGCGACATCCGGGGTGGCCGCGAATTTCTCCCGCATGAACTGCTCGGTGCCACCGATGGGCCGCCCGTACATCCACGACAGCAAGCCGAGCGCGAACATATTCTTCGCGCGCTGCCCATCTTTCTTACCCACACCGGTCGGTTCGGTTGCCCCGAGCGTCAGGGATGTCATGGGCACCCGGTGCACCACGAAATCGGTCAGCGTGTCATCGGCGAGCGGATCACCGGCATAGCCGACCTTGGTCAGATTCCGTTTGGTGAATTCGTCAGTATTCACGATCACCGTCGCACCGCGGGCCAAATCCTCCAGATTCGCCTTCAGCGCAGCAGGATTCATGGCGACCAATACGTCGGGCTGGTCCCCCGCGGTGAGGATGTCGTAGTCCGCGATCTGGATCTGGAACGACGACACGCCCGGCAGCGTGCCCTGGGGCGCGCGGATCTCGGCGGGGAAGTTCGGCTGGGTGGCAAGGTCATTGCCGAAGGCGGCGGCCTCGTGGGTGAAACGGTCACCGGTGAGCTGCATACCGTCACCGGAGTCACCCGCAAAGCGGATGACGACTCTTTCCAATTTCTCGACCGCCAATTTCGCTGTGGCGCCACCGTTTCCGGCCGCCGCGACCCCGCCGTCGGACGGAGCTTTCACAGTGCTGTTGTGCAGCGGAGCCACAGTATCCTTGTGCGGCAGCGCCGCAGGGTCGTCATGCTGCGAAACCATGCGCGTGCATCACTTCCTCGTCAGGTGTGAGGTACCAACGCCAAACTACTCCGCAATATTCGCGACACACCCGTGATGCGCAATGGTTTCGATCAAAGAACCGCCGTCAGGCGAACAACGCCAGCTGCGGATCGGGCGTGTGCGATTCGGCGACGCGGACCTCGGGTTCGGCCGGCCGATCGCGGTTCAAACGGTGTTTCTCCAGCAACGGCCCGATTCGGCCGCGTAGCCACGCAGAATACTCCGGTGTCACCGAAGCACCCCGACCATACAGTTGCCGGTAGCGTCGCAGCAGCGCCGGGTGGGCTTCGGCCAGCCAATTGAGGAACCAGCCGCGCGTGGAGCCGCGCAGATGCATGGGGAACGCCGTGACACCGGCGGCCCCGGCCTCGGCGATGGCGGCGAAGAGCGCGTCGAGATGCGCCTGGGAGTCGGTGAGGTACGGAATCACCGGCGCCACCATGACATTCACCGCGAATCCGGCGTCCGCCAGGGCGCGCACCAGTTCCAGCCGCGCCCGCGGCGAGGGCGTGCCGGGCTCGAGGCCGCGATGCAGCTCCGGATCCAGGATGGCGATGGAGACGGCGAGGTGCACCGGCACCTGCCCGGCAGCCTGGACCAGCAGCGGCAGATCCCGCCGCAGCAGCGTGCCCTTGGTGAGAATGGAGAACCCGGTGCCGGAGTCGGCGAGCGCGGAGATGATGCCGGGCATGAGCCGGTAGCGGCCCTCGGCGCGCTGATAGGGATCGGTATTCGTGCCCAGCGCAACCGATTCCCGCCGCCACGACCGCTTGTGCAGTTCGCGCCGCAGCACCGGGACCACATTGGTCTTGACCACGATCTGGGAGTCGAAATCGGCCCCCGCATCCAGGTCGAGGTACTCGTGCGTGCCGCGGGCGAAGCAGTAGCGGCACGCGTGCGAGCAGCCCCGCATGGGGTTGATGGTCCAGCTGAAGGGCAGATTGCTGTCGGGCACCCGGTTCAGGGCACTCTTGCAGAGCACCTCGTGAAACGTGATGCCCTCGAACTCGGGCGTCTGTACGCTGCGTACGAAACCCGCACGTTCGAGCCCGGGTAGCGCGCCGTCATCGGCGCCGAGGGTTTGCCTTTGCCAACGCACCACCCCAGTCGAACACGTGTTCTAACGACTGTCAAGCAATCTTCTGCGTGTCGGACTCGATCGGCTGCCCGTTGTAGAAGGCGACCAGATCCCGAATGGTCTGCTCGGCGGGCCGCGGCCGGTAGCCGAGTTCCTCGGTGGCCTTGGTGTGCTCGACGATCGGCGCCGACAGCAGCGCGCCCATGGCCGCCTTGGAGATGCGGTCACTGCCCAGCGCACGGGCGACGGGCTCCATGACCGGCATGCAGGCATTGATGACCTTGGCCGGAATCGCGAAGGCGGGCTTCATCTTCCCGTTGACCTCGGCGGCGGTGCGGGTGGCCTGGAACATGTCGGTGAAGTGCCCGCCGAGCAGGTAGTTCTCAC
Organism: Nocardia sp. NPDC059228; assembly: GCF_042754245.1. Lineage (NCBI taxonomy): Bacteria > Bacillati > Actinomycetota > Actinomycetes > Mycobacteriales > Nocardiaceae > Nocardia > Nocardia sp. NPDC059228. Next base: position 79,415 of record NZ_JBHZAL010000014.1, on the reverse strand, counting down.
CGGTGCGGCCGCGCTCGCTCGCGAGCACCAGACCCTGGGCCACGTCGCGCACGTCGACCAGGTCGAAGCCGCCGCTGATCATCACCGGCACCCGGCCGCGCGCGGCGTCCCACAGCGTGGTGTTGATGCGCGAGGCGGTGTTGTCGATCGGGCCGTACACACCGGTCGGGTTGCACACCACCGCGTCCAGGCCCTTGTCGATGATCTTGCGCAGCTCGATCTCGCCCTGCCACTTGGAGCGGTCGTACACCGGCAGCTCGGGATCGATGGACCGCGGCGAGCGCTCGTTGATCCGGCCGCCACAGCTGTACTGGTTGAACGCGTGAATGGAGCTGGTGTGCACCATCCGCCGCACGCCGACCTCGCGCGCGGCGTCCGCGACGATGCGCACGCCCTCGGTGTTGACCCGCCAGGCCACGTCGTTCTTGTGGGCCAGGGTGATGAGCGCGACCAGGTGGTAGACCACCTCGGCCCCGTCCAGCGCCGCGCGCATGGACGCCGGGTCCAGCACGTCACCGTTGACCCAGGCGACACCGGGCTGGCTCGCGCCCGCGACCCGGTCGATGGCAGTCACTTCGTGACCGCGATCGGTAAGCAGGCGAAGCAAATTGGTGCCAAGGAACCCGGCGGCGCCGGTGACTGCGACCTTCATGGAGACGAGAATATAGAACTTGTTCTAATTTGCAACAACGGTGTGGTTGCGGTGTGGCCGCGCACGCCACGCCGGTCTGGACGATGGACGGGATATATTCGCCATCCGCATGTCCATGACGATCAGGGGGGTACTGCCATGGCCGAGCTCTGGGTCGACACCGGTGCGGTGCGTACATTCGCCGCCACCCAGGACGGCGTCGCCGCCGACATCGCCGCCCAGGGCGGCCTCGACACGGTGTCCCACGTCGCGGCCATGACACCGGTCTTCGGACTCGTCGGCGCGGACTTCCTGGCCGGCTTCACGATCGCCGAACTCCTGCACGATCGCGACATCGCCGCCCTCTCGGCCCGCTTCGGCGCCCTCGGCCGGGCCGCCTTCGGATCGGCCGCCACCTACGACACCACCGACGCCGAATTCGCCGGGGGCCTCGGCACGGCCGCCGGGCAGATCGGCGAACGGGTATGAGGCCGATCGACTCCGGCGTCATCGATGCCGTCTGCCCGGCAGATCCGGACACCGGTGCGAGGGGAGCCGACAACGTGAGCGTCATCGGTCCGATCCCGGAGCTGCCGCTGGGCACACTGCCCACCGACATGCCGCCGTTCGAATCGCCGGAATTCGCGCTCGCGCGTAAGGAATTCGAGCAGATCAGCTCGCCGCTCGCCGGAGGAGTCCCGGGCGGTGCTGCCGCGGAGTCACGGACCGGCACGCTCGGCGACACGGTCGCGCCCGCGCTGGACGGTGCACTCTCGGGCGCGCGGGACGCACTCGGCACTGCCGAGGCCGTGCTCGGTTCCGCGGACGCCGCCCTGAACGCCGCGCCCGCCGCGCTCGATGCCGCCCAGGCCGCGGCGGCCCGGGCCGCCGCCGATCCCGCGGCCGCGTTGCCGCCGCTGCCCGCCGATCCGGTCGGCGATCTCATGAAGGGCCTGGCGCTTCCCGCGCTTCCCGGACTGGACGCGCTGTTCGAGCCGTTCCTGGACCTGTTGCAGGGCTTCGGCACCGGCATCCTCGGCCCGCTGAATCCGGCGACCCTGCTCAGCACCGGGTCGAAGGTCATCGTGGCCGCGGTCCAGATCGGCGGGGGCGCTCGAGACCGTCGAATCCCTGTGGCAGGGCCAGGCTTCCCGGCGTGCGCAGGAGTCGGGCCGGCAGGCCGGGAACCACGGCCGGGGGACCGCTCAGCGCGGCTTCGATCTGTCGTCGATCACCACTCGGGCCGCGGGCGTCGTGCAGCGGGGCAATATCCAGCTCACCGCCATCGCGGAGGCGTTCGCCGCCGAGGCCACGGCGCTGGCCCCGCTGATCCTGACCCCGATCGGCCAGACCACGCTGATCGCCTCGGCCACCCGGCATCTCGGCGAGGCCGTCGCGGTCGTGAACGCCACGCACGGCGAACTCTCGGTCTACACCGCGCAGGTGCACGGCATCATCGGTCAGCTGCTCGGCCAGGGCGGCGGCCCGAATCCGGCCGAGGTCGCGCAGTGGCTGGCACAGAATGTCGGCCGGCCGATCCTGGAGCAGGCGGAGGGCCTGTTCGACAGCGGCCTGCAGGCAGCCGCCCACACGCCCGGCGTTCCCCGGAAGGCCGATCCGGTCGGTGGTCTCCCCAACACCACTGCCGCAGGGGCCGGCGGGATCCGAGCCGGTGCCGGCGGTCTCGGCGGCGGCCTGCCGTCAATCCCTGGCGGCCCCGGGTCCTCGATCCCCGGTGGCAGGGTCACCAACCCCGCCAACCCGTTCGGCGCAGGCGCGGCCCGCATCCCCGGCCTCGGTGGCCCGGCCGGTACGGGCTACATGGGCTCCCCTGCTGCGGCGGGCACGAGCCAGGGCGGTGCGGCCGATGCCAAGCACGGCCGCACCGTGCGGCCGCACCAAAGCCACACCGCCGAAAGCGAACTCACCGGCAACCTGGGCACCTTCGCCCCCGGTGTCATCGGCGGGCCGGCGGAAAGCACGGACGCGGCCGAGACCGATCCCGCCTGATCCGGGTGCGGCACAGCCGCTTTCGTGGCGGCACGGTCGTCTCCGGACAGCAGAATGCCGCGGCGATCGGGTCGGGTACCCCGGTCACCGCGGCATCGGTGGAGGCCGAAATGCGGCTGTACACCCCGCGGGCTCGGCCACCGTTCAGGGCGCGCGGTCGGCGCGCCGCGGTGGATTACACCGCGGTCGGCCGCGTCTGCGCGTCGATTCCGCCGTCGATGACGAACTGGGCGCCGTGGATGAAGCCGGCCTGCGGGCCGACCAGATAGGCGATGAGGGAGGCGATCTCCTCGGGCTTGCCATTGCGGCCGATGGGGGCCACGAAGTTGCGGATGGCGTCACCGTAGCGCGGATCGTCCAGACCGGCCTGCAGCAGCGGGGTTTCGACGCTGCCGGGGGCGACGGTGTTCAATCGCACGCCGGCGGCGCCCCACTCGACGGCGCGTTCGCGCACGGCCACGGTGACGGCGTTCTTGGAGGACGCGTAGGCGTAGTGGCCCGCGAAATCCCCGGCCTGGGCGAAGGCCTCGGCCTCGGTGCCCGTGCGGATCGGATTGTCCTCCCACTTGATCTGGGTGGAGGCCACCGACGAAACCACCACGGCCGCAGGGTTTTCGCCCTTGCGCAGCGCGGGCAGCAGGGCGTCGAGCAGGGCCACGGTGGCCCGGTAGTTGATCTCCACCACGAGGTTCGGGTCGGGCACCTGCGGGCCGACACCGGCACACAGCACCACGCCGTCCAGCACTCCCCCGGATCGCTCCACGATCTCCTCGACCGCGGCCGCGCGCGCCGCGGCGTCGGTGAGGTCGACGGTGATGTCGGCGTTGCGCAGGTCGATCCCGATGATGTCGTGCCCGGCGGCGCGCAGAGCGGCGGCGGTGGCCGCGCCGATGCCCGAGCCGGAGCCGGTGATGGCGATCGTCATGACGCGATTAGAACAAGATCCAGGAATCCGGACAAGCCCACCGGGACGGGCATCTCAGCCACCGGGACGGCTACGACCGGGCGGTCTGCCGCTGCGATACGACAGGTGAGCACCTCCAGCAGGATCGGGTGCGGAGGGTGCGGATCGCTCGTTCGACTGCCTTTCCCGCGAGCCTCCCGCTAGCATCACTCACAGAACTAGAATCAGTTCTAGTTTTTGTACTGGCTCACTGTCGAGAGGACGATCGATGCGCTTCACCTACGCGGAGGCGATGACCAACCCGGATTACTACATCCCCCTCGCGCAGGCCGCCGAGGCCGCCGGGTTCCACAGCATCACCGTGGCCGACAGCATCGCCTACCCGGCCGAGTCGGATTCCAAGTACCCGTACACCGCCGACGGCAATCGCGAGTTCCTGGACGGCAAGCCGTTCATCGAGACCTTCGTGCTGTCGGCCGCCCTCGCCGCGGCCACCACCACGCTGCGCATGACCCCGTTCGTGCTCAAGCTGCCCATCCGCCCGCCGGTGCTGGTGGCCAAGCAGGCCAGTTCGCTGGCCCGCCTGAGCAACAACCGCTTCGCCCTGGGCGTGGGCATCAGCCCGTGGCCGGAGGACTTCCAGATGATGGGCGTCCCGTTCGAGAAGCGCGGCAAGCGCCTGGACGAGTGCATCGAGATCGTGCGCGGCCTGTCCACCGGCGAGTACTTCGAGTACCACGGCGAGTTCTACGACATTCCCAAGATCAAGCTCACCCCCGCCCCGACCCAGCCGCTGCCGATCCTGGTCGGCGGGCACAGCGATGCCGCGCTGCGCCGCGCGGTGCGGCTGTGCGACGGCTGGATGCACGCCGGCGGCAAGGGCGACGACCTGGACAAGTACCTGGCGCGGATCAACGAATTGCGCGGGGAGCGCGACAATCCGGGCGAGTTCGAGATCCACGCGGTCTCCCGCGACGGCTACACCACCGACGGGGTGAAGCGCCTCGAGGAGAAGGGCATCACCGATCTGATCGTCGGCTTCCGCAACTCCTACGCGATGGAGCCCGACACGGAGTCGCTGGAGGAGAAGATCGTCAAGATCAAGTGGTACGGCGAGAACGTGATCAGCAAGCTCAGCTGATCACCTCCGCTCGCCGGTACTGATCAGGACCGCTTGGCGTACCCCAGGTCGACCACGGCGTCGCGCTCGCTCACGAGTTCCGCGACGCTGTGGTCGATCCGGGTGCGGGCGAACTCGCCGATCTCCAGGTCCGGCACGATGGTGTACTCGCCATCGGCGCAGGTCACCGGGAACGAGCTGATCAGTCCCTCGGGCACGCCGTAGGAGCCGTCCGAGGGCACCGCCATCGAGGTCCAGTCGCCGGGCGCGGTACCCAGCACCCAGTCGTGGATGTGGTCGATGGCGGCGCTGGCCGCGCTCGCCGCCGAGGACGCGCCGCGCGCCTTGATGATGGCGGTGCCGCGCTGCTGCACGGTCGGGATGAAATCGCCGGTCACCCAGGCATCGTCGGCGATCAGCTCGAGCGCGCCCCGCCCGCCGACCGTCGCATGGGCGAGGTCCGGGTACTGCGTCGCGGAGTGATTGCCCCACACCGTGATCCGCGCGATGTCGGCGGCCGCCGCCCCGGTCTTCTTCGCCACCTGCGCGATCGCGCGATTGTGGTCGAGCCGGGTGAGCGCGGTGAACCGCCCGGCGGGCACGTCGGGCGCATTGCTCATGGCGATGAAGGCATTGGTATTGGCCGGATTCCCGACCACCAGCACCCGGATGTCCTCTGCCGCATTGGCATTGATGGCCGCGCCCTGATCGGTGAAGATCGGCCCGTTGGCCGCCAGCAGGTCCGAGCGTTCCATGCCCGCGGTCCGCGGCCGCGCGCCCACCAGAATCGCGATATTGGCCCCGTCGAACCCGATCCACGGGTCATCGGCGATATCGATGCCCGCCAGCAGCGGGAACGCCCCGTCCTCGAGTTCCATCGCCACGCCCTCGAGCGATCCAACGGCGGCCGGAATCTCCAGCAGCCGCAACCGCACCGGCGTCTCGGACCCGAGTAGCGCCCCCGACGCGATGCGGAAGAGCAATCCGTAGGCGATCTGCCCGGCGGCTCCGGTCACGGTGACGGTCACTGGCGCGATGGTGCTCACGACGATCTCCTCGCGATGGCGGGTAGGTCCGTCTTCACCCTAGCCAGGCTCACTCCCCCGCGTCCCGCCCCGTGAGCAGCGCGTGAGCAAACAGACACCGGCACCGGCCGGTGAATCCGGCTCGGGGATCGGTGAATTGACCGCTCAGTGGGCGAGGTCGGCGATGTCGGAGTCGCTGAGGACGACCGGGGCGACCTGGTCGCGGTCGCGGACCATGCGGACGGCCCGGTAGAGGGGCCGTTGCTCGGCGACGGCGTCGCGCGCCTCGGCGCGCAGTTGCTGGACGAGCAGTCCGGAGATGGCGAGGGCGGCCGCGAGGGGGCAACCGGCCAGGGCGTCGGCGAGTTTGCGCAGGCCCAGAATGTGGAGTTCGCGACCGCTGCCGGAGTCGCTGTAGATGGCCAGCGGCACGACCTGGGTGTCGGCGCCGGCGGTGACGCGCAGCACGATGCGGCTGATCTTGCCCGGGTAGACCAGGATTTCGGCGGCGGTGGCGCCGGCCAGGTCGAGGCGGCGTTCGCCGCGCCAGGTGCGGGCACGGATGACGGTGCCGGACACCGTGATTCGACGGCGCTGCACGGCCACGGCGTAGAGAGCGGTGGGCGCGCCGAGCACGAGGCCGGTGACGAGGGCGATCGGCCAGTGCACGAACAGCGCCATCAGCAGTCCGACCCCGATGCCGATGCCGAGCGCGGCCAGGGTGAGCCTGCGCAGGGCCGGGGCCAGCAGTTCGGGGGCGACCAGGTCGAGGCCGATTTCGCCGTCGGATCCCGGTTTCGATTCATCAGTCACAGCAGCGCATTCGTCCAAGTCTCGATGGGTCGGGCCTGCCGGCGGCACGCACCGCCCCCGCGGGACGCACCGCACGGTACCAGCAGGTCCTAACCCCATACCCCGATTTGCCCCACCCCAAGCCCCCATCGGCGCGGCGGCTGCCGGCCGGGCCGGGCAGCGGCGCTGTCCGGCTCGGCCGACGGATCAGTTCTGCTCGCCCGCGAGTGCGGCCGCGACCTGGGCGACGGCCTCGTCCAGGGGGATCTGACGCTGTTCGCCGGTGCTCAGATCCTTGAGCCCGATCTGCCCCTCGGCGACCTCGCGGTCGCCGAGCACCAGGGCCAGCTGCGCGCCGGACTTGTCGGCCGCCTTCATCGCGCCCTTCATCCCGCGGCCGCCGTAGGCGAGGTCGACGCGGATGCCGGCCCGGCGCAGCTCGGCCGCGAGCACCACCAGGCGCTGCTTGGCCACCTCACCGAGCGGGACGCCGAACACCTGGACGCGGGGACCGTCGACGGCGGACTTGCCCTCGGCCTCGAGCGCCAGCACCGTCCGGTCGACGCCGATGCCGAAGCCGATGCCCGAGAGCGGCTGCCCGCCGAGCTCGGCCATCAGCCCGTCGTAACGGCCGCCGCCGCCGATGCCGGACTGCGCGCCCAGCCCGTCGTGCACGAATTCGAAGGTGGTCTTCGTGTAGTAGTCGAGTCCGCGCACCATGCGCGGGTTGACCACGTACGGCACGCCCAGCGCGTCGAGGAGGCCGAGCACCTGCTCGAAGTGCGCCTTGGCCGACTCCGACAGGTGGTCGATCATGAGCGGCGCTTCGGCGGTCATCTCTTTGACCTCGGGACGCTTGTCGTCGAGCACCCGCAGCGGGTTGATCGCCGCCCGGCGCTTGGTCTCCTCGTCCAACGGCAGCTTGAACAGGAAGTCCTGCAACAGTTCTCGATATTGCGGCCGGCAGGTCTCATCGCCGAGCGAGGTGATCTCGAGCCGGAAACCCTCCAGTCCGAGCCCCCGGAATCCGGCGTCGGCGATGGCGATCACCTCGGCGTCCAGCGCCGGATCGTCGACGCCGATGGCCTCCACACCGACCTGCTGCAGCTGCCGGTAGCGGCCCTTCTGCGGGCGCTCGTACCGGAAGAACGGACCGGCGTAGCAGAGTTTGACGGGCAGCGCCCCGCGGTCGAGGCCGTTCTCGATGACCGCCCGCATGACGCCGGCGGTGCCTTCCGGGCGCAGGGTGAAGCTCTCGCCATTGCGGTCGGCGAAGGTCCACATCTCCTTGGTGACGACGTCGGTGGATTCGCCCACACCCCGCGCGAACAGGGCGGTCTCTTCGAAGATCGGCAGCTCGACATGCCCGTATCCGGCCAATCGCGCCGTGCCCACGAGGGCGTCGCGGACGGCGACGAACTCGGCGGACGTGGGTGGCAGATAGTCGGGGACCCCCCTCGGGGCACGGAAGCTGCTGGTCTTGGTCACGATGCCCAGTTTTCACCACGCCCGTCCGCCAAGTCCAACCGGTTACCGGCCGTCGGCCACCAGGGCCTGCCATATGTAGGTTTTTCTCAGCGAATGCAGGTAATGTCTGCCGCGGCCGCTGGGCTGACGGCCGCAGTCTGTACAGACATCAGATACCGACCGTTCATGGAGGGACAGTTAGTGCCGAGCAATGAACAGCGACGCGCTGCGGCGAAGCGGAAGCTGGAGCGTCAACTGGAGAATCGGGCCCAGCGGGCGCGTAAGCGCAAGCAACTCACCATCGCGGCCTCGGCCCTGGGTGTTGTGGTCGCGGTCGCGGCCGGTGTCGGCATCTACTTCCTGACCAAGGGCGATGACAACAGCACCAGCGCCAAGGCCTCGGAGACTCCGGACGCCTCGCTGACCGCCGCTCCCCCGCCGGCCGCCAAGGCCAAGCCGGCCTCGGTCAGCTGTGAGTACCGCCCGTCGCAGAAGCCGGCCGACAAGCCGGTGAATCCGCCGAGCACGGCCAATGTCTCCACCGCCGGTGATGTCAAGGCGACCATGGACACCAGCCAGGGTCCGATCTCCATGACCCTGACCCCGAGTGAATCCCCCTGCACGGTCAACAGTTTCGAGAGCCTGGCCAAGCAGAAGTTCTTCGACAACACCAGCTGCCATCGCATCACCACGGGCAAGGGCCTGGAGGTGCTGCAGTGCGGCGACCCGACCGGCAGCGGAATGGGCGGCCCCGGTTACGAATTCGACAACGAGTACCCGACCGACCAGTACGACCCGAATGACCAAGCCGCCCAGTACCCGGTCGCCTACAAGCGCGGCGTGCTCGCCATGGCCAACGCCGGGCCGGGCACCAATGGCAGTCAGTTCTTCCTGGTCTACGGCGATTCCCAACTGCCGCCGCAGTACACCATCTTCGGCACGGTCGACGACGCCGGTCTCGCCACCCTCGACAAGGTCGCCAAGGCGGGCGTCCAGGGCGGCGGTCAGGACGGAAAACCGGCCGCGGACGTGAACATCCACTCGGTCCAAATCAACTGACCAGCATGGTTTTTCGGGCCCGGCGCTTCCTCGCGCCGGGCCCGATTCTTTTCCGGCGAAGGTCTCGGGAAGGTCCCGTTGAACCTCTTGCCCAAGGCTTCCCTAACCAAAGAAAATCCTGACTTTTCCACGACGTGCCGGAATTGTGCGATATATGCTGGATCGCGACGCGCGCGTGCGGTGGTTTCGGAGTTTTCGCTGGTAACCTCGTAGAACGGAGTACCAAGGCGTAGTAAAGCCCACCGGGCAATCCCCACCGGGCCGTTGCGACGCCTGATGGGCTCCGGGTGTCCACGTTTGCAGGCGGGATATGGCTACGCGCAACCACCGTTCGTGTGGCGATGTCCGTGACGAAGCACCACAATCATCCATAGTGATCTAACTGCAGCATCGGGGAGCAGGCAATGGCCGAGGAACTCGACGACATCGGCCGCGAAACAGCGGCGATGATGAGGCAAATGTTGCAGCTCGCGACACTTGTCGCGCTGCGCACCCGGGAACGTGGCCAGAAGGAAGCGGAAGCACGCGTCAGGGTCACCGAGGCCCGCCAGAAGGAGGGCCGCGAGCGTCGGCTGCGTGAGGCAGCGGATGCCAAGGCACGTGATCCGCGTAACCGCGAACTCTCGCGAATCTTGGAGCGCCCGACGCGTGAACGGGGCGTATCTCTCGAAAAGGATCGATTCTCCGCGCAGGCGGAGGCATCTCGGATGGCCGCGCAGCAAGCCAGCCGCGGCTCCGTGCGATACGACTCGGTGGAACGGCGAACCGCGCTGGCGCAACACCTTTCGCGCATGGGCATCTCTCCCGAACTGCAATCGGTACGGCTGCTGATGGAGGTCGGACAGGCCCAGTCGGCACAGGATGCCGTGCGGCTGCGGGAGCAGGAGGCGGCGCAGCGGCGGGTGCGGGAGCAGGAAGCGCACGAGCGGGAGCGCGAACGCGCTCGCTCACGTGAACGAGTCTGAGCAGCAATAACTTCGAACCGTGGCGGATCGCAACCCGATCCGCCACTTTCCGTTTCGGCGCCGGCACCGTACCGGGGCCGACGGTTCATCTCAGAGCGGGAACTCCCCCATCGTGGGATTGCTGAACAAGCCCTGCTGGGGGGACTTCAACGGCAGCGGGGTGAGCATGTCCTTGTGGCCGTTGCGCACACTGCAGTACTTGAACGGGCCCTTGGGATCGAACAGTTTCGCCATGTGCGGGTCGGCGTGGTCGAGGAACCAGATGCTGAGCCCGGTCTTGCCGTCGTGGCGGAAGTGCTCCCACGCCCGCCACATGGCATCCAGTCGCGCGACCGCCTCGGCGTGCTTCCACCATTCGGGGCACCACACGGTGTCGCTGATATCGGTCACCTGCCGGCGGTACACGAGGCTGAGGTAGTTCTCCACGAACTCGACCACGCTCGCGTAGACCATGGGTGTTGACTCTTCGCTCACAGCGGTCGAACCTCCTTGGGCGCCGAAACATCCGGCAGTGTCTCTTTGATCAGCGCGGGGCTGATCAGATCGGAAATCTCGGTCTTGCGCGTCGGTGACGGGTCGTGGGCTTCGATCGACCGCTCGACCGCGGCGGCGTCGGGGCCCTCCCACCACGGCACCGTGCGCAGCAGCACGGCCGGTGTGCCGGAGGCGAACAGGATGGCGCGGCCGCGCGGCAGGGTTGCCAGGGCATGGGCGTTGAAGGTCCGCGACGAGCTCAGGGAGCGCGAATAGCTCTTGCCGCCCTTCGATTCCGAGACCGACTGCGAGATGCTGTCGTAGTCGCCGATGGCCTCGGAGCGCTGTTGCAGGAAGGTCATGTCGTCGATGCCGCTGCCGATGACCTTGATGTTCGCGGCGCCCCAGAGCGCCTCCATGCCATCGGGTCCCCAGCAGCGCGCGCCCTGCGCCCAGGACTGCAGCACCGTCATCACCACGATGCCGCGAGAACCGAAGTGGCTGTACTGCTTCGGCAGATCCTTCCAGCGCACGACATTGGCGGCCTCGTCGAGGGCGGCCAGCAGCGGCACCGGCAGCCGCCCGCCCGGCGACCGTGACGCCTCCCGGGAGGCCACGTCGATGACCGCCGCGGTCAGGGCGCTCACCAGCGGCGCCGCCGAGCCGCGGCCCTCCAGCGACAGGCAGTAGAGCGTGCCGTTGCGCTCGAGGAATTCCAGTTCGTCGAAGGCCGACCGACCGCCGTTGGGGATGATCCACGGCTGGATGTGCGGGAACTTCAGGCACCTGATCATCGCCTTCGCGCCACCGAAGATGCCGTCGCGCGTGCGGATGTCGAGGTTGTACTGGCCGGCGAGACCCTCGGCCATGTAGTGCTTGGAATGCGCGCGCAGGATCTCGATGGGGGTGGTGTCCATCGGGTTGTTCACCCATTCCCAGGCCCGCAGGATGTTGCTGCCCTCGAAACCCGCGGCCAGGAACAGTGCCGCGAGCAGATCCTCGGCCTCGGGGTCGAAGTACGAGTCCGCGCCCTGGCCGGCCGAGGGACTGCCCTCCGCGTCGGAGAAATGACCCGCCAGGCTGACAGCCCGCACCTCGCAGCCGGGCCGGTGCACGTCGACCCATGCCAGCGGATCCCAGTACCAGCCGGGTTCCTGCTGTGCCTGCAGGTCGTGCGAATCCGGGGCCACGCCTTGCGGATCGAAGACGAAGATCTGACTGCCCTTGCCCGCCCGCACATCCCGGGTGGCGTCGACGACGTCACGCTTGTTGGAGGTGACGACCACCGGGCCGATGGCGGCGAGCACGGCCGGGATCACCCGTGAGGTGGTCTTGCCCTGTCGCGGGCCCCAGATGTCGACCTGCAGATCCTCGTAGGAGCCGTACATCATTTCGCCGTCGGCGACCGACATGCCGATCGGGATACCCGGAACCAGCATGTCCCCGGGCCGCATCAGCGAACCGGGAATGAGCATGTCCCCGGTGAGGTGCTTGTGCAGCGGCACACCGATCTGGCCGGCCTTCTCCCGGACACCGGACAGCGTGAGCGCCTTGATGGCCCCGCCGGTGCCCATGTGATCGGCCTTGTCGTCGATCGCCAGTCGGCCCTTCTTGGCGTTCAGCTCGCGGCGGCGCCGGTACAGCACCCAGCCCAGCGTCCCCCCGAAGACGAGCACGATGATCACGGTGGCGGCGGCCGGCCAGCGCAGCTCGCCCTTCAGCAGGTTGACCACGATGGCGATCGGGTTGATCGGCACGTGCTGGCGCGGCGAGCTCAGCAGGTTGCCCAATTGCACGGCCAGCCACACGGTTCCGAAGAAGTAGAAACCCGCGTAGACGAGGTGCAGGACACGATCCGGACCCGGGTCGGCCGGGTCCGCAATCGGTTTCTTCGCCATCTCTAACCTCCTGGGATGACCTGTGAGTCGTTACCGCTCAACGGAATTCGTCCAGCAACCAGCCACCGGCAGGTGCACGCACGACGGTGGCGACGACCGTGGCCGGGGGTAGCGATTCCCGCCTGCCGTCCGGATAGACGACCGTCTGCTCGATGCCGATCTTGTACTGCTGCCGGTTCGGGTCGGCGCCGGTGGGAGCCTTCTCACCGGAGGCGAACACGAACGCCTCGACGTGAGCGCCCGTCTTGGCCCAGTCGGCCCAGCGCAGTGACGGTCTCGGGGTTTCCACGCCGGTGGACGGGTTGTCCAGTGTACGGATCAGGCTGGGGCCCAGCCATTTCCGGGCCCGGCGCAGCGCGTCACCCTCGGACTCGGTGGCCGGGTACCAGGTGTAGATCTGCTCCAGCGCGGTCACCGCGACACCGTCGGGCGTGGTCGGGTCGGGGGCGGGGGCATCCTCCAGCAACCGCGTGGTGGACGTGGGCGGTTGCCCGGCAGACGGATTCGATCCGCCGCCGGTCGAGCTGCCGCCGCCGCATGCGGTGGCCAGCACTGCGACGCTCACTACCAGCATCACCACCCCAATCGCGGGACGCATGCCTGCGCTCGCACCGTGCACACCCGTGCTCGCGCTCACCGGCCCGCGCCGGCGGCGCAGCACCGGACCACCCTTCCAGGTTAGTCGCTGAGCGCTATACCCGGTCCATACCAGCGGGTTTCCCGAGTCGGCGTGTTCGTACTCGCGGCAGCGGCTCATGTGCCGCGCTTGGCGTCGTGGAGGGTTTCCACCAGCGTGCGGTTCATTTCGGCGGCGGCCGCGAGCTGCTGTTGCAGCAGAGCCACTTTGCGGCGCAGCGCGATCGCATCCATGCGTTCCAGGCCGGGGCTCTCGGCGGCGCGCACCCAGTTGCGCACCGAATTGGTGTGCACGCCGATCTGTTCGGCGACCACCCGGCAGGCCTCGGATTCCGAGCGCAGTTTGCCGGTGAGGGCGATGACCTGCTCGACGGCGGCCTGCCGGACCTCCGGCGACACTCTTCGATACGACCGGTGCGGCATCATGCGGCGCTCCCCTCGTCCGAGCCGCGGCTCGCGGTGGTCTCGGTGAATTCGCTGAAACGCTGGTTGGTGTCGTGGATTCCGCTCTCCCGTTCCGAGAGCGTGAACTCCATGTGGAACGGGATGCCGGGCCGGCGGTCCTCGCCGATCTTGAGCAGGAACTTACCGGTGCCGGGCGCGGGCGGGCGCTGCTGGCCCGGTTTGAGTGCCTCACCGGTGAGCGCCTGCGGCGCGGACCAGCTGGTCACCATCTCCTCCTCGGCGGCGGTGAACGGCACGGTGGAATCCAGGCGCGCGATCTCCTCGGCCGGGAGCGCGCCGAAGATCTTGGCGCGGGCGCGTTCCAGGAAGCCGAGGGCCTTGGCGATGGCCGCCTCGGAGCCCAGGGCCTGCAGGTCCTTGATGGTGTGGCTGATCATGATGAGCGAGGTGGCGATGCCGCGCTGCAGACGGGTGAGCTCGTCGACGCGGTCGACCATGAAGTCGCCCAGGCCCAGCACCTGCCACAGCTCGTCCATCACCACCTGGAAGTAGCGCTGCGGGCCCAGATCCGCGTCGGCCAGCACGTGCGCGGCCTCGACGGAGGCGAAACCGTCGGCCCAGCAGGCCAGCATGACGGCGGCCTTGAGTTTCTTGTCGCCGTTCGGGATGTGGGAGACGTCGATGCAGACGGCGGTGGCGGTGGTGTCGATGGGAGTGGTGGTGTGGCCGTTGAAGACCGCGCCGAACGGGCCCTGGGTGAGTGCGCGCAAGGAGCGGCGCAGACCCTTGATGGCCTCCTGGTATTCGTCCGGATTGTCCGCGCCCGCATCGAGTTGCAGTTCGTCGCCGCCCGCCACGACCACATCGAGCAGATCCTCGATGATCGGCGGGTGGTCCGGGGTGAAGACGCTGCCCTCGCGATAGAGGATGCGCAGCGCGGTGGAGATGAGGGTCTCCTCGAAGTCGCGCACGCGCGCGCCGCGCACCAGCTCCACCAGACCGGCCACCAAAGTGACCTGGCGGGCGCGCATCTCCTGTATGACCTGGGTCTGCAGTTCCGGGAACTCGCCCAGCATCGGCACGATCGAGCCCAGCACACCGGCGGCGAGCGGATTGAGCTTGCCGTGGCCGTAACCCAGGTCGATGACCTGACCGCCGACCAGTTCCACCAGCTTGCGGTAGTCGGGCTTGACGTCGGCCAGGATCAGCGGGGTGATGCCCTGCGCGACACCGCCCAGCACGATGCGGCGCACCAGCGAGGATTTGCCGAAACCATTGAGGCCCAGCACGAACAGGCTGGGCGCGGTGATGAAGCTGCCGCGCATGAACCAGTTCATCGGGTCGAAGCAGACCGGAGCGCCGGTGTGCAGGTGTGAACCCAGCGGGGTGCCGATGAGCGGCGCACCCGCGCCGACCGACCACGGCCACAGGCCCGCGACCTGCGCGGTGGTGGCGCGGTACTCGACCGGGCGGCCGACCACGTTCATCCGCCCGCCGCCCGCGCCGATGTAGCCGCGATCGGTGAGTTGTGCTGTGGTGCGGTCGAATTCGTCGAAGCTGCCGTACTCCATGCGCTCGGCGCGCGCCGCGAAGTTGCGCCGCCGCAGATCGTCGGTGTGCAGGCGGAAGGTGGCCCAGGCCGCCCTGATGCCATTGCCCTCGCGCGCGGTGACCTCGAGCTTGGCCCGCATGGTGTCGTCGAGCAGCTTGGGACCGGACTGCTTCTTCTTGGCCGCGGCCTTGCGCGCGGCGGCGCGCCTGGCGGCCGCGTCGCGCTCCGCCTGGTCGGCGACCTTGTCCCGCTTGTCCCTACGGGCGCCGCGGCCACGCTCCTCGGTGCCGGTCCGCTCGGGCCGCCCGTCGCGCGCGGGCCGGTTGCGCACCGGCCGCTCCCCTGCCTCGCCCTCCGGCCGCGCGGCACGGGTCCGGCCGGGGGCGCCGGCCCGTCCGCCCAGATGCACCCGATCCGCGTCCGTGGACCGCCCGCGGCCCTCGGAGCCATTGCCGCGCCGGGCATCCCGCTCCGGGTCGGCACGGCGCTCACGCCCGCCTTCGGCTACACGCCGTTCGCGCCCGGATTCACCGTCACTGCGCCGCTCTCGTCCGGGTTCGCCCTCGGCGCGCGGTCGTTCGCGGCGCCGTTCGCCGGGCTCCCCGCGGCGTACCGCATCCGCCTCGGATGTGGTCTCGCGACTCCGCTTGCGCTCCATGCGATCCCCCTCGGTCCGCTCCGGCCCGCGCGCCCGTGACCGAGCCTCGCCCTCGCGCACACCGCCGGACCGCGCCACCGCACCACTCCGGCCGGATCCCTTGTCCAGCACGCGCTCCGACCGCTCGGTGCCGCCGGGACGCCCGGCCGATCCGGCCGTGGGCTTCCCCAGCACATCGGCCGCGGCCCGCAGTGCATCCCCCGAATCGGCCTCCGCGCGTACCGCCAGCTCTCGCCCGGTCGACACGACCTCGGCGGCGGCGACACCCTGGGCCGTGCCCGATTCGCCTGTGCCACCGGTGGGTTCGAGGGCGGGCATCGCCGGAAGCCGCCGCCGGGCCGCCTTCTTCACCGGCTCCGCGCCGCTGTCCGCTTCGGGAACTTCGATCGGCTCGGCCACCGTCTCGCTGAGCTGCGGTGCAGTGCCGACCTCGACCGGCTCCCGGCTCGTGAACTCCGCGTGCGTCTCGGCCCGCTCGGGCTCGGCCTCGGGCATCGGGACCGACGCCACGCGCTCCTCCACCGGCCGATCGTCGGCCGGTGCTTCCGGCTGCGCCATCGCTTCCGGATCATGCCGGGGCGCAGCGGGATCCGTGATGATCCCCGGCTCGGCGCGCAGCGCTTCACCCTCGTGCGCGCTCACAACCTCGGCCGGCCGATCCTGGTCGGGCGGCTCGATGGGGTCGCGGCGGAGCATGCGGCGGTCCGGGAGGGTGCCGCGCCGGGGCCGGTGCTCGTCGCGCATGACGCGGGAGGACGGGGGCGGGTACGGGTCCGGCTCGTCGTAGCGGTCGACGGGAGCCGGGTCGCGGCGGGAGCCGCGCCGGGTGGGCGGCGCGGCGTCGCGTTCGCGGACCGAGGGGTCGAAGTCACGTGGCATGGGTTACCCCGCAAGCGCTTTCGGAATGGTGGCGTGTTCGGGGAGGATCACCCCGCAGCCGAGCGAGGCCGCGAACGCCGCCGCCTGGTAGCGGTAGCAGCGGCGGATCTTGAGGCGGGCCTGGGTGGACAGGTCGCGGGTGATGGCCTCGATGCGCGGCAGGTCGCCGCGCAGGGGTTCGGTAATGGTGACCAGGGCGCCGAAGCGGGTGACGCCGTGCCCGCGGGCCTGCTCCTCGCGGGCCTGCTGGGTGGCGCCGACGCGCAGGGTGGCGGCGGCGGACACGACGCCGCGCTCGGATTGCTGTGCCACCAGGGCGTTCTTGTAGTCGTCGTCCACGATCTGGGCGGCGTCGCCGGCCGAGTGCGGGCGGTAGACGATGGTGATGCGCTTGCGCGGCACCTCCGGATTCGGCGCGAGCAGCCGCTGCAGCACCCGCTCGTCGACCGCACCCTCGGGCGCGGTGTCCATCTCCCAGGTGACCGAGCGGCCACCGTCGTGAATGAAGTGGTCCCAGCGCTCCTCGTGCGAGACCGGGCCCGCGTCGGCCCAATCCAGGCCGTGCCCACCGGGTTCGCCCGCGGCCACCTCGAGATCGGCCTGGGCGGCCGGGTCGTAGCTGCGGCGGATGAACGAGATGATCTCGTCGGCGGCCATGGGCTGGGCGCGAACGCCGGCCTCCGCCAGGGCCGCACAGATGCCGGGCAGGCGGCGGCCGATCTCGACCGCCTCCTCCGCCGGATTCTTGCGGCGCTCCGCGGTGGTCGCCTTGAAGGTGATGGCGACCCGGGGCAGCAGTTGCACCCGCTCCTGCGGCAGTTCGGTGGCCAGCTCGTACATGACCTGCTGCGCGAGATCGGGGGCCTCGGGCCGGGTGATGGTGGAAACCTCGGTGAGCAAACGGTTTCCGGTCTCGGGCACGGTGTCGATGACCGGCACCACGGCCACGATGTCGGAGGTCTGCCCCAGCGAGGCCAGGAACGTGCCCCACGCGCCCACCCAGCGGTCGATGACCGGCTGGTCGACGGCCTCGTGGCCCTGCGGCCAAGCGCGCAGAACCACTGTGTACTGGGCGAATTGCGGTAGGTGGATCATGCCGAAGCTGTAGCCGCCGGCGTCGATGCCCTCGTAGAGCCGTGACGGGGCCATCAGTCCGGGCAGGCGGGTGACGCCGCCCGGGATCCGGGAGAACCGCCCGCCCCGGTACACGTGCTCGCCCTTGGAACGGCCGCGCAACCAATGGAACATCATCAATCCGTTCTCGTAGCCGGAGCGGCCCCCCGTCCGCCACACCAGTGGAACCATCACGACCGTGCCGATGCCCGCCACCACGGCGGCCGGTTTCGGCCCGGCCGCCAGCGCCGTCAGCAGCGCGGTGATCACGACAGCGAAACCGACCACGGTCTCACCCCAGCGCAGGCCGAAAAGCCCGGCGCTGCGGGGCTTCTGCCACAGTCCGTACGAGCGGCGCTCGTAGGTCTCGGTCATCGTCATCGCGGGATGGTGCTCCTGCCGAGGTCGGGTGAACGGTTGGCCCAGCGGTCACCGGCCAGGTCGCCCGCGGTGGACTCGGCCTTGCTCAGCGAGGCGGTCGCCGCGCGCGCCTGCGCGACCCGGTTGGCGACGCGGGACGCGCCTGACGGTACTGCGCCGCCACCGCCTTGGGCGGCAGGACTCGCGGCGGGCGCACCGCCGCCACCACCCGCCGGGCGTGGCGAAGGTGTCGGGCGTGGCGCGCCGCCGGGACCGCCGCCCCCGGGACCGGGACGGGGACGCCCGCCGCGACCGGGTCCGACGAATCCGGCGGCGCCGGGTCCGGCGGCACCGCGCGGGGCCACCGCGCGCGAACCGACCGCACCGAGCGCGGCGATGCCGACCAGGGTGCCGGTGGTGGCGGCGAGACCCGAACCGCCGGAACCGACGATGGCCACCGCCGGGGTCACCAGGCGCATGAGCGCCGGCAGCACGAACGCGACCGTGCACAGCAGCACGATGGCGACCAGCATGCGCTGGGCCTCGTCGGCGTCGGGCAGGTTCACGGTGCCGGTCAGGTCGTCGGTATTGCCCGCGGTGGTGAACGCGATCATGTACACGATCGCCGCCACCGGCTTGTAGAGCATGAACGCGATGATCCAGCCCAGCAGCTTCGAGTACGAGGTGCGCCCGATCTGGGTGCCCGACGCGGCCGCGGCCAGCGGCAGCACGCCCGCGGCCACCACCAGCAGACCCTGGCGGACGATGGCGAGCACGATCTGGGCCAGCGCCCCGAGCAGGCCGACGATCGCGATGATCAGCACCAGACCCGGCGAGAACGCCTGCAGCTTCGAGGTTTTCACCATCAGCTCGGCGATGTTCTTGGCATTGCCGCCGGTGGAGTCGTTGATGATCCACTCGGAGAACTTGTCCGAGGCCTGGGTGGCGGCCACGATCACCGCACCCAGCATCCAGGAACTGAACACCACGCGCGCGAACATCCAGAACGATTCCGTGGCCTCGCTGACCGCGGCTCCGCGTCTGGCCTGCGCCAGTTTCAGGCCGGAGAGGATCACCGACGCCATCAGTAACAGGATCTGGACCTGATAGGTGTAATCGTTGATCTTCGTGAAGAGCGCGCCCGCGTCACTGACGCGTTCGTTCGGGATCTTCATCCAGAACGTCAACGCCAGGGTCAACGCCTCGCCCAGACCGTTCATCAGCGAGTCCACCACCTTGCCGAAGGTGGAGTCCCACGCCTTGTCGCGCACGGTGGCGGCGGCGTCGGTCGGGTGGGTCGCGACATTGCCCGCCTTGCACGCTGCCGAGGCCGCGTCGCCGAGCGAGATGCCGGGTACGCCCAGCCCGTCGAGGGAGTCGTGTAATTCGTTGCAGGCCTGGTCGAAACCGTACGTCTGGCCGTAGGCCACCGTCGGGGTTGCGATCATGACGGTGAAGACGACCGCAAGGATCGTGACTAGCCGCCTCAGCATGTGGTCCACCTCTCGATGGGTCGCGATGCCATTTCTGTTGTTGTCACCATCGGGTCCATCCCGCAAGCGAATCGACGTATTCGGTTTGCGCGGTCTTGGAAGTCGAAGGTTTGAGCCGCCAGTCGCCGGCGTCCCAGACCATGATCAGGCGCACCGCCGCCCACAGCTGCCGGTTGTCGACCACCGGCCCGCGCGCGGCCAGCCGCACGATGGCCATGTCGTCGGCGTAGTTCTCGATCTGGAAGCCGTCGGGGGCCACCAGATATCGAGTCACCTTCTGGGGCTGCTGTTTCGGCAGCCGTTGATCGGCGAGCGCCTGGTCGTACGCGGTGAGCTGTTCGGCGGGCACCCGCACCTGCCGGACGTAGAGCTCCCGGTCGGCCGGGCGGGCATTGAGCCGGTAGGTGATCTGGGCCGCGGCCAGCGCCGCGCCCTGCGGGGTGTGCGAATAGCCGACGGCCAGCCCGTTTTCCAGGCGCGCCGGACCGTCGGAGGTGGAGAAGGGCACGGACGCGCCGTAGACCCGCTGCCAGCCGTGGGGATCGGTGGTCCCCAGCGGGGCGGCGGTGAGCCAGTCGGCGTCGGTGGCCTTGCGCTGCTTGGACGGATCCTGCGGCAGCGGCTGGCCGGCCGTGTTGTTGGGGACGTCGACCCGGCGGCCGAACAGATCCACCTCGGGCGAGGCGAATCCGGTGGCGCCGGAGTCGGAGGCCGCCGGGACGGTCCCGTCGGGCTTGGCGCTCGGCTTGCTGTCGCCGTGCCCGAAGTAGACCACCAGGCCGGCGATCAGGATGACCGCGACCAGGGCGGCCGAGGCGATGACGCCGAACGAGACGCGGTCACGCTCGGGCGACTCCTTCTCGCTCATCGCATGGCCTCCGAAATGTGTGTGCCAGTGGACAATTCAGCTGCCCGTGCCCGTCAGGTCGGCAGCAGGGCCAGCGCGATCCCGCTGGCCGAGGTCGCCATGATCGCGCCCAGCAGGCTCATCACCACCCCGTGCGTCGCGTCGTTGGCGGCCAGGTCGTCGCGGAAGGCATACCAGAGCCGGCCCGCGGCCAGGATCATCCAGGCCAGGCAGAACAGCAGTACACACCACAGCAGCCAGTCGATGAGCTGCATGATCGGCCGGATCACATCCGGCGGCATCTGCTTGTAGGCCAGCACGGCGTCCATCGCTGGCGCAACCAGCGCGGCGGACATTAGGTGATCACTGCATTCATGATCGTGCCCGCGCTCGTGGCGACGATTCCTCCGATCATGGCCCCTGCCACCATCTTCGGCGACTCCAAACCGCCTCCTGTCCATTTCTCCCAGGCGAACCGGCCACCGGCGTAGGTGATGCCCAGGATTCCCGACAACAGAACGAACCAGGTGAAATACCGAACCAGTTTCAGCAATTTGTCCGACGCGGGCGGTGCCTCGGGGGTCGGATTCCCGACCTGGGCGAGGATCTGGCCGTACGCGTCGTGTACGGCGAGGAGCATGCTCATTGTCTGTCCTTATCCAAAAGCGAACTGCTAGTAACAATCTCGCCTATGCACGGCCCGGCCGTCCAACCGGCGACGACAACTCCTTCTACTGACTGCCCTGCCACCTTCCCTGGGGACCGGGCAGGTCCCCGCAACCGGGAACTTCTTCCCGCACAACACAATCCGTCGGTGTCCATGATCACTCTCCCCGGTCCGGGAACGCGGAGCGGGGGGCGTCGAGCGCGTCCTGCACGGCGGCCACGATGCCGGCGCCGAGCTCCCGCACGTCGGGCGTAATCTCTTCCAGCGGATCGGATTTGCGCTTGCGCTGCTGCGGCACCGGGTCGCCGGGTGACCACACCGGCAGCTCATCGGCCTCGACCAGGGTCCATTCCTCGTGCCACGGCAACTTCCACACCTGACCCGCCAGCGAACCGACCACATCGCGGTAGCGGCGGATCTCGGCGGGCAGCCGGCCCGGCCGCGCTGCCACGGTGATCAGGCCCAGCACCTCACACGAACCGGCCAGCCCGGCGTGATGCTGGCGCAGCAGATCGTGGGCGCGGGTGAGCCCGGCGATGGTCTCGCGCGCCACCAGCACCACGAACGGGGACTCCCGGTCGAACACGCCCGGCCAGCGCCGATACGAATCCGCCGCCGGCGCAAGCACATGCGAGAGCGTCGTCGCGCCCGCGCCCCCGTGCACGCCGAGCAGCCACACCAGGGGCGCTCGGCCATCGCCGGGTACGGGTCGGTCCCAGATCGGTGCGCGGCGGGATTCCGGCGGCGGCACCACACCGGCCGCCAGAGCGGCCTCGGAGGCGGATCGGCGTTCCTTCATGGCTGCGGTCATGATGCCACTCCAGCAAGCAGGCGGCGATACGCGCGGCGTGTCTCTGCGGCCAGGTTGCTGTGCCGCACCAACTCTCCGCGTGCGAGGTGTGCGTCATAGGGTATCTCGACGATCTCACGGACCCAGCCGTCCAGATGCTCCCGCAAATGCTCAGCGACCCGAGAATCACTGCCCGGCAACTGATGTGACACGACAATGGTGGTGTCGCCGACAATGCCGTCACCCTGCCCCTCGCCCTGCCCGCCGAACTGATCGTCGAGCCACTCCAGCGTCACGCGCAAGCGGTTGGCCGCATCCACGCGCGCCGGAATCGACAGCACCAGTGCGATATCGGCGTCCTCGAGCAGCGGGCGCAGATGCCGGCTCGCGATCGGATTGCCGCCGTCGTAAACCGGGGTGTACCCGGTCTCGCCGAGCGCGCGGGCGACGGTCAGGTAGGTGGCGCGCCGGCGCAGCGGGGCGGGATCGCGCCACAGCAGGCCGATGCCGGAGGTGGCGCGCGAGAGACATTCCTTGAGCGGCGCGGCCTCGTCGTCGCCGCGGCCGTAGAGCCAGGCCTGCAGACTGATCGGGCTCAGGTGCTCGTCAGCGCCCCGCAACGCGAGATCGCTGCCCGCGAAAGTGCCGTCCACAGCGACGGTTTCGGCGCCGGCGGCGCTCATCTCCCCCGCGATGCCGAGCGTTGTCGTGGTGGTGCCCGCGCCGCCGCAACCACCCACCACCAGAATCGGGCGCGGCGCGGGACCGGCCTCGCCGGAGTCGCCGCGGCGCTTGCGCAAGCGCATCACCGGAGCCTTGGAACGCGCGGCACGGCCCGTCGATTCGCCCTCTTCGGGTTTCTCGTCGAGCCAGCGGCTCCAGTCCTGATCCATTGTCTCCGCTCTCCTCTTATCCGGCCGGAATGCCCGCGGCGGGTCCATGGTCGCCGATGATCGCGGGGGCCGTCATTTCGTTGTACGCCGCCGTGACGGCGATCGGGCTGGAACGGGGTCCCGCCTCGAGTGTGCCGATGGATTGCGCAGTGCCGCCGTGGGAATTCAGCACATATAGAGCAACTCCACCGGCAATGGCTAGCAAAACAATGGCAACGATCAGGAACGCGACGGCGAAAAACCGCCGCCCCGCGATGCGCCCGCCCGGCACGGCCGCGCGGTCGGCGACCGCGTCGAGCAGCTGCGAGGCCCTGTCGACCGCTCTCGGGGCGCGCTCGCCGGTCGATGCCGCACCGGCTTCGCCACTCCCCGTGGGGAATTCGACGACCGTGCTGCCGCAGTAGCGCAGCGGCGGTGCGTAGGAGGCGCTCTCGCCGGAGTCGGTCATCCAGTCCGCCCAGGCCCCATCGAAGTGGTTGCGCCGCAGCACCGATTCGGGCACCGGCGGAATATCGAGCTCGGGTTCGTCGTGGATGTAGTGCGGGTAGCGGGCCGGGCTCTGCTCGTCGGCGAACGCCGAGTCGGCGTCGGGCCGTTCGGGGGCAGGGGCCTGTACGTCGAGTTCCAGGGCGGGGTACCAGCGCGACACTTTTTTGTACGACTTCAACATTCCCGCTGGGGGCACGTCGCTCGGCATCGTCTGACCCTCTCGGCGGTCGGTCGTGGCTGACGGTGTGTTGTCGTCGGTGATCGTCGGTACTGTGCAGCCCGCCGTCGTCGCGTCGCCACGGGCGTCGCGCACGAAACGGTCCCGATCGGAAATTCTCTCGCATGAACAGGATTCCAACGACTCGACGCGCCGGACGACACTCCGTTCAATCCGCGCGCGCGTGCGAGTAGCAGGGTTCGCGACATCGTGTGAACGCCACGCCGACGGGGCGGTCTTCCCTGTGGACGGAGCAGAATCTACATTAACAAGACCAAGAATTTTGGAGGTTTTGTGAAGACAGCAGACATTGCCGCGGTTGTGACCGGTGGTGCGTCGGGACTCGGACTGGCCACGGTGCGGGAACTGCACGCGGCCGGCGCGAAGGTCGTTATCCTCGATCTTCCCTCGTCCGACGGCAAGGCCATCGCCGAGGAACTCGGTGAGCGCGTGGTGTTCTCGCCCGGTGACGTGACCAGCGAAGCGGATGTGACCGCCGCGCTGGACGCCGCCCAGGAGCTCGGCACGCTGCGAATCGCGGTGAACTGCGCGGGAATCGGCAATGCCATCAAGACGGTCGGCAAGCAGGGCGCGTTCCCGCTGGAGTCCTTCTCCAAGATCATCAACGTTAACCTGATCGGAACGTTCAACGTCATCCGCCTGGCCGCCGAGCGCATCTCGGCGGTCGAGGAGGCCGACGGCGAGCGCGGCGTCATCGTCAACACCGCGTCGGTCGCCGCCTACGACGGCCAGATCGGCCAGGCGGCGTACTCCGCCTCCAAGGGCGGCATCGTGGGCCTGACCCTGCCGGTCGCCCGTGACCTGGCCTCGTACAAGATCCGCGTGATGACCATCGCGCCGGGCCTGTTCCACACCCCGCTGTTCGCGACCCTGCCGCAGCAGGCCATCGACGCCCTCGGCGCGCAGGTGCCGCATCCGTCGCGCCTGGGCGACCCGGCCGAATACGCGGCGCTGGTCCGCCACATCGTGGAGAACCCGATGCTCAACGGTGAGGTCATCCGCCTCGACGGCGCGATCCGCATGGCCCCGCGGTAATCAGCAGGGCCACGCGGTGGTCACCGCGGCGATCACCTGGTGACGGCACCGGCGCGGGCACTCGCCCGCCCGGTGCCGTCGCCGTTTCCGCGCAGCGCGAGCAGCTGCCGGGTGTGGCCGGGGATTTCGACATCGATCAGGCCGATGAACAGATTCCGCAGGGGCATGGCCTGATCCAGCAGCAGTGCGCCCGCGGAGAGCAGGCGGGTCGGAACCGGGCTGTCCAGTTCCGCGTCGCTGAGCGCGGGCCCGCCGAAACCGCACAGCATCTCGGCCTGGCGGCGCAGGCGTTCGCGCAGGCCGGGGAACCCGCCCGCGAGATCGACGACGCGATCGATGGTCCAGGTGTCGAGGGCGAGGCGATTGTCGTAGGTGGCGTGCTCCCCCGCCGCCACCGCCGACGCGGCGGCCATGGTGGCGGCGGTGACGAGGGAGACGTGGCCGAGGATCCGCTCGGCGTTCCACTCCCCCGGCGGAGGCGGCAGCGGCGGGCCCGAATCTGCCACGGCGGCAGCGGCTTCCAGCAGGGTGTCGTAGACCTCGCGCAGCGTGGTGGCGTCGAACATCAGGCGTGGGCCTGCGACATTTCCCAGGGCGCCTGCGGCAGTACGGCGCCGGTCTCCAGCAGCGACTTGAGGTTGGCCAGCACGGCGGGCCAGCCGCTCGAAATGCCCTGTAGCATTTCCTGATTCGGCAGGTTCTCGTGGGTGACGGTGAGCCGGACGATGTCCTGGTGGGACTCGATGAGGAAGGTCACCACCGACGGGGCGCGGTCCGCCCCGATCGAATCCTCGAAGGTGAGGACGAGGCGCCGGGGCTCGTCGACCTCGAGGACCTTGCCGACGACATCGATCTTGTCCGAGCCGTCGACGCGGCGGTGCTCCCATTCCGAGCCGGGCTGCCAGTCGGACACATTCGCGTGCCCCCAGTACTGCGCGGTCAGGTCGGCGTCGGTGAGGGCCTTCCACACCTGCTCGGCGCTGGCGTGGATGTAGGTGACGTAGACGTAGTTCGGCACGGTGGTGGCGGTCATGGCGTACTCCTCTGCCTGGTTTTTGACGGCGCGCAGGACATCCAGCCGGGGGCGATCGAAGACGGAGATCCAGCGCTGTTCGATGTCGTGAATCGGGGTCGGATTGATGTAGTGCACCCGTTCGCGACCGCGCCGCAGCACGGTGACGAGGCCGGCCCGCTCCAGGATGTCGAGGTGCTGGGTCACCGACTGGCGGGCCATCTCGACCCGTTCGCACAGTTCGCGCAGGGTCTGGCCATTGTTCTCCCGCAGCCGGTCCAGCAGCAGGCGGCGGGTGGAGTCGGCCAGGGCCTTGAAGACCGCGTCCATCTCGGGTTCGGGTTGCACGGGAAAATTATGCAGGCATTTACCTGCATAAGTCAACGCCCTACCGCCGCGCCCCGCCGGACGGGCGGCCCGGCACCCCCTCTTACGTGGGAATTTCGTTCTCGGACATGACAATCCGCGCATTCACCGTCAAGATGATCAACGGCCCTCGGCCAGAACTGACATCGTTGTCTCAGCAGCGCCCGGTGTTTCGCGGCGCGGACAGGAGCGCCCGTGGCGACGCCGCAGACCTCGGACCCCGTCTCATCGGTGATCGTGGAGACGATCGGGCCGGCGCGCATCGGGACCAGGCTCGCCCATCCGGTGCTGCGCACCACGGTGCAGCAGTTCCTGCGCGCCGGAGCCTGGGTCGCCGACCTCGGCCCGCGCCCCGCGCACCTGGTGTTCCGGATGACGCGGCTGTCCGAGCAGCCCGCCCGGGTGCTCGGCACCCCGCGCGGCACCCGCCGCGAACCGGTGCGGTTCGAGCACTGCGACGCCGAATGGCTGTGGAGCGCACCGGTTCCCGATCCGCGGGTGGACCGCGACGCCGCGATCCTGTATCTGCACGGCGGCGCGTTCATCGCGGGCGGGCTCAACAGCTACCGCCGCCACACCGCCCGGCTGGCCGCGCTGAGCGAGCTGCCGGTGCTGACCGTCGACTATCGCCAGCTGCCCGACGCCCACCCCAACGAGAGCCTCGACGACGCGCTCACCGCCTACCGGCACCTGCTGGCCGAGGGCTTTCCGCCCGAGAAGATCGTCGTCGCGGGCGATTCCGCGGGCGGCGGACTGGCGCTGCGGCTGGCGCTGACACTGCGCGAGCTGGGCCTGCCGCTACCCGTGGCACTGTCGGTGACCTCGCCGTGGGCGGATTTCGACTCCGCCGCCCGCCTGGCGCATCCCAATGCCCGCTACGACGCGGTGCTGCCCGCGGTCGGCCCGGACATGGTGGTGCGCCGCGGTATCGCGGTGGACGGCGAGCTGGATCCGAGCTGGTCGGTGGTGAACCACGACTTCACCGGTCTGCCACCGATTCTGCTGCAGGTCGGCTCACGCGAGATGCTGCTCGCCGACGCGCTGGCGGTGGCGAAACGCGCCGAGGCGGCGGGTGTCCCGCTGCGCCTGCAGGTGCGGCCGAGCGCCCCGCACACCCTCATCCACCTGGGTGCGGATCTGCTCGCGGACGGCCGGGACGCCGCCCGTGACGCGGCCGATTTCCACCGTGCGATGATCGATCCAGGTCGCCTCGGCCGCAGCGCCGCCTGATCCGCACCGGCGGTCCCGACCCTCCGATCCGAGAGGCTCCGATGTCCCAGCCCGCCAATGCTTCTCAGCCCGCGATCCTCGTCACCGGGGCGGCCGCCGGTATCGGCCGCGCCATCGCCGCGCGATTCGCCCGCGAGGGCTGGACCGTCGGCCTGTACGACATCGACGCCGACGCGGTCGCCCGCACCGCCGCCGAGATCGGCGGGCGGACCGTGACGGGGGCCTTCGATGTCACCGACCCGGCGGGCTGGGATCGGGCGCTGAAGGACTTCGACGACGCGACCGGCCGGCTGGACCTGCTGGTCAACAATGCGGGCATTCTGGTCTCCGGGCCCTTCGGCGAGATCCCGGTGGAACGCCAGCATCGTCTCGTGGACGTGAACGTCAAGGGCGTCCTCAACGGCTGCCACGCCGCCCTTCCCTATCTGCGCCGCACCTCCGGCAGCCGGGTCATCAACCTGGCCTCGGCCTCGGCGCTCTACGGTCAGCCCGGCCTGGCGACCTACGGCGCGACCAAGGCCGCGGTGCGCAGCCTGACCGAGGCCCTCGACCTCGAATGGCGGCACTACGGCATCACGGTCAGCGACCTGCTGCCCCTGTTCGTCGCGACCGACATGATGACCGAGGTGAGCCGCGGCTCGAAATCCGCGACCACGCTGGGCGTCCACCTCACCCCCGACGATGTCGCGGAAGCGGTGTGGCACACCGCGATCGGACGCCGCCCGCTGTCGGGCCCGCACGTCCTGGTCGGCCTGCAGACCAAACTCACCGCCCTCGCCACCCGCCTGTCCCCGCCCTTCCTGACCCGGGCGGTGGTGGGCTGGATCAGCAAGGCCGATTCGCTGCGGTAGTGCCTCGTAGGAGCCGAATCGGCTGGTCCCGGGCGTTCAGGGGAGTCGATGCCCGACCTTGACCTCGTCGGGCGGGGGCGGCATGCGCATCACGTGGCCGGCAGTGCGGGCGCGATGTCCGGCTCCGGCGTGCCCGGCTGCGCGGCGGTCCGCGCGGGTGGTGCGGCGCGCATCGGCCGGGACGCCACCGCCCTCGCCAGGATCGACGCCAGGCCCAGGTAGCCGCGGAGCGCGGGGATCGAAAGTGCCAGGGAGACTACGGTTTGCGTGGTTCCGGCCGGGAGCGGGCGGCCGGCGAATCGATCGGCGAGCCAGTTCTCGCACAGGGGCGCGGCCAGCAGTCCCAGGCTGGCGTGACCGCCCAGCACATCGCGCAGATAGCGGACCGAGGCGCCCTCGGCCCGGTAGCGATCGACCAGCCGATCCACATTGCCGCACGGAATGATCAGATCGTGCACGCCCTGCACCGCGAGCACCGGGAACCGCGGCGCTCGCGCGCCGGGTTCGGCATCGGCCAGGACGGCCCGCACCTGCGGCAGAGTCCGCAGCGTGGCCAGGGCCGAACCGTCGCGATCCTGGAGCCGGGACCGGCCGCTGCGCAGCAGGAGCGGAATCGTGGCGCTGGTTTCGGCGCGGTCGAGCAGGTCGAGGGACTCGGCGTCGAGGTGCTCGCGCAGGGTGCGCTCCAGGGCCGGGTAGGTGCGGCACAGTCCCGCCACGCACAGGGTGGCCAGCCCGGCGAAGGCCGAGCCGTTGAGCCGGAAGAAAGTCGATTCGAGGTTCCCCACCGGCGAACCCAGCACCGCGGCAAGGATATTCAGTTCCGGGGCATAGCTCGCCGCGAGCTCGGCGGCCCATACCGTGGCCAGGCCGCCGCCCGAGTACCCCCACAGCGCCACCGGCGAATCATCCGGCCGCGCCAGGAAATTCAGGGTGGCGCGCAGGCCGTCCAGGGTGCGGTGGCCGGGCTCGCGCGGGGCCCCGAACCGCCCCGCGGTCCCGGTGTGGTCGGGCACCGACACCACCCAGCCGCGGGTCAGGGCGTGCTCGATGAGCAGCAGCTCGAACTGCGGCACCGCGCCCAGCGCCCGCGCACCGCGACGAAACGCATACGACGGCAGGCACTTCGAGGCGACGGCGTCGATAGCGCACTGAAAGGAGACGAGCGGCCGGTCGGCGGCCGGGTCCGCACCGGACGGCAGCAGCACCGTGGTGACCGCCGCCTCGGCGCGGCCGTGCAGATCGGTGCTGCGGTACAGCAGCTGGGTGGCCGTGACGCGCTGCGGAATGCGGCCCAGCAGTGCGAGTTCCACCGGACGCGAACGCAGGACGGCCCCGGGCACGACGCGGTCGAGTCCGCGCGGACGCCGGTAGAACGGGTCGTGCTCGGGCAGCAGCGGTTGCGGATCATCGTCCCGCGGCGGCCGCGGCGCCCCGGTTGGATACGCGATCATGCCAATCCCCTTTCGGCCGACGGTCATCCGGTAGCGGTCCGCGCGCTCGTCTCGGTCCGGGACGCCAGCGCGAACCGCAGTTCGCTGCGGCGAGCGACCGCGAGTTTGCGGTAAACCCGAGTCAGGTGCTGCTCCACCGTACTGGTGGTGATGTTCAGGGCCTCGGCGATATCGCGGTTGCGCTGACCGAGCGCGGCCAGTTCGGCCACCCGCCGTTCGGCCGGGCTCAAGGCGTCGAAACCGGTGTCGACCAGGGTTTCTCGCGCGGCCGGCACCGGGTCGACCTGCAGGCGGGCCAGGAGCGGCTCGGCCCCGCAGATCTCGGCGAGTCGCGCCGCCTCCCGCAGCGGGGGCCGGGCCCGGTCCGACTCCCCCAGCGCCCGGTAGGCGTTCCCGAGATCGGCGAGCACCGTGGCCAATTCGAGTTCGTCGCCGCCCGAGCGGGCCAGCGCCGCCGAGCGGCGCAGCAGCGTCACCCGCCGCAGCGGATCGCTGGTCGCGGCGAGCAGGCGCAGCGACACCCCACCGGTGTGGTGCTGCTCGGCTCCGCCGATCAGATCGAGGTGCCGGGTCAGCAGATTCCGCACCTGCCGCTGCTGCCCGGATACCAGGCCGGCCGCTGCCAGGTCATTGCGCCACGGCGCCAGCCAGGCGAAGTCCATGTCCCACTCGTCCATCAGCCGCCCGCACCGGCGGAAGTGGCGCAGCGCCTCCTCGGGCCGGCCGGTGGCCAGGCAGTGCTCGCCGCAGGCGCGCAGATAGCCCAGTGCGAAACGGGATTCGAACATGGCGCGCGGCATCGGCCGCTCCAGCTGTGCGGCGGCCTCGGCGTGCCTGCCCTGTGCGGTGAGCGCGCGCACCAGCACCGCGACCGCCCGGCCCAGCCACACCCCGAGCTGTTCGGCGGGCAGCAGATTGAGTGCCGCCAGGGCATGTCCGGCCGCCTCGACCGGATTTCCCTTGCGCAGCAGCGTCTCCGCGCGCGCCGAGGCGAACAGCGCCTGCCAGGTCGGGGCGCGGCGCGCGGTGGCCTCGGCCAGCAGGGCGGTACACCAGGCGTCGGCGGCGTCGAGGCGATCGGTGTGCAGCAGGCAGTCGACCGCCGCCACCAGCACCTCGACGGTGGCGGGGGTCAGCCGGTGGTGTGCCAGGATGCGCTGGGCCGCGGCGGCGGTCTCGGCGGGTGAGCGCTGCTCCCACAATCCCGCCAGCAGCGCGGCGGCCTGCCGGTGGGGTGAATCCCGGTCCGGTGATGGCGATTCCGGGCCGGAGCGGGCGCGGGCCAGCCACGGATGCCGTTGCGCCTGTACCGGATGCGTGTAGCGCAGCCACGCCCCGACGAATTCGACCCGATCGGCCGCCGCCGCGTCCGTGCTGCGACGCAGCTGGACCAGCGCGTGATCGGCGTGCAGGACATGACCGTGCCAGAGCATCTGCAGCACGGTCATGGGCAGCTCCGGATCCGGCACCCGCCCGGTGCGCAGGGCCGCCTTGAGCCGGCCGAAATTGCGGGTGCGGCACGACGGGTTGATCCGCCACTCCACCGCCACCAGCCGGGTCGCGATGGCGGCCCGCTCGTCGGCGCGTCTGCTGGCCCGATAGGCCAGCTCCAGATAGGTTCCGGCGCTGTCCAATTCATCGGCGTCGAAGGCGCGGTCGGCGACCTCCAGGAGCACCTGCGCCGCCCACGAGCCGCGGGCGTCGCCCGCCGCGACCAGGTGCCGGGCCACCGTCGCCGCGGGCAGGCCCTCCCGGAAGAGCAGTTCGGCCGCCCCGGTGTGCAGGGCGCGCCGATCCTCGTCGGGCAGGTCCCGCAGCACCGGGGCCGCCAGCTCCGGGTGCGGGCGGCACTCCCCCACGATCAGCCCGGCCGCCGCCAATTCCGTGACCACCGCCCGGGTCTCGTCGAGTTCCGTGTCCAATAGTGCCGCGACCCGGCCCACCCCCGCGGCGGCCCCCAGCACCGCCACCGCGCGCGCGACCCGCAGCCGCTCCGCGTCCGCCGCGCTCACCTGGGTGGCGACCGCCCAGCTCGTCCTGGCGCCGGTCCCCACCGGCATTTCCCCTCGGTCCCGAGCGACCGACCGTGCCATCTGACGTCCCTTTCACCGATCGGGATGCGCCCGACTGACAGGCGTGGCACGGCGAGCTTCGGTGTGCTGGAGCGGCATCATTGCAGCGAGGGCGCATGGGCGCCCAGGATCAGCCGGGGCACAACGGTTTCGAAATGTACTGCCAAACAGTGTATTTCACATTCGCCTAGGAGGTGGTGACGAGCGCTTGCGGGCGATAGACCAGGGCGGCCGCCGAGGTGTCGTCCACCGCCAGGAACACCACCGCGCGCGCCTCGTCGAGCATGCCCTGGGTGGCCGCGCTCAGATACGCGTGCACCGGGCCCGCGGAATACGGGTCGCCGACGAACGGGTCGATCCCGGCGACCGCGGCCGAGGGCACCCCAATCCGGTAGGCCACCCGCTCCCGGAAGCCGGGGACGGGGGCCGGGGCCAGCAGTACCGCGCCGCCGGTGGCGAAGTCGCTGGGCTGCAGTCCTTCACCGGCCAGGCATTCGCGCAGCGCGGCCTCGGCCAGCGCGAGCGGGTCCCCGGTCTCGGTGCGCACGGTCAGCGCGGTGCGGCCGCCGGTGCCCGCCGCCTCCAGGTCGGCCCACGCGGTCGGGGCGAGCGCGCCCGGGGTCTCGGTGGTGTAGATGCGGCCGAAACCGCCCGCGCTGTCGGAGGAACGCAGCAGGATGGCCGCACCGCTGGCGGCGTACGGGAAGTCCTCGCGGTCGCGCTCGGTGGACGGATGGGTGTCGCCGGCCACGATGAGCGCGTACTCGACATCGCCGAGACCGGTGAAGCACTGGGCGGCCATGAGCGCGTGCAGCACCCCGGTGCCGCCGTTGAGCAGGTCGAAGGAGAACGCGGGCACCCGCCCGGTCGCGTACTCCAGGCCCACCTCGAGGCGCTTCTGGATCAGCGCGGCCACCGCGGGTTCGGCGATATTGCTGTCCCGGAACACCCCGGCGTTGACCACCAGGCCGACCCGGTCGGCGGAGACCTCCGCCGCCGTCAGCGCCTGCGCGCCGGCGCGGGCGGCCAGCTCGAAATAGCTGCCGGTGTCGGCGTCGGTGCACACGGCCGCGGAAACGATTGCGGTGCTCATGGATTCAGGCCTCCAGCCGGGAGATGGTCGCGGCGAGGTGCCCGGAGACCACGCCGGACGCCTCGGGGATCAGCAGCACCTTGGAGCCGCGCGGAATCCGGCCCTGCGCCAGGTGTTCGCGCAGCACCAGGAAGTGCGAGGTGGACGCGGTATTGCCGTATTCGGCGTAGACATTGAGCGCCTGCGGCATCGGGGTGTCGAAGTGCCGCTCGGTGAGCGAGCTGATGTAGTCGATGGCCGGGCCGCTGAACTGGTGGTGGATCCAGTAGTCGTACTTCTCGCTCTCCCAGGCCCGGCCGGACTCCAGCAGGAAGTCGGCCATGCGCGAAATACCCTGCAGGAAGCGGGATTCGCTGGCCAGCGCACGGTTGTCGGTGTACATGGCGATACCGGTGGTCTTGTCGCTGGGCATGCCGATGCAGTGCTCGGCGCCGGCCGAGGTGGTCATGAGCTCGATGTAGTGGATCTCGTCCGCGTCGTCGCCCCGGTCGTCGACCACCACGGCCACGGCCGCGTCGCCCACGGTGAGGGCGGCGAACTGCGGGTCGTAGGGCTGTGAGATCTCGCGGGTGGCGGTCTCGGCGATGGGGGTGATCTGCTCGCCGCTGACCACCAGGCCGCGGCGCACCACACCGGACTTGATCATGCGGTCCAGCACCAGCACGCCGGTGATCATGCCCGCGCAGGCATTGGACAGGTCGAAGTGCAGCGCCCGGCCCGCGCCGATGGCCGCACCCAGCTGGGCGGCGAAAGACGGTGCGAAGCAGTACTGCCCGGGCGCGGTGAAGCGGGTGATCGACACCGAGATGATGACGTCCAGGTCCGCGGCATCGTAGCCGGAACGGGCGAGGCAGTCCTCGATGGCGTGGCGCGCCAGTGCGAACGACGATTCGTAATTCTCCGGATCGCTATTGTGCACGCGCCTGTTCTTGATTCCGGTAATTCGTTCCAGGTCCAATGCCCTGGGTACCGAAAGGCTGTTGATCACGTCCTCGGTGGAACGGATGGTCGTGGGTGTGTACGCACCGATCGATTCGAAGCGTGTACGCATGTGGCCCCCTGCTCTCTGGACTGAGTGCGTCCGGTCGAATGTGGCTGCGGCGGCCGCAATTCGGCGTCCCCCGAGCCGGCCCCGCTGATATCCCGTAGCCCCGATGCCAAGTGAAACGCTACCGTACCCACTGGTAGGCGAGTGCCCCACGCGCCTCACCAATCACCGTGCGTTCGAGCAATTTTCGCGGCGTAATCGCTGGAAGGAAGTGGTACGCACCCCGATCGGCGAGTCACTCCGTAGGGGTGGAATAGGGGGTTGCGAAGAACCGGTGTCGGTACCCGGGGACACACTAAAACTGTTGTATATCAAACGAATACGGAGCGCCGCGGCTAGCGGTCCGACATCACCCCGTGTAGCCTCACCGATACATTCCTCGCATTCCTCGACAATTCACTGGGGGAAGTGTGTCGCATTCCTTGCCCACCATTTATTGGCGCGCTCTCGATCGTTTCAGCGATATCGTCGCCGCCCATCCCGAACGGGAGGCGGTGATCTATGCCGACGGCAGGAATCGGGACGGCCTGCCCGATTACCGTCACCTCACCTACGCCGAACTCGACGCGTGGTCGGACACCATTGCCGAGCGGTTCGCCGAGGCCGGCGTCACCCGCGGCGTGCGCACCATCGTGCTGGTGCGGCCGGGACCCGAGCTGTACGCCGTCCTCTACGGGCTGTTCAAGATCGGCGCGGTGCCGGTGGTGATCGACCCGGGCATGGGCATGTTCAAGATGCTGCGCTGCCTGCAGGCCGCCGACGCCGAAGCCTTCGTCGGCGTCACCGAGGCGCAGGCGCTGCGCATCGTGTTCCGCGCCTACTTCCGCAAGGTGCGGATGGCGGTCACGGTCGGGCGCTCGTGGTGGCAGGGACCCACCCTCGAAAGCTGGGGCCGCACACCGGCTTCCGCGCTGCCCGAACGCGAGCCCGCGCCCGATGACGAACCGCTGCTCATCGCGTACACCACCGGCAGCACCGGGCCCGCCAAGGCGGTGGTGCTCACCCACGGCAATCTCAGCGCCATGATCGACCAGGTGGACGCCGCGCGCGAGCACGTCGCGCCGGGCACCTCGCTCATCACCGCGCCGGTGGCGGGCATCCTGGAGCTGCTGCTCGGATCCCGGTGCGTGCTACCGCCGCTGATTCCCTCCAAGGTCGGGGCGACCGATCCGGCGCACGTGGTCGACGCGGTGCAGCGGTACCAGGTGAAGACCATGTTCGCCTCCCCCGCCGTGCTGATCCCGCTGCTGCGGCACATCGAGCAGACGGGGGCAGCGCTGCCGAGCATCGAGAGCATCTACTCCGGCGGAGCGCCCGTCCCGGACTGGTGCATCGCGGCGCTGCGGCAGGTGCTGCCCGAGCCGGCGAAGGTGTACTCCGGCTACGGCGCGACCGAGGCGCTGCCCATGGCGACCATCGAATCCCGCGAGCTGCTGGGCGATCTGGTGGAGCAGGCGCACACCGGGTACGGGGTGTGCGTGGGCACGCCCGCGCTCCACGTGCAGGCGCGCATCATCGCCATCACCGACGATCCACTACCGGACTGGGCGGATGTGGAGGCGCGGGCAGCCGATCTGGCGGCGTCACGCGGGATCGGCGAGCTGGTGGTGTCCGGGCCGAATGTCAGCCCCCGCTACTTCTGGCCGCAGGCGGCCAACCGGACCGGCAAGATCGCCGACGGCGAGGTGATCTGGCACCGCACCGGAGACCTGGCCTGGATCGACGACGCCGGGCGAATCCGCTTCTGCGGGCGCAAGAGTCAGCGGCTGGAGACGGCGAGCGGGCCGATGTTCACCGTGCAGGTCGAGCAGGTGTTCAACACCGTCGAGGGCGTGGCCCGCACCGCGCTGGTGGGCGTGGGTGCGCGCGGAGACCAGCAGCCGGTGCTGTGCGTGGAGCTGGCGCCGGCGGCCGACCAGGCCGCGGTCGAGGACCGATTGCGCGGGCGGCGCGACGAATTCGACATCACCAAACCGGTGGCGGAATTCCTGTTCCATCCGCGATTCCCGGTCGACATCCGCCACAATGCCAAGATCGGCCGCGAGAAGCTGGCGGTCTGGGCGGCCAAGCAGCTCGACGGGTAGGGCCGCAGCATGAGAAGCCCGGCGCCGCAGGTGGTTCCACTGGTCACGCGGTTGTACTTCCTGGCCGGGATCGCCGCCCGGCTGTATCTGGTGGCCGGGCTGATCGCCGCGGTGGCAGGGCGCGCCCCGTCGAATCCGGCGCTGCGGCTGCTGTGGTGGGCCGACGCGGCACTGTGCGCCGCGGATCCGGCCACCTGCATACCGGTCAGCATGGCCGCCGACGAACTGGCCAGCCGGGTCGGCTGGGGCACCGCGGCACTGACGCCGCTCCTCGGCCGCGCCCGGCGACGCGACCACACACTTCTGGAGGCATCGTGAAAGCAGCAGCATCGTGAAGGCATTGGTGACGGGGGCCTCCGGCTTCCTGGGCGGCGCGCTCACGCGCCGGCTGGTCCGCGACGGGGACCACGAGGTGGCGATTCTGGTGCGGCGCACCAGCAATCTGCGGGACCTGGCCCCGGTGCTCGACCAGGTGGAGCGGGTGGTGGGCGATCTCGGCGACCCCGACTCGCTGGAACGCGCCGTCGCCGGGGTCGATGTCGTGTTCCACAGCGCCGCCCGCGTGGACGAGCGCGGCACCCGCGCCCGCTTCTGGGCCGAGAACGTCGCCGCCACCGCGCGATTGCTGGCCGCTGCCCGGGCCGCGGGCGCGCAGCGGTTCGTGTTCATCTCGAGTCCGAGCGCGCTCATGGACCGTGACGGCGGCGACCAGATCGACATCGACGAGTCGGTTCCGTATCCCCGCCGCTACCTCAACCATTACTGCGAGACCAAGGCCGCCGCCGAACGTCTGGTGCTGAAGGCGAATACGCCCGGATTCACCACCTGCGCGCTGCGGCCGCGGGCCATCTGGGGTGCGGGCGACCGATCCGGGCCCATTGTGCGGCTGCTCGAACGGGCGGCGGCCGGGACCCTGCCGGATCTGTCGGCCGGGCGCGAGGTGTACGCCTCGCTGTGCCATGTCGACAATATCGCCGAGGCCGCGGTCAAGGCCGCTGCCAGCGAGAATGTCGGCGGCAAGCCGTATTTCATCGCCGATGCGGAGCGGACCGACGTGTGGGGGTTCCTCGGTGACGTCGCCGCGGACCTCGGCTATCCGCGGCCCGGCCGCAAGCTCGATCCGCGCGTCGTGGCGCTGGTGGTGTCGGTGATCGAAAACCTCAGGCGGGTACCGTATCTCGCCGAACACTGGACGCCGCCGCTGTCGCGGTACTCGGTGGCGGTGATGACCCGCTCGGGCACCTACGACACCTCCGCGGCGACCCGCGATTTCGGATATCGGCCCGTAATGGATCGCGACACCGGCATGACCGAACTGAAATCCTGGATCCGCAGCGGGGAGGTGATCGCCGGATCCACCCGCTGACCAGCGCTCGGACGCTCCCCTCAAAAACTTGTGTTACGCGCGGTACCGGCTAACATGGCTGGTACCGCGCGAGGGTGAGTCGGTGCTGACGGCCCTCGAGGCCGCAGACGCAGTGCAGCACCGCTACTCAACGAGGAGAGCGCCCGATGCCGGAGTTCGACTATCACGGCGTATCCGTCGCCTATGATCGCGCCGGGTCCGGGGATCCGATCCTGTTCCTGCACAATATCGGCGGTGACCGGCGCATCTGGGTGAACCAGACGCGCGCGCTGGCGGCCACCAACACCGTGTACGCGCTGGACCTGTTCGGCTACGGCGACTCCGACTCACCCGAGGACGGCTACACCGTCGACAACTATGTGCGCATGGTGTCGGAATTCATCGACACCCACGGGCTCACCCATGTCACGATGGTCGGCAACTGCTTCGGCAGCGCGCTGTCCCTGCTGTACGCGCGCCGCAACCCGCAGAATGTGCGCGCCCTGGTGCTGTGCAGCCCGCTGACGGCCGCCACCCTGCGTCCCACGCCCACCGGATGGACCGCGCGCGCGGCTGCCCGGCTCCCGCTCGACTCGGTCGCGGGCGCGATCCGGCTGCCCGGTTTCGCCGCGAATCTCGTCGTCCGCGAACAGCTCGGCCCGCGCGGCCGCGGCATGGGCTCCTCCCCCTTCATCGGCCTGCGCCACCGCTGGAGCGAACCCCGCCGCCTGCTCCCACCCGCCGCCATCGCCCGCGACCTCCCGAAGCTGGCCGTCCTCGACAACTTCCGGCCCGCCCCCGGCTTCCCGCCCATCACCACCGTCTGGGGCGCCAAGAACCACATCCTGTCCGCCGCCGCCGGCGCCCGCCTCAACACCACCCTGTGCCCGTCCGAGGCCATCGAACTCCCCGACTGCGGCCACCTGGTCATGCTGGAACAACCCGAAACCGTCACGGCCGCCATCCGTTCCGCCACCCGCACAGCCCTGGCGGGCTGAAACGGCCGCAGGGTTTGCATTGCCGGCGGTCCAGCTGCCCGGGCGCCTACGCACACGTCAGCCTGCCGCCCGGTGCAGTCGGGTAGCCAGCTCACGCAGGTGAGCCGCCAGTTCCGGCGGCTCGAGGATCCGGAAGTCGAAACCGAAACCCGCCACGTGGACGGCGAGGGCGTCGAGTGAATCCGCGCCGGTGTGCAGGATGCAGGTGTCCGGGTCGACGGCCTCGAGGACGCCGACGGTCGGGGCGATCAGCTCGGCCGCACGCTCGACCGAGGTCAGCAGGGTGATGCGGGCCTGATAGCGGTAGGGCGCGGTGGTGACGCCGCGGGAGACCTGAGCGGCGGCGTCGGGGGCCTCGCGTGGCGTGAAGCGGGGACCGGTCGGGATGCGCGGGGTGAGGCGGTCGACGCGGTAGGTGCGCCAATCCTCGCGGTCGACGTCCCAGCCGGTCAGATACCAGCGGCGGCCGATGTGCACCAGGCGGTGCGGTTCGGTTGTCCGGCGCGAGGATTCGCCATCGTGGGTGCGGTAGTCGAATCGGAGGCGATGCTGGTCACGGATGGCCGCGGCGATGGCGGTCAGGGTGTCCGGGTCGACGCGCGGGCCGCCATCGGGGACGGCCACGGTCGCGGTCTGCAAGGCCGTCACCCGATGCCGTAGCCGCGAGGGCAGGACCCGCTCGAGTTTCGCCAGCGCCCGCAGCGAGCTCTCCTCGATGCCCGCGATGGTCCCGCCCGCCGCCGTGCGCAATCCCATGGCCACGGCGACGGCCTCCTCGTCGTCGAGCAGCAGCGGTGGCAGCTGTGCGCCCGCGCCCAGCCGATATCCGGCCGCGCCGGCGGTGGCGTCGACGGGATAGCCGAGGGCGCGCAGCTTGTCGATGTCACGGCGCACGGTGCGCACGTCGACCGCGAGCTGGGCGGCCAGTTCCGCGCCGCTCCACTCGCGCGGGGTCTGCAGCAGCGACAGCAGGCGCAGCAGCCGGGCGGAAGTTTCCAACATGAATGCGATTCTGCCGGACAGCTAGGGCAGAACCTGTCCTAACTGCCTTCTACCGTGGTTCTCATGAGCGAACAGATCACGCCCTTCCGCATCGACATCCCCGCCGAGCAGCTCGACGACCTGCGCCGGCGACTGGATGCCGCGCGCCTGCCCGCCCCGCTGCCCGGCGACGACTGGGACACCGGCGTTCCGGTGCACTGGCTGCGCGCGCTGGTCGACCACTGGCGCACCGGATACGACTGGCGCGCAGCCGAAGCCGAGCTCAACCGGTATCCGCAATTCGTCACCGAGATCGAAGGGCAGCGCATCCACTTCCTGCACATCCGCTCCGCCGAACCGGGCGCGGTGCCGCTGCTGCTCACCCACGGCTGGCCTGGTTCGATCGCCGACTTCCTCGACGTCATCGGCCCTCTGAGCGATCCGCGCGCCCACGGTGGCGATCCGGCCGACGCCTTCCACCTGATCATTCCCTCGCTGCCCGGGTTCGGATTCTCGGGACCGGTCGGCGACTCCGGTTGGACCCGGGCCCGTATCGGCCGGGTCTGGGCGGAGCTGATGAACCGGCTCGGCTACGAGCGCTACGCCGTGCAGGGCGGCGACATCGGCGGCGCGGTCAGCCCCGAAGTGGCCCGCACGGCACCGGATCGGGTGATCGGCGTGCACGTCAACGGCGGCCCGAACCTGCCGCCGCCCTCGGCCGCGGACGACATCGACGAGCTCACCGAGCTCGAGCGGGACCGGGTGCGGCGCATCCAGGCGTTCATGCGAGAGGAGTTCGGCTACGTCGCGATTCAGTCCACGCGACCCCAGGCTCTGGCGTACGGGCTGGTGGATTCGCCGGTCGGCCAGCTGGCCTGGATCATGGACAAGTTCCGCGAGTGGACGCACCCGCGCGGCGTCGATCCCGACAAGATCATCGACCGCGACCGCCTGCTCACCACCGTCATGCTCTACTGGCTCACCGGCACCGCCGGGTCGGCCGCGTACGTCGGATACGCGAACACCGGGGAGTGGGGTGTGCCCGGCGTGAACTCCGGTGTCCCGACCGGTGTCATCGCGTTCGCGCACGACGTCTGCATCCGCCGCTACTGCGAGCAGTCCAACACCATCACCCGCTGGGTCGACGTGGATCGCGGCGGGCATTTCGCGGCCATGGAAGAACCCGAGCTGCTGGTCGCCGACATCCGCGAATTCTTCCGCGACCTGCGCTAGACCGTGTGGCAAGCCTTCGGCGGCATCAGGAAACGAGGGGCCTGACCTGCTCGGCGGCGAACCGGACGAAACCCACCGGGTCCGGTTCGTCCCCGGTGGGTTGCAGGACCACGCTGGTGGCGCCGGCCTCGATCCAGCGGAGCACGGTGTCGGCGATGGCCCGGGCATCTCCCGCCACACCGATATCGGGAATGGTGTCGCGTCCCTCGCCGCGCAGCTCCGCGGCCACCCGTTCGGCGGCACCGGGACCGGTCGCCGCCAGCAGGTACACGACGATCGGATACGGCTGCGCCGCAAGCGCTTCGGGCCGCGCGGCCCGCACGATCCCGGCGGCCGTCCGAATCCCGTCGGCGGGTGTGGAGCTGGTGAGGATCACCCCGTCGGCGGCCTCCCCCACCACACTCAGTGTCCGCGGCCCGGTCGCGGCGGCCAGGATCGGCGGTGCGGCGCTCGGTGGCCAGTCCAACGCGACGTCGTCGAGCCGGACATACCTGCCCTTCACCGTGATTCGCTGCCCGGCCAGCAGCGCCCGCAGCGCGTCGAGGTATTCGCGCAGCAGGGTGATCGGCGAGGCGACCCGCTCCCCCACCTGCCCCATCCAGTCCTGAACCCCGTGTCCCACACCCCAGATCCCCCGCCCGGGGAACATCCGCTCCAGCGTCGCCAGCTCCATCGCGGTGACCGCGACATTGCGCAGTGGCACCGGGAGCACCCCCACCCCGACCCGCACCCGCTCACTCCACGCGAGCGCCGCTGCGGCCGTGGCGATCCCGCCCTCCAGGAAGCAGTCCTCCCACAGCCACAGCTCGTCGAGTCCCGACTCGTCCGCCGCCCGCACCACGTCCCGCAGCCGCTCGGGCGGTTGCTGCGGCCGGAACACCACTCCCAGGGTCGTCATACCCCATGCGTACCACGCCGGAGCCGGAAATGGCTGTGGCCCGGTCACATTCGCGACCGGGCCACAGGGTTCGGAACTCAGCCGAAGTGGCAGACGTAGTGAACCGGCTCGACGACCTCGATCTGGAAGCTGGAGTTGCCCGGCACGGAGAACGACTCGCCGCCCTTGTAGGTGACGGCCTCGGACTCGCCGGCGAGGGTGACGTTGCACTGGCCCTCGAGCAGCTCCATGATCTCCGGCGCACCCGTGTTGAAGGTCAGGGTGGCGGGGAGGATGACACCGATCGACTTGCTGGTGCCGTCGGCCAGTTCGATGTTGTGGCTCACACATTTGCCATCGAAGTAGACGTTGGCGCGCTTGGTGACGGTGACATTCTCGAACTTCATGCTGGTACGGGGCCCTTCCTACGGGTGACGACCGGCCGCGCGGGCCGGTCCGGTTCGCGCCGATCGTACCCGCGACCGCCGGGCAATCGTTCAGTCGGGCAGGGCGTCGAGGGCGCGGTCGGGCAGGGCATCGAGAGCCCGAGCCGTCAACGCCCGCCCCTGCTCGATGATCGGCGTGGCGCGATGGAAATCCATGGTGCCGCAGATGTTCTGCGGCACCTCGATCACCAGGTCCGGCGGGTGGGCGGCCAGATGCTGGCGGGTGAGGGCGGCCAGCATGAGATCGATGGCCCGCTGGGCGACATCGGTGGCGCGGATGCTGCTCAGCGCCGGGGGCTGCGCCGGCATCTCCTCGACCGGGGTGCGCGCCCCGCCGAGCCGCTGCGCCGAGGCCCGCCACCACTGGGTGAACCAGTTCGTGCGCGGCTGCGCGCGGTCGTAGGCCGGGTCCGGCGCACCCGAGAGGTCGACGCCGATGGTCATGTCCGCGGGGCCCAGCGCCATGGTCGCCACCACCGGCAGCGGATCGAGCACACCGCCGTCCACCAGCACGTGCCCGTCGACGAGCACCGGGGTGATGAATCCGGGAATGGCGATCGAGGCCCGGATGGCGGCATCGAGTTCACCGGCCTGGAACCAGGTCGACCGCCCGGTCGTCATATCGGTGGCCACCGCGACATACGGGATGGGCAGGTCCTCGATGCGCAGGGCGCCGAGCATCTCGCGGATCCGGTCGAGGACCTTGCCCGCACGAATCACGCCCGGTTCGCTGAACGCCGGATCCAGCGGCCGCGCCACCTCGAACTGACCGAGAGTGGTTGCCCAGGAGGTGAATTCGTCGAGCCGCCCAGCGGCGAACAGCCCGCCGACGAGTGCCCCCATCGACGATCCGGCCACGCCGACGATCTCGTAGCCGCGGTCCTGAAGCTCGGCGATCACGCCGATGTGCGCGTATCCGCGTGCGCCGCCACTACCCAGGGCGAGTTTGACGCGCTTGCCCGTCGACATATGGATCTCCTACCCGTCCGGGAACCAGCAATCGAGTCGGCGACGCGTTCCGCTGCTCCACCCAGCCGCTGCTGTGCGCGGACTGACCTGTCCCCCACCGGCTTTCGCCGGGCGGGACGGGATCAGGCGGCCGAGGTCACGCGGTAGACGTCGTAGACGCCTTCCACATTGCGGACCACGTTGAGCAGGTGGCCGAGGTGCTTGGGGTCACCCATCTCGAAGGTGAACTTGGAGATGGCGACCCGGTCACCGGAGGTGGTGACCGCGGCCGAGAGGATGTTGACCTTCTCGTCGGCCAGCACCTTGGTCACGTCCGACAGCAGGCGGGTACGGTCCAGGGCCTCGATCTGGATGGCCACCAGGAACACC
Organism: Nocardia sp. NPDC059228; assembly: GCF_042754245.1. Classification (NCBI taxonomy): domain Bacteria; kingdom Bacillati; phylum Actinomycetota; class Actinomycetes; order Mycobacteriales; family Nocardiaceae; genus Nocardia; species Nocardia sp. NPDC059228. Next base: position 36,587 of record NZ_JBHZAL010000014.1, on the reverse strand, counting down.
GACGACGGCGACGGCGCCCACTTGACCTCGATGATCCGTTCCGGTTCCGAGCGCAGCGAATCGGCGTTGGTGCAGTCGGTGCGGTGCACGCTGACCGCGCCGCCGCGGGTCACGAAGCCCATGATCTCGTCGCCGGGCACCGGGGTGCAGCACTTGGCCAGCTTGGAGACCGTCCCCGGCGCGCCCGGGATCTCCACGCCCGCATCACCTGTGGTGCGCTGACGCGCCGGCACGGTGGACGGCGTGGACCGCTCGGCCAGTTCGTTCTCGACGTCGCTGACGCCGCCGAGCTGGGCCATGAGCCGCTGCACCACGTGGTGCGCGGACACCTGGTTCTCGCCGACGGCCGCGTACAGCGCCGAGATGTCGGTGTAGTGCAGCTCGTGGGCGAGCGCGCTCATGGCGTCGACGCTCATCAGGCGCTGCAGCGGCAGGCCCGAGCGCCGGACCTCCTTGCTGATGGCGTCCTTGCCCGCCTCGAGGGCCTCCTCGCGGCGTTCCTTGGCGAACCACTGCCGGATCTTGGCCTTGGCGCGCGGGGACACCACGAAGTTCTGCCAGTCCCGGGAGGGTCCGGCGTTCTGGGCCTTGGAGGTGAAGATCTCGACGACCTCACCGTTCTCCAGCTGCCGTTCCAGCGCGACCAGCCGCCCGTTGACGCGCGCGCCGATGCACCGGTGGCCGACCTCGGTGTGCACGGCGTAGGCGAAGTCCACCGGGGTGGACTTCTGCGGCAGGGTGATCACGTCACCCTTGGGCGTGAACACGAAGATCTCGGGCGATTTGAGGTCGAAGCGCAGCGACTCCAGGAACTCGGCCGGGTCGGCCGCCTCCCGCTGCCAGTCGAGCAGCTGACGCATCCACGCCATGTCGTCGACTTCGGTGGAGTCGTTGGAGTGCTTGCCCTTGGTCTCCTTGTACCGCCAGTGCGCGGCGATGCCGAACTCGGCGGTCCGGTGCATGTCCTGGGTGCGGATCTGCACCTCCAGGGGCTTGCCGTCCGGTCCGACCACGGTGGTGTGCAGCGACTGGTAGACGCCGTAGCGCGGCTGGGCGATGTAGTCCTTGAACCGCCCGGCCATGGGCTGCCACAGCGAGTGCACGACACCGACCGCGGCGTAGCAGTCGCGCACCTCGTCGCAGAGGATGCGGATGCCGACCAGGTCGTGGATGTCGTCGAAGTCCTTACCCTTGACGATCATCTTCTGATAAATCGACCAGTAGTGCTTCGGACGGCCCTCGACGACCGCATTGATCCGGCTCGACGCCAGGGTGTTCACGATCTCGGCGCGCACCTTGGCCAGGTAAGTGTCACGTGATGGCGCGCGGTCGGCGACCAGTCGCACGATCTCGTCGTACTTCTTCGGGTGCAGGATCGCGAAGGCGAGGTCCTCCAGCTCCCACTTGACGGTTGCCATACCCAGCCGGTGTGCCAGCGGCGCTATCACCTCGAGGGTCTCGCGGGCCTTCTTGGCCTGCTTCTCCGGCGGCAGGAAACGCATGGTGCGCATGTTGTGCAGCCGGTCGGCGACCTTGATCACCAGGACGCGGGGATCGCGGGCCATGGCGATGATCATCTTGCGGATGGTCTCGGCCTCGGCGGCCGCGCCCAGGTTGACCTTGTCCAGCTTGGTGACGCCGTCGACCAGATGGGCGACCTCGGTGCCGAATTCGGCGGTCAGCTCGTCGAGCGAGTACCCCGTGTCCTCGACGGTGTCGTGCAGCAGCGCGGCCACCAGCGTGGTGGTGTCCATGCCCAGCTCGGCCAGGATGTTGGCCACGGCCAGCGGGTGCGTGATGTACGGGTCGCCGGACTTGCGGAACTGGTGGGCGTGCTTCTCGTCGGCGACGTCGAAAGCCCGTTGCAGCAGAGCGAGATTCGCCTTCGGGTACAGCTCCCGGTGCACGCTGGCGAGGGGCTCGAGCACCGGCTTGACGGCGGCGATGCCGCGCTGCCCGGTCATGCGGCGGGCCAGGCGCGCGCGGACGCGACGTGATGCGGAGGTGGGAACGGCGGTGGTGCTGCGAGCGGCGGACTGCCCGTTGGCCGATGGGGTGGCGGACTCACCCTCGGGCGATTGCCCCGAGTTCGCCTGCTCCAGATGCTGTGTCATGCCACCTCCGCTCGCGGCCTCGATCGGAAAACCATATCGGACCGTTCAACCACCCAGATCATCCACTTTAGTCCTGGAATCGGATCCCGACCGGACAGCGATCGCCGCCGGTCCGAACAGCTCCGGAGCGATGAACGATACCCGGTCGGGGCTCGGTTTCGCGCCCTCATGGGACCCGGATTGTTCCGGTGTCGGCCGGGCCTCCCTGCTCATTGTTCGCCCGCGCTCTCGACCAGGCCCTCCGGGGTCAGTTCCAGCCGCCTGGTCACCCCGATCTCGGTGAGGAAGCGCGGGTCGTGACTGACCACGAGCAGCGCGCCCTGGAAGCTCGCCAGCGCCTCGGTGAGATGGGCGAGGCTGGGCAGGTCCAGGTTGTTGGTCGGCTCGTCGAGCAGCAGCAGTTTGGGCGCGGGTTCGGCCAGCAGCAGCATGGCCAGGGCCGCGCGCAACCGCTCACCGCCGGAGAGCGCGCCGGCCGCCACATCGGCGTCGGTGCCGCGGAACAGGAACCGGGCCAGCTGGGCCCGGATCTGTTCGGCCGAGGCGTGCGGCGCGGTGGCCGCGACGTTCTCGAACACCGACCTGGATTCGTCGAAGACGTCCAGGCGCTGCGGCAGCATGCGCCAGGGCACCCTGGGCGACTCCTCCCGGATGCGGTGCAGCAGCGTGGTTTTGCCGATGCCGTTGCGGCCGGTGAGCGCGATGCGTTCGGGGCCACTGACTTTCAGCGTCACCGTCGGCCCGCACGGGAGCCGCGCCTCGGTCAGCTCGAGCACATCCTGGCCCGGGTAGAGCCGGGTGTCCGGCAGGTCGACGCGGATCTCGCGGTCGTCGCGCAGCCGGACCTGCATGTCGGTCAGATGATCCCTGGCCTCCTCGACCTTGCCGATGTGGTTGTTGCGCAGCTTGCCCGCCGAGACCTGGGCCTGGCGTTTGCGCTCCCCCATGACGATCTTGGGTTCGCGCTTCTGGTCCCACATCTTCTGCCCGTAGCGTTGCCGCCGATCGAGTTTGATGCGGGCCTCGACGAGTTCGCGCGCCTGCTTGCGGACATCGCTGCGCGCCTCCCGGATCGCCGCGCGGGCGGCGTCCTGCTCGAGCTCGATGATCCGCTCGTACTCGCTGAAATTGCCGCCGAAGAGCCGGATCTCGCCCTGGCGCAGCTCGGCGACGGCGTCCACGCGGTCGAGCAGTTCACGGTCGTGGCTGACGGTGAGCACGGTGCCGGGGAACTGGCCCACGACCTCGTAGAGGCGTTGCCGCGCCACCTGATCGAGGTTGTTGGTCGGTTCGTCCAGCAGCAGGACGTCGGGTTCGCGCAGCAGCTCGGCGACCAGGCCCAGCAGTACGGTCTCGCCGCCGGAGAGGGTGTCGAGCCGCCGGTCCAGTTGCGCGACATCCCCTGCGACGTAATGCAATCCGAGCCGTCCGAGCAGTGCCACGGCGCGTTCCTCGATATCCCAGGCGGTGCCCACGGTTTCGAAGTCGGCGTCGGTACCGGATCCGGATTCGATGCGGTGCAGGGCTTTCCGGATCCCGGCCAGCCCGAGCACCGCGTCGACCCGCTGCCCCGCGGCCAATCCGAGGTCCTGACGCAGGTACCCGAACCGCCCCGGAATGCTCACCGAACCGCGCCCGGGGCGCAGTTCGCCGGTGATCAGGCGGAAGAGGGTGGACTTCCCCGCACCATTGCTGCCGACCAGGCCGAGGTGACCGGGTCCGAGCTGGGCGTCGAGACCGTCGAAGACTCCGGTGCCGTCCGGCCACGCGAAGGTGAGATCGGAAATGGAAATAACGGGCATTGACATGCGGGCCTCCCCGAGAGTGAGCGAATGCGGCGCGCGATTGCGGGCCACTCGGCGATCACCTCAGAAGAGCAACGGCATGTCTCCGATCGGACGGGAAAAGAACTCGACTACGGTAACCGAGATCAACGAGCCCGTGCAAGAACATATTTCGTGAGCCGAGTCTCACCGCCGGTCAGCGCGCGGCTCGCGCGGTGCACCGCAGGTAGCCGAGCGCGATCACGGCCAGCAGGGCGGCCAGGCCGTACATGACCGTCGCGCCGTGCCCCAGGGTGATGCCGCCGAGCGCGGTCCCCGCGCCGATACCGACGTAGATGCAGGAGGCGTTCAACGCCACCACCAGCCCGGACTCCTGCGGCGCGGCCGCGATGAGCCGGTGCTGCTGCGCCGGCGTCTGGCACCAGCTGGCCGCACCCCAGCCCAGGGCCAGCAACCCGACCAGGGCGGGAACACGGGTGTCCGTCGCCGCCAGCACACCCATGCTCGCCAGGGTCGCCGCCATCAGCGCGTATCCGGCGGTCAGCACCCGGGTGGCGCCGAAGCGGTCGGTGGCGTAACCGGACGACAGGTTGCCCGCCACCGCGCCCACCCCGTACAGCATCAGCATCCACGCGGTCGTGGCGGCCCCGATTCCCAAGGCCCCCAACGCCGGAACGGCATACGCGTACACGACATACGCCGCCCCCATGCCCAGCACCGTCAGCGGCAGCACGGCCGCGACCGACCGATTGCGCAGCACCGCCAGCCGTTTCGCCAGCGGGACCGCGGGATTGCCGGGCAGCGCCGGCACCCACGCCGCCACACCGGCCGCCGCCAGCAGGCACCCGATCGCGACCCCGGTCAGCGCCGACCGCCAGCCCAGCCAGTGCCCCAGCAGATCACCCAGCGGCACGCCCAGCGCGGTCGCGATGGTCAGGCCGCCGACGACCACCGCCAGCGCCCGCCCGCGCGCTTGCGGCGGCACCAGCGCCGCAGACACCGCGCCCGCATTGGGCGTGAAGGCCGCCGCTCCCAGCGCGGCCACGATCCGGGTGGCCAGCAGAATCGCGAACGTCGGCGCGAGTGCCGATCCCAGATTCGCCAGCGCGAGCACCAACAGCGCCGACACCAGCAGCGCCCGGCGCGGCAGCCGCGCGGTCATCGTGGCCAGCACCGGCGACCCCAGCGCATAGGCCGCCGCGAACACCGTCACCGCCGCGCCCGCGGTCGCCGTGGACACCCGCAGCGATCCGGCCAGATCCGGCAGGAACCCGGCCAGGATGAACGAGTCGGTGCCGACCGCGAAGGTGCCCAATGCCAGGATCAGGGTGCGCCGCAACCCGTTCGGCGCGGCCGTGGTCTCGGCCGTCGACGGCCGGACAGCAACCGGGATATTAGCCATCCCGAATCTCCTTCCGAAAAAACCCGGCGCGGGCCGGGTCGGTTTCTCGCGAGCGGCGCGACCGCTCAGGCGGTCACATGTTCATAGAAGCTGCGTGTGTGAGCCGAGGCATTGACCGGGGCGGCGGCCATCAGGTCGGCTACGGTCTGCGCGGCCAGCTCGCGCCGCCAGGCCAGCTCGGCGCGCCCCATGGCCCGGGCGATGCCGCACGGTTTGGCGAATTCCGTACTCGCCCGGGTGGCTCCGGCCCCGCGGCGGCGAATCTCGGTGCAGCGGAAGGCTTCCGTGCGCCCCTCGACCGCGGACACCACGTCCATGAGCGTGATGCGCTCGGGTGTGCGCGCCAGCCGGTAGCCCCCGCGCGCGCCGGGCGTGGAGTCGAGGATTCCCTCGCGCACCAGCGGTTGCAGCCGCTTCTTCAGGTATTCGGGCGGCAGCTCGAAGATCTCGGCCAGGCGGGCGGTGGCGATCGGCGCATGATCGTCGAGCCAGGCCAGCACCGTGCAGCAGTGCAGTCCCCATTCGACGCCTTCACCCATCATCATGAATAGGGATAATACATGTCCCGAATACCCGGGCCAACCCCGATTCAGCGACTGATGCGGCGGGCCTTCATGCCGTTCGAGAGCGGCACCTCGGTCACCGTGCCGCCGGATTCGGCGTGCAGCATGCGGCCACTGCCGGTGTAGACGCCGACATCCGAGGGCCCGCGCGGGCCGAAGGACCCGAACACCAGATCGCCGGGCTCGGCATTGAGCAGCTGGACCTCCACGCCCTGTTCCCACTGCTGTTCGGCCGTGCGCGGCAGGCTGATGGCGCTGCCGCTGGCGGCGAATACCGCGGCCGCGGTGAAGCCCGCCTGGTCGAATCCGCCGTCGCTGGGCCCACCCGGGCCGCCACCGCCGAAAACGTAAGGGGTGCCGACCCATTGCTGTCCCGCCGCCACGATCTGCGCTCCCAGATCGGCGTTCGGGTCGGCCTGGAACCGGCCCTCGCTGCCGAGGCTGCGGAATCCGGGCTCGGCGGCCAGGATCCGCGCCACGTACGGCCGGGTCTCGGTGTAGTGCCGGGAGATCTGGTTGGGCATACCGCCGGAGGCGAGCACCGCGCCCTCACCGGCGTTGTAGGCGGCGATGGTGAGCGCGGTGAGGTCGCCGGAGACCTTGCCCTCCGACATCCAGGACTCGATGGTCTTGGCGATGGCGCACATGTAGCGCCCCTGCCCGATGATGGCGTCGGCCGGATCCAGCACGCTGGCATAGCCTTTGCCGTCGGCGTCGATGACGTACGGCTGTCCGTCGGGCGCGAGGGCCTTGGCGGTGCCGGGCATGAACTGGGCGATGCCCTGCGCGCCGTCCGGGGACACCGCGTCGGTGCGGAACCCGGATTCGGCCTGGCCCTGGGCGGCCAGCAGCGAGGCGCCGATCTCCGGGCACAGCGAACCCGCGCGGCGGTACCAGATCTCGAGTTCGGGCGGCACCTTCCCGGAGGCGAGATTGCCGCCCGGCGTGCCGAATCCGTTCTCGCAGTAGGGCGTACTGGGTGCGGGAATGCTGCCGCCGGCCAGCCACGGCATGGGGTCGACCTGGTGCCCGCCGGTCAGCCGCCCGCCGGGCACCAGCTCGAAATGCAGGTGCGGGCCGGAGGATTCGCCATTGCTGCCGACGTCGGCGATGCGCTGGCCCATCTGCACGACGTCACCGGTGTGCACGAAGATGCCGTTCTGGTACATGTGCCCGTACACGGTGGAGTACCGGCGGCCGCTGCCATCGAGGGAGTCGATGACCACCCAGTCGCCGAAGCCGGACGCCGCGCCCGCGGCCACCACCAGCCCGTCGGCGGCGGCGTAGATCGGCGTGCCCGCGGGGGCCGCCAGGTCGACGCCCATATGGGTGCCGCCGCGCGCGCCGAACACGTCGCTGACGGTGAATGTGCCTGCGGCGAGCGGATATTGGTGCCGTCCGGCCCCGATGAGGCTGCCCGCCTCGTTCACCGTGCCGGGCGCCGCCGCCATGGAGGCATTGGCCGGCGCGAGCTCGGTGGAGGTGGGGGCGACGTCCTTGATGGTGACCTGGACCCGGTCCAGGTGATTGCGGGCGGCGTCGCCGCGGTCGCCGAGCGGGCTCCACTCGGTGCCGGCGGCCGCGCCGGGAGTCCAGCTGCGCTGCTTCCAGATCAGGTAGTCGACCCGGAAGGCGGCCGCGTTCTGCTGCAGGAACGAGACGATGGCGTCGCCCTTGCCCGAGTCCGCGCCGACGATGAATTCCACCGAGCGCCCGGCCTTCAGGTCCGGAACGGAGTCGTCGTTCACGATGCCGCGCATGTCCATCATGCCGAAGTGGGCCACCGTGCAGCGCAGCACGCGCAGCGCGCCCTCCTGCAGACCGGCCTCGACGGGCGAGCCGGTGGTGGGGCAGTTGGGTTCGGTGCGGGCCGAGGTGACGGCCGGAACGCCGGGTGTGCCCGGGCCGCAACTGGTCTCGCTGGCGGGCAGGATGATAACGAGGACGAGGGTCAGCAGACCCAGCACCAGGGCGACCGCCCCACCTACGAGGACTTTGGGCTTCACGCCCGAACGCTCCCGGCCGCCGCGGTGATCACCCGGACATCATGCCATGGCGGACACACGGTTTCACGGATCTGTGTGTCTGTTTCAACAGGCATACAGCGGGCATCCCCCTGATATGCCGTACGTCGTCCGCAATGAAGTCCACGCCGCTCGCATCATCAGCGGCGTCGGCGCGTTGTTCGCCCTCGTCGAGGGCGTCTACATCCTGATGCTGATCCTCAACGCGGATCAGTCCAATAAGTTCTTCGTCTTCATCAAGGGGCTCGCCGAACCTCTCGCATTATTCTTCCCAGGGCTGTTCCACACCGGCAGCCCGAACGTCGACACCATCCTGAATTACGGCCTGGCGGCGGTCTTCTGGCTGGTGGTCACCGGTTTCGTCGCCCGGGTCATTGCCCGCTAGAGGCCGGCGGCCGAGAGATCGAACGCGGTGAGAGCCGCGGCGAACAGGGGTGTGTGCTCGGAGCGGCCGGGATCGTATCCGGTAAGGGCGGCGATGCGGTTCAGGCGGTAGTTCAGGGTGTTCCGGTGCACGACCAGCGACTCGGCGGCCGCGACGCGATTGTGGTCGCAGCAACTGCGGCACGGCCCGCAGCAGCTCCTCCCGCTCATATTCCGTCCGCGCCTGCGCCGTGAGGAAGTTCCAGGCCGCCAGCGCCCCTTGGTGATACACCGCCAGCACCGCGTCCAGCGGGATACCCTCGCGCGCCCACCGCACCGCGACCGCGATCAGGTCGTCCAGATCGCCCGCCCGGGGTTCGCGTCCCTCCCCCAGCAGTCGCGCGAACAGCCGCAGATTGCCCTCGGCACGATGGATCACGTCCCGCTCCAGCAGATCCCGAGGCAACTGCTCGTAATCCGGGACGCTGCGCACCACCGCCGCCAGGACCTCCCGCGCGGCCTCGGGCAGGTGGGTCGCCAGGAAGTCCGCGAACGCGGCCGGATCCTCGGGTCGGTTACTGACCGGTACATTGTTTTCGCGACCGAATCCCTTTGCAGGGCAAATGAATCCAGCAGGGCGAATAGCCGCCACCGCCGGACCGGCCTGTCATTCCACCAAATCCGGCCGATCAACCCTGAGCCCGTGCACAGAGACCGCGACCACCCTTGTCCGGGACGGTTCAGCCCACATTGTCGTGGCACGAAAACCGTCCATGCCGGTGTACATCTATCATGCGCAGTACGACGAGATCCTGCCGAACGCCGGCGTCGACCGCCTGGTGGACAAGTACTGTGCCGAGGGCGCACCCAGCGTCGTCTACGAACGGGAACTGGTGGCCGAGCACATCACCGGTGTCGCCGGGCAGCTGCCCGGGGTCTTCCACTGGCCGCGCGATCGTCTCGACGGCGTTCCGGCCCCCGAGGGCGGCACCATCACCGATCCGGTCCTCGTGATGGCCGAGCCCCGGTTCTGGCAGACCCTCGGGGAGATCGTCCCCACCGCGGTGCAGGCCCTGATCGGTCAGGCCATCGGGGCGGGGAGGTGACCGGTCACAGCTCGACGATGGAGGTCAGCGGGTAATCACCCTGGCGCTCACGGCCTTTGAGGAAGCCGAGCTCGAGCACCACCGCCGCCGCGACCACCTCGGCCCCGGCGGCGGCGAACAGCTCGGCCGCCGCGGCGAGGGTGCCGCCGGTGGCGAGCACGTCGTCGAGCAGCAGGACCTTACGGCCCTTCAGATCGATGCCGTCGGCCGGGATCTCCAGTGCCGCCGAACCGTATTCGAGGGTGTACTCACGCGAGATGACCGGCGGCGGCAGCTTGCCCGCCTTGCGGACCGCGATCACGCCGGTGCCCAGCGTGGCGGCCACGCCCGCCCCCAGCAGGAACCCGCGCGCGTCGACACCCGCCACCAGGTCGGCGTCGGGGGCGCAGGCCGCCAAGCAGTCCAGCACCGCGCGGAAGCCCTCGGAATCGGCGAACACCGGGGACAGGTCCGCGAAACGCACTCCCGGCGTCGGGAAGTCGTCACGCCAGCGGGTCAACCGCTGCACCGCGGCCTCCGCGCGGGCGGCCCGCTCCCCCGCCACCTCGGCCGTCTCCATCATCTCGTGCTTGCTCATCCGCACCCACTCCTCATTCACCACGCCACCACGGCTCTCACCGTTTCAGCACCCAGCGATCCATGTTCCAGCCCGCTCCCGCCTCGGTGGGACTGGCGATGCCGTTCTCCATACCGTCGCCGAACCCGATGGTGCGGGGGGCGGCGAACAGCGGAACCGACGGCATCTCGCTCCAGAGCAGGTTCTCCTGCTCGGTCAGCAGGTTCAGCACGGTGCCCGAGTTGTCCTCGGCCGCAAGCTGATCCGCGATGGCATCGTAGCGGCCGTTGCCGAACCGGCCGAAATTCAGCCCCGCGCCGGTGCGCAGCGACGCGATGGCGTCGGTGCCGGTCAAGGAACCCGACGGGCCCGGCATGCCGGCGGTGCCGCCCAGGATGGCGTCGACCTTGCCGTCGGTGAGCTGCGACGCGGTGAAATCCGGTGCGCCCGCGTCGACCACGGTGATGCCCGCGGCCTTGCAGGCGTCGGCGATCGCGGTCACCGTGGCCGCGCGCCGCTCGTCCGGCTTGACGTAGCCGATGCGCACGGTCTGGTTCTGGACACCCGAGGTCGCCGCGGCCTGGGTGGCGGTGGCGTCACCGCCCTTGTACTTGTCACCCGCACCCGAGATCGCCGAGTAGTACACCGAATCCTGTTGAACCGTCCGGGAATTCAGCAGACTCGCACCCAGCCCCAGCTTGACGTCGTAGCCCGGGTGCCCGAACTTGTCGAACAACGCCTGCCGCGGCACGCACAGCGCGAACGCCCGGCGCGCATCCGCCGATCCGAACACCCCGCCGGTGCTCAGCACCAGCTGCTCGACGCCGCGGCCCGGCAGATTCTGCTTGTGGAACCCGCCCAGGCTCACCTCGCCCAGCGACCCGGCGCCCACATCGAGCACGCCGATCGACTTGTCCGACACCTTCGACTTCAGGTCGGAGTGCCGGTCCCACACCACGATCCGCGGCGTCCGGGGCTGATTGCCCCACCACTTCTCGTTCTTGACCAGCACCAGACCGTCCTTGTCACCGAACGAGTCGATCCGGTACGGCCCCGAGGACGGCAGCAGTGTCAGGTCCACCTTGCCCGGGGCGAGCTTCCAGCCGTTGTTCCAGAAGTCGGCGATGCGCTCGAGGGTGGGTTGATCCCCGGTCTGCACCGGTGTCACCACACTCGGGATCTTCACCTGTGCGGCGATCACGTGCGCGGGCATCAGCTCGGTGGCATTGAACAGCGTCTTCCACGCCGAATAGTGCTTGCCCGGCCGGAACACCACGGTGGCGTCCTTGGATCCGGGCTGACAGTCCACCCGCTCGATATCGCGGTAGCCGTCGGTGCTCGCGGCGTCGAACAGCGGCACCGGCCCGCCCGGACCGGCCTTGGTGAATCGTCCGCTGCGCGCCGCCCAGGTCAGCACCAGGTCATCACAGGAGGTCGCCACGCCGTCGGAGTAGACGCCCTCCGGGGCGAGGCGGTACTGGATGGTCTGCGCGTCGCCCGGGACCTCCTTGGCGGTGCCGGTGTCGGTGTCGGCCACCGGCTGCCCGTCCGGGCCGGTATAGAAGAACCCGGTCAGCACCCGCGAGAACACCGCGGCCGTACCGCTGTTCGCGCCCAGCGTGCTGCCGCCGTTGTAGCTGGCGATGACCGCGTCCACGCCGTACCCGATCGAGGGCACCTGATTCTTGCTGGAGCACGCGGCCAGCGCACCGGCGGCGAGGGTACCCGCCACCAGCGCGACGGCGGTCCGGCGCACAACCCTGTGATCTTGCTTCACGGTCGCACCCCCTGCGCTCAGTGCCGTCGCTGCTGTCGTTTCCCACTCGGCCGGGCCCCGGGACGCGGCGCCCCGGCGCTCTGACTGCGCGGCGCGTGGTCGCGTCCGAAACCGTTGGCGTCGGCGCCACGGCCCGCGGCGCCGGCCCGCTCGGCGGCCGCCACGCCCACCCGCGCCTTCGCGCCGCCGGAGCGGCGGTTGAGCACCTTCTTGGTGTGCGCGGCCACCGGACCCCAGGTCTCCTTGAGCGTCACCAGCACCGGCACCGCGAAGAAGATGGACGAGTAGCCACCCACGATCATGCCGACCAGCTGCACCAGCGCCAGATCCTTGAGGGTGCCGACACCGAGCAGCCACACCGCGACCACCAGCATGCCGATGATCGGCAGGATGCCGATGACGGTGGTGTTGATCGAGCGCATCAGCGTCTGGTTGGCCGCCAGGTTCGCCTTCTCCGCGTAGGTGTGCTTGGTCAGGTGCAGGACACCGCGGGTGTTCTCCTCGACCTTGTCGAAGACGACCACGTTGTCGTAGAGCACATAGCCCAGGATGGTGAGCAGACCGATGACCGCCGCCGGTGTCACCTCGAAACCGACCAGCGAGTAGATGCCCGCGGTGACGATCAGGTTGAAGAACAGCGAGCCGATCGCCGCGAACGCCATATCGCGTTCGAAGCGAATCGCGATGTACAGCGTGGTCAAGCCGACGAACACCACCAGCGCCAGCAGCGCCTTCTTGGTGACCTGGCCACCCCAGGTCCCGCTGATCTCGGCGACGCTGATGGCATTGCGGCTGGCCTGGCCGTTGGAGTCCTTCGGATGGAAGGTGTCGAACAGCGCGGTCTGCAGCTTGTCGGCCTGCTCGGCACTCAGCGTGTCGGAACGGATCTGGATGGTCGCCGAGGACCCCGCGCCCGCCTTCTGCACGGTGACCGGGTCGTGGCCGAGCGTGGACCGGTAGACGTCCTCCACCTTCGAGGTGGTGACGCTGTCCGAGGCGGGCAGCTGGATCCGGGAGCCGCCCGCGAAGTCGATGCCCAGGGTGAAGCCCTTGAACACCATGCTGGCCACCGCGATGGCGATCAGCGCCGCCGCGATGCCGTAGTACACCTTGCGCTTGCCGACGATCTCGAAACCACCGGTACCGGTGTAGAGCCGCTCGAACAGGCTGTGCCGCTTGCCTGTCGGCACGGCCTCGTAGTCGAGCTCGGAGTCGGAATCCACGACGACGGGAGAGGACTTGGCCATGATCACGCCTCCTTCACCAGGACGCCGGCGGTGGCCTTGCGTTCCTGTGCAAGCTCTGCAATAGCGCCCAGGCCGTTCACCGACGGCTTCGCCCAGAACGGCGAGCGCGAGACCAGCATCATCAGCGGCGAGGTCACCAGGTACAGGACGACGACGTCGAGCACGGTGGTGACACCGAGGGTGAAGGCGAAGCCCTTCACCTGGCCCGCGGCCAGCACGTACAGCACGGCGGAGGCGATGAGCGAGACCGTCTTGCCCGAGAGGTTGGTGCGCTGCGCGCGCTGCCAGCCGCGCGGGACCGCGGACCGGAAGCTGCGGCCCTCCCGCATCTGGTCCTTGATCCGTTCGAAGAAGACGACGAACGAGTCGGCCGTCATACCGATACCGATGATCAGACCCGCGATACCGGCCAGGTCGAGGGTGAAGCCGATCCAACGGCCCAGCAACACGATCAGCGCGTACACCGCCACACCCGCCGCGAGCAGCGAGAAACCGGCCAGGAAGCCGAGCATGCGGTAGTAGGCCAGGCAGTACAGCAGCACCGCCACCAGGCCGATGGCGCCCGCGATCAGACCGGCGTGCAGCGACGAGATGCCCAGGGTCGCCGAGACCGTCTCGGCCTCGGAGGTGCCGAACGACAGCGGCAGCGAACCGTACTTCAGGGTGTTCGCCAGCTCCTTGGAGGTCTTGGCATTGATACCCGGGCCCGAGATCGCGGTGCTACCGCTGAACTGGCCGCCCTCCTTGATCACCGGCGCGGAGACCACGCGGGAGTCCAGGGTGAAGGCGATCTGCTTGCCCACGTACTTGTTGGTGAGGTTGCCCCACTGGTCGGTGCCGCTGGACTTGAACTGCAGGCTGACCACCCACTGGGCCTGCTGCAGCACGCCGGAGGCGTCCTTGATCTCGGTACCGTCCATCACGGACTTGTCGAGCAGATAGACGGTGGTGCCGTCGGTGCTGCAGGTCACCAGGGGCAGGTTCGGATCGTCGTTGCCCTGCAACGGATCCGGCTTGGAGCAGTCCAGCGTGGCCATGGCCTGCAGCTGGGCGTTCTGGTCGGTGCTCTGGCGGGCCGCCTTGGCGGCCGCGATCTCCTGCGCGGTCTGCTGCTGGCCGCCCGGCTGCGCGGGCGTCGACGGCGGCGCGGACGGGGTGGTCGGGGCCTGTGCCGGGAAGACCCGGTTCTGCGGGGCCTCGCCGGTCGTCGTGGGGGCCGGAGCCTCGGCCGTGGCCGGGGTGGTCTCGGCCGGCGTCGCGCTCGTGCTCGGCGGCTGCTGCGGCTGGGTCTGCTGCGGCTGCTGGGCCTGCTTACCCGCCTGCGCGGGGGCGCTCTGCACCACCGGGCGGAAGTACATCTTGGCGGTGGTCGCCAGCGATTTCGCCTGTGCGCCATCGGCACCGGGGACCGTGATCACCAGGTTGTCGCCCTCGATGACGACCTCGGAGCCCGCCACGCCCAGACCGTTCACGCGCTGCTCGATAATGTTCTGCGCCTGCTTGAGGCTGTCCTGGCTCGGCTTACCGCCATCCGGGGTGCGCGGCGTCAGGGTGACGCGGGTACCGCCCTGCAGGTCGATGCCGAGCTTCGGGGTGTGGTGCTTGTCCCCGGTGAAGAAGATCAGGCCGAACATCAGAGCCACCAGCGCGGCGTAGATGCCGAGCAGACGCAACGGGTGCGCCGTTCCCTGAGAAGGTGGCACAGTACTTATCTCCTAGGCGGATTCGAAGGTGGAACGAGCGGGGCACACGCCGCAGCGCCACCGGCCGCCGGGAATCCGGTGCGGCCGATGGCGCGGAGTATGTCAGTCCTTGGTCAGCCGCGGCGCGTCGTCGGCGGCTTCGGGGGCGGCGACGTGATCGTCGGCGACGCCGTTCGAAGACGCGGCTTCGGTGCTCTCGGCGGTGGTGTCCTCGGTGGCGTCGTCGTCGTTGCGCACCTCGCGGATCGATTGCCGCAGCCAGGTGGTGACGACTTCCTCGGCGATCTCCAGATCGACGGTGGTGTCATCGAGCTCGACCACGGTGCCGAAGAGCCCCGACGTGGTGACGACCCGGTCGCCGACCTTCAGGCTGTCCTGCATCTCGGTGACCTTCGACATCTCCCGCTTCTGACGGCGGACACCGAGGAACATCGGGATGAGCAGGGCAACCAGCAGTAGCGGCAGCAGAAGGTCCATCGTCGAAGTCAGCCCCTAGTAAGTGGTCGGTTGGGTGCGTTTCCCACACAGTCTGCCAGTAATCCCTGAGAGAATGCGCGGCGACCTGTTCTAGAGTCCACGCTCGTTCGCGCAGGGCTGATAATCCTGTTTCCCCCAGCTGCGCGGTCGACCGCCGACTCTGCCGACCGCGCAGTCCCACTCAGGCCGGCCGCTGCCCGTAGGTGTAGTCGTCGAGCGGGAAGGTGGTCGCCTCGCGGTGGGCGTTCAGGGTGCTTGTCGGGCGCAGCAGCGCGGCCTCACCGTGCTGGTTGAAGTAGTAGCTGCGGGCCGTGGCGCACTGGCCGCCGTAGAAGACCGACGAATCCAGTTTCTCGGTGACGCGGTCCAGGAATTCGGCATTGGCGCGCTCGGTGACCTCGAAGACCCGTTCGCCGCGGCGGAACATCTCCCCGAACAGGCGCGCCATGTGCTTCATCTGCGCCTCGATGGTGGTGAAGTAGGACAGGCCGCTGTAGGAATAGGGGCTGTTGAGGCTGACGAAGTTGGGGAACTTCGGCACCGTGATGCCCTCGTAGGCCTGGAAGCGGTTGTCGCGCCAGAACTTTCCGAGATTGCGGCCGTCGCGGCCGATGATCTCGATGGCCGGGAAGTTGACGTCCCACAGGTTGAAGCCGGTGGCCAGGATGAGGGTGTCGATCTCGGTCTTGTGGCCGTCGGCGGTGACGATGCCGTCGGGCTCGATGTGGTCGATGGAGTTGGTCTCCAGGCGCACGTGCGGCTCGTTGAAGGTCTTGAAGTAGAGGTTGGAGAAGGTGGGTCGCTTGCAGCCGAAGTCGTAGTCCGGCGTCAGCTTCTTGCGAGTCTCCTTGTCGCGCACCTGGGTTCGCAGATGCGCCTTGGCCAGGATGCCCGCGGCCTTGTTGAGCGGCTTGGCCTCCTTGAAGTGCAGCACGCCGACCACCATGAGCGCCTCCAGCATGGAGGTGTTGACCAGGCGAGCGGCCTTCTGCGTCAACGGAACTCGCGCGAACAGATGCTGCACCGCGGGCGGAATCTGGGCGTCGACCTTCGGGACGACCCAGATCGGGGTGCGCTGGAAGACGGTCAGCGCCCGCGCCTGCTTGGCGACCTCCGGGATCAGCTGCACGGCGGTCGCGCCGGTGCCGATGATGGCGGACCTGGTCCCGGTGAGATCGACCTGGTCGTCCCACGCGGTGGTGTGGATGATCTTGCCCGCGAAGGTGTCGATGCCCGGGAACGGCGGGGTGTAGGGCTGGGACAGGAATCCGGTGGCGGCCATCAGGTAGCGCGCGGTCAGCGATTCACCGTTCTCGACGGAGACCACCCAGTACTGCTGCTCCTCGTCCCAGCGCGCACCCCCGACGACGGTGTCGAACCGCATGCGCCGGCGCAGGTCGTACTTGTCCGCGACGTGCTCGGCGTACTTCTTCAGCTCCGAACCCGGCGCGAACAGCCGCGACCAGTACGGGTTGGGCTCGAAGGAGTACGAGTAGGTGACCGAGGCGATGTCCACGGCCAGGCCCGGGTAGCGGTTGACGTGCCAGGTGCCGCCCAGGTCGTTCTCCCGCTCGAGGATGACGAAATTGCTCAGGCCGAGCCGATCCAGCTCGATGCCCGCGCCCATACCGCCGAATCCCGCGCCGACCACGATGGCGTCGTACTGAGGTGCCACGCCGAACCTCCTGCAAGAACTGTGTTCGAACAACACTGTGTTCACACAAAGAAATGATGCACATGTCACGGAATGACATCTCATTCCGTTTGTGATCACCGTATCATCGGGCTCGTGACGAAGCCATCCTCGAGAATCGAACGGCGCAAGGCCGAACTCCGGCAGGAGATCATCGACACCGCGTTCGCGTGTTTCGCCGAGCGGGGCTACCACGCCACCGGCATCGCCGATATCGCCGGCGAGCTCGGTATCGGGCACGGGACGTTCTACCGGTACTTCGAGAACAAGCGCGACATCATCGACCACGTCATCGACGACCTTTCCGCGCGGATCATCGAGTCGCTGGGGACCGACAATGCCCCCGACGCCGCCGACAGCCTCGAGGAATACCGCGCGCAGGTGGATCGCATCGGCGACGCGCTGAACCACATCTTCCTCGAGGACCGCCGGGTGGCACAGTTGCTGCTGTTCCAGGCCACCGGCATCGACACCGAATTGACCGCGCGCCTCTACGGTTTGCTCGACACCGCCGACATGCTGACCGCCGGGTACCTCGAGCACGGGGTCGAACGCGGTTATCTGCGTGCGGATCTCGACACCGTGAACACCGCGCGGGCGGTGACCGGCATGCTGCTGGCCGCCATTCTGCACGGCATCCGGACACCCGAGGCGCAGGCGGTCGACGATCTCAGCCACGCCATCCGGCATCTGCTCATCGACGGCGTCCGCAAGCATTGAACCACCCTGTACAAACGGACCCGTTTGTCCGGTGCGGCCGGATTCGGCTGGGGGCGGAGGTAATTCGGACATGAAGCCATTGGCACAATGACCCGAGTGACCCCAGACGACGTCCGCCGCACCCGGTTCGGCCACGCGCCGTCCGGGCCCCACGGCTACCACCCCGCCCAGGTGGACGCCTTCTGCGCACGCATCGCCGACACCATGCTCGGTCGCGACCATCTGAGCATCGCCGACATCCGGCACATCGAATTCGACGGTCCCCCACCCGGACATCGCGGCTACGACATCGCCGAGGTCGACGACTTCCTCGACCACGTCTGCACGGAACTGGAATACCTACGCCGCGGCCGCGGACGCGTCCCCGCCGGCCGCACCCCCGACACCCTCACCCCCGACGACGTCCTGCGCATCCAATTCTCCGCACCCCCTTTCGGTTTCCGCGGATATCTGGCCGACGAAGTGGGCGCGTTCCTCGACCGCCTGGCGGCGACGCTCGCCCACCACGGCCCCAACGGCCTCACCCCCGAGGATGTCCGGGACATCACTTTCCACCTGGCCACCGACGGCGCGCCCGCCTATCACCGCGAGGAGGTCGACGCCTTTCTCGACCTGGTGGTCCACCAGCTCGAGAAGTCCGAAGCATCCCGGCACTGACACCCGAAGGCGGAGGAGAATCTCCATCGGACGTCCCCCGCGTAGGGACCTTGGGCCCTGCCTCCGGAGGAGCCGGCGCAACAGACTGATCGTCATGCGTAGACGATTCGAGTTGGCTTTCAACATGTCCTACCTGGCGATCATCTGGGGGCTGGTGATCGCCATGCGCCGCAACCGCGACCGGGTTCCGCGGGAGCAGCGGGAAACCGCGGCGCGATTCGAGGAGGCGTTCACCCTGCTGGCGACCGGCGACACCGCACACCTGGCGTTGCGCGCGGTGTCCATGGCACGCGGCGAGGACCGCGGATATCTGAGGCTGCGGGGACGGCGGGCGAGTCTGATCGGGCTGGGAGAGATGGCCACCTCGATCACGATCACCCTGTTCTATGTGCTGTCACTGGATGCCTGGCGGCTGCGGTTCCGGCGCTCCTGGGACGGTTTCACCAGATCGCTGCTGGGGCTGTCGTTCGTGCGATTGATTCTGCTGGCGACACCGTTCAACAACTGGGACAGGGACGAGACGCCCGCCGGGTACGGCGTGGACCGCAATCTCCCGCTGCTGGCCGTGGGCGCCGGCGAGATGTACCTCATGCGCCGCGAAGCCACCCGCACCGGCGACCGCACCTTCCGCTTCCTCTCCGACGCCATGGCCGCGTCGTTCGCCTGCTACCTGCCCGTCATCCTGTGGGCTCGCCGCATCCCCCAGCTGGGTCTGCTCATGATTCCCAAGACCCTCGCCTACCTCGCCATGGCATTCCGCGTCTACGCCGACTTCTTCCGGGGCACACCGGAATCGGCCGCAGCGGAACCGGCGGCCCCCGCGGCCGACGCCGGCGTCATCCCGGCACCGTCGTCGCCGGCCGTGACGCCGAGATGACCGGTGCGACCGGCGGCCTGAGGTGCGCCCAGAGGGCGACGCGCTCGATGGCCGCGGCCAGCGGGATCACAGTGGCGTCGTCGAGGTGGCGGCCGATGATCTGGAGTCCGACCGGGAGGCCTGAGTCGGTCCAGCCCGCCGGAATGCTGGCGGCTGGCTGGCCGGCGAGAGTGGCTGGGTAGTTGAATCCGATCCAGGCGGACCGGAAACCGCTGTGCCGTCGATGATTTCGGGACCGGTCAGCTCCACCGGAAGGCCGGGACGGCCGTGGTCGGAGTGAGGAGGACATCGCGGTGGCACATGAGCCGGGCCATGGCGTTCACCAGCGCCTTGCGCGCTATGTTCGCGTCGGTGAAGTGCTGAACGGGTTCCATGCGTTCGGGATCCGGCCCAGGCCGCCGCCACCGAGGGCAGGCTCCGGCGCTCGGTGGCCGGGACCGGTTCCTGCTCGTATTCGTGACTCGACAGGGTTCGGCCCCGCCTATCCCTGCTGCTTCAGACCCTTTGCGGGGTCGATGAATTCGTTGGTGACCAGGTCCGCGGCGGTGAGGTTGTCGGGGACCTGCTGGCCCTTGGCGCGCAGCAGCGGAGTGACCTGGGCGATGGCGCGGGTGACGCGATCGGTGTCGAAATTGCCGAGGGTATTGCCGGGGCCGTTGGCGACGATCTTGTTCTCCAGCTGGACCCGGACGGAGTCGGTATTGCCGGCGGCGGAGATGGGCGGGCCGTCCGGGATCGTCTGTGCGATGCGGAGCAGGGCCTGGTTGGTGGGGTCGGGGTTGGTGACGTAGTCGATCTGGGCCTGCTGCAGCATGGGGACGAGCTTCTGCAGGCAGGGGCGCAGTTTGTCGAGTTCGCCGCTGCGGACCGACCAGGCGTGCGGGTAGCTCTCGTATCCGGCGTCGGCGACCAGCAGGTGACCGGTCGGCTTCTGCCAGCCCTTGACGTCGTGCTCCCAGCGGTACGGCTCGTTGGAAACGTAGGCCTGCTGCACGACCCGGCCGTGCTCGGCGACGAAGCGGCTGGGCGTGCCGTCATAGGAGGCGTCGGCCTGTTCCTTCTTCACGTACCCGCTGGCGATCAGGTAGTCCATGTAGATCTTGCCCTCGGAGTACAGAATCGGGGCGTTGGTCGCGGCCACGTCCTTCCACGAGTTGATGGTGTAGGTGGCGGGATCCCACATGATGATCTGCGGGTTCTTCGCGAGCGAGGCGAAGACACCGGTCAGCGGGAATTTCGCCTTGGCTCGCACCTGCTCGTCGGTCGGGACCAGCCCGAGGGTGATGGAGTCGTCCTGGTACATCTGCGCGGGTACCGGTTGGCCACCGAGGAACGGACCGCCGAGGCGCACTTCGACATTCACGCCGGTGTCGCCCAGCGGGCCGGTGTACGCGCCCTTCTTGGGGTCGACGGTGCCGTTCGGGCCGACCAGCTGATAGGCCGCCGCGCGTTCGGGTGTGGCGTACCAGTCCGTCTGGATCACGACGGTGGACGGACAGACTCCGGCCAGCACACCCTGCCCGGAGGGTTTCGGGGTGGAGGCGCCGCCACCGCAGGCGGCGGTGAGCAGGACGCTGCCGGTGAGCGCGGCAGCGGCGAGGACACGTTTCTTCACGAGCATTCCTAGAAGGTTGAAACTGATTGCGGGAGAATTTGTTCGGCTATTCGCCGACGCGCTTGCCGTGGGCGCGGTCCACGCGCCCGGCCAGGAAATCGAAGATCCAGAACAGGGCCAGGCCCACCAGTGAGGACAGCAGCAGCGCGGTCAGCAGTTCCTCGGTGGCCAGCCGCTGCCGGTAGACGTCGATCATCCGGCCGATGCCCGGATTGCCCTGGCGGAAGAAGAAATCGGCGACGATGGAGCCGATCACGGCCATGCCCGCCGAGATCTTGAATCCCGAGATCATGGCGGGCAGCGCCGCCGGGAGTTGCAGTTTCAGCAGCCGCTGCCACCGGTTGGCGCCGTGCAGCGTGAACAGGTCGTGCTCGGGCGCCTGCACCGACTTCAGGCCGAACAGGGTATTGGTGATGACCGGGAACAGCGACACCATCACGCACACGATGACCCGGCTGCCGAATTCGTAGCCGAACCAGAAGCCGAACAGCGGCACCACGGCCAGCACCGGAATCGTCTGCAGGATCACGGCATACGGGTAGAGCGAATACTCGGCCCAGCGCGCCTGGCTCATGATCACCGCGAACGCCACCCCGAGCACGATGGCGATCACCAGACCGACCAGCGCGATCTGCACGGTCGAGGCGAGGGCGGTGAGAATCTCGGCACGGGTGGCGGCATCGAGCAAGCCCTTGGACACCACCGATTCCGGTGGCGGCAGCAGGAATCGGGATTCCTGCGGGATCAGAAGGTGGCTCGCGATCGTCCAGGCGGCCATGACCAGCGCGAACACCAGCGCGGGCGCGAGCACGCGCACCGGGGTGACGGCGAAGGGCCAGCGGAGTTTCCGGGGCGTGCGCGGCGGCCGCGCGGTCGCCGCGGTCGTCCTGGGCGGCACGGCCGTCTCGGGCACGACGATTCCGCTGTCAGCGGTCGCGGCGGTCATGCGGCCCTACCCCCGATCCGCGCAGTTCCCCGCTCGGCGTCGTGCAACGCCGCCGACACCTCCGCCGCGACGGCGCCGAACTCGGGTGTGTACCGCGACTCCGGCGATCGCGGGAAGTCCAGCGGCACCGGGATATCCGCCGCCACCCGGCCCGGCCGCCCGGTCAGCACGACGACCCGGCTCGACATGAACACCGCCTCGGCCACCGAGTG
Source organism: Nocardia sp. NPDC059228 (assembly GCF_042754245.1). Lineage (NCBI taxonomy): Bacteria > Bacillati > Actinomycetota > Actinomycetes > Mycobacteriales > Nocardiaceae > Nocardia > Nocardia sp. NPDC059228. The sequence goes on along the minus strand of NZ_JBHZAL010000014.1, from coordinate 14,751 downwards.
CGTCACGAACACCCCGGTGAAGCCCGATCGCCGGTACAACCCGCTCACCTCCTCGTTCAGGCGCTGCCGGGTGATCTCGTCGAGCGCACCGAACGGCTCGTCGAACAGGAATAGTTCGGGTGCACCTGTCAGGGCCCGCGCGATCGACGTCCGCATGCGCATGCCACCGGAAAGCTGTGCGGGCTTGTGGTTCTCGAAGCCGGACAGCCCGACCAGCTCCAGCGCCTCGCGCGCGGCGGCCCGCCGGGTGGCCTTGTCCACGCCGGCGAGCTCCGCGGGCAGCTCGGCATTGCGCAGCACCGAGCGCCACGGCAGCAGCGTCGCCTCCTGGAAGACGTAGCCGAGTTTGCCGGTGGCGACGGAAACCGTTCCGGCGGTGGGCTGCTCGAATCCGGCGGCGAGGCGCAGCAGGGTGGACTTGCCACAGCCGGACGGGCCGACCAGGGAGACGAACTCTCCCGGCCGGATGGCGATATCGATGTCGTCGAGCGCGTGCGTGCCGTTCTCGAAGGTCAGGCCGACATGCTGAAAGGCCAAGGCCGGATCGGTGTATACATTGCCGCCCTCGGCGGCCTCCGTATTCGCGTCCGGGCCTTGGCCTTTGACGATGGTTGAGGCGGTGGTGCGCATGTCCACAGTTCTATCGGCGGATCATTGCCGGATGCGGTCCACGCGATTACACCTTTGTTTCGTATACGATCAGTCCGCGCTGAGCCGGCCGTCCCGCGCGACCACCCGGCCGCGCTTGACCACCAGCTTTCGGATCGGAACGGAAACCACAGCGGCAGCGGGTGTTTCGGCGTCGACGGTGAACAGGTCGGCGGGCGCACCCACCCGCAGTCCGTAATCCTCGATCCCGAGAACGGCGGCGCCGCCATAGGTTCCGGCCGCCAGCGCGAGTTCGATATCGGCATCGGACACCAGCCGATCCCGGAAGGCCACCTGCATGATCCGGCGCAGCATGTCGCCGTCGCCGTAGGGCGTCCACAGGTCCCGGACACCGTCATTGCCCAGCGCCAGCCCGGCTCCCGCCTCATGCATCACCCGCACCGGCACCACCGGCGCGTCACCCACCGCGCAGGTGATCATGGAAACCCCGGCGTCGGCAAGGTTTTCGGCGATCCGGCGCTGCTCACCCGGGGCGAGCTCCCCCATCGCATAGGCGTGGCTGATGGTGACCCGCCCCGCCAGCCCCGTGGCCCTGGTCCGGGCCGCGATCAGGTCGAACTGCCAGGCGCCCAGCGCGCCCCGGTCGTGCAGATGGATATCGATGCGCGCGCCGTATTTCTCGGCGAGACCGAAGATCAGATCGAGCTGACCTGTCGGATTCCCGTCGTACCCGGCCGGATCCAGGCCGCCGATCACCTCGACACCCTCGGCCAGCGCGGCGTCCAGCAGCTTGCCGGTGCCCGGCCGGGTGAGCAGACCGCCCTGCGGAAAGGCGACCAATTGCACGTCGACCCGGTCCGCGTGCCGCGCCGCGGCCGCCCGGACCGCCTCCACGCCCCGCAGCCCCACCTCCGGGTCGATGTCGATATGACTGCGGACGTGCGCGGTCCCGCCGGACACCATGGCCCCCAGCAGGTTCGACGCGTAGTCGGCGCTGGGCAGCCCGAGCTCGTCACGGCGGCCCTCGCCGTTGGCGATCCGCCCGGCCAGCGTCGGTCCGCCGGTATTGGGCACCCAGGGCCCGCCGAACATGGTCTTGTCGAGGTGACAGTGCGACTCGACCAGGCCCGGAAGCACCAGCGCCCCGGCCAGATCCACGGTGTCGACGCCCTCGGCGCTCAGATCGGGTGCGATCGCCGCGATCCGGCCGTCCCGGACGAGAATGTCGGCGCCGGCGAGCGGGACTCCGGGAGTCCAGGGGCGGCCGCCGCGCAGCAGGAGATCGTTCATGGAGTGCACCACCTGTATCGAAGAGAGAACGGCAATTCGGAAACCTTCCGATCGGAATGGCCGCATCGTATACAAATCCTGCCTGCTCAGCGACCGGAAACACCTGCGACACAGCTGGACCCGCGAATATCTGACCGGTGCAGTAGATTTGCGGGATCCCGTCGGGCGAGGCCACGATGGATCGTATGCAAATCCCCATTCCACCGATCGTCAGATGAGGCCGCAGTGACCAGCACCGCCGGGCGCATGACACCGCAGCAGCTGTGCCGCGCCATCCGCGACGACATCATTCGTGGCGCGTACGCCCCCGGCCAACGACTCACCGAGGAGGCGCTCGCCGAGGGCTACGGCGTCTCCCGCGTGCCCGTCCGGGAAGCGCTGCGCACCCTGGAAGCCGAGGGTTTCGCCTCGTCACGGCCCTACGCCGGGGTGTTCGTGGCGGAGCTCACCGAGGACGAGGCCGCCGACCTGCTGGAGATCCGGGCCCGCCTGGAGCCGCTCTGTGCCTCACGGGCGGCGGTGCGGCGCACGCCCGAACAACTGGGCCGCCTCAAGGAACTCACCGCGCTGGGCCAGGACGCGGTGCGGGCGGGCCGCCTGGACGAGCTGGCCCGGCTCAACAGCCGGTTCCACGAGGTGCTCGCCGAAGCATCGGGCAGTACCCTGCTCGCGCAGCTGATCATGCAGCTGAGCTGGAAGATCGCCTGGGTGTACTCGGTCGAACTGCCGCGCCGCGCCAGTGATTCGTGGAGCGAGCACGAAGAGATCTGTGCCGCGCTGGAGGCCGGTGACCCCGACCGCGCGGCCGATGTGGTGAGCGCCCACATCGCGCACGCAGCGAACGCCTACCGGTTCCGGAAACACACCGAGGACACCGCGTCGCCGCGCACCGAAAACACTGCGCGACAGCGTGCTTCGAGGTCGCACACTTCGTAACATCGGCGCAGCAATTGCCACCTCGGGACGAAACACGGCTCTCGTATACAAAACGGAGTCACTTCGTCCGGGGAGGTCACCATGGCGGATCCGTTGCCGCACACCGTGGATCTGATGTTGCGCGCCGCGCGTATCGCCGACGACGCGGAGCTGGTCGACATCGCGATCGACGGCGGTGTCATCACCGCGATCGGGCCCGCGCTCACCGGCCGGGGCGCCGAGGAAATCGACTGCGCCGGACGAGTCGTCATTCCCGGCCTGATCGAATCCCATGTGCACCTGGACAAGGCGCTCCTCGACGCCGAGAAGTCCAATCCGGACGGCACCCTGGCCGGGGCCATCAGCGTGACCGCCGAACTCAAGCGCGGCTTCACCGTCGCCGCCATCCGCGACCGCGCCCGACGTGTCCTCGACATGGCGATCGGCAATGGCACCACCGCCATTCGCGCACACCCCGATGTCGACCCGATCGTGGGCCTGCGTGGGGTGACCGCGCTGCTCGATCTGCGCGAGGAGTATCGCGACCGCCTGGACATTCAAATCGTCGCATTCCCGCAGGAGGGCATTCTCCAAGCTCCCGGCACCCTCGACCTCCTCCGCGAGAGTCTGCACGCGGGCGCGGACGTCCTCGGCGGCTGCGCCTACAACGAACGCACCGTCGAAGACTGTCGCCGCCACATCGACCTCATCTTCGGCCTGGCCGCCGAATTCGATGTCCCGCTCGACATTCACGCCGACTTCGCCGACGACGCCACCGACCCCCGCTATGCCATGGCCGATTACATCGCCGCGGTCACCGAGCGCACCGGCCGGCACGGGCGGGTCACCCTCGGTCACATGACCTCCCTGGCCGGTCGTCCCCGCGCCGACCGCGCCCGCATCCTGGAGCAATTGGCGGCGAGCGGAATCTCCGTCGTCCCCTTGCCCGCCACCGACATGCATCTCGGTGGCCGATCGGATGTCACCAACGTGCGCCGCGGCATCGCCCCGATCCGAGAGCTCTGGCAGGCAGGAATCACAACGGCTTACTCATCCAACAACATCCGCAACGCCTTCACCCCGTACGGCAACGCCGACATGCTCGATATCGGACTCTTCCTGGCCCAAACCGCGCATCTCTCCGGCCCCGACGACTTGACCCGGGTGCTGGCAATGGCGACCACCGAGGCGGCCCGCACCATTGGCATCTCGGAGCGATACGGGCTACGCGTCGGCGCGGCCGCCGATCTAGTGGTGCTGTCCACGCGAACAGTCGAAGGTGCCCTGCTCGACCGCCCCGATCGAAACTATGTCTTCAAGTCCGGACGCCTGACCGCCCGCACCACCCGCGTGCAGGAGGTAATCCGGAACAACGAAAACCCATGAGACAAAAACTAAAGACCAAAAACAAAGGACCAAGGACCAAAAAGACAAAAGATGCCTGGAGAAGGGAGGGGGCAGCCTCACGTCCGCGCCTGCACCTACCGGCCCCTCACCTTTGAAGCCGCATCTGGGCTTACTGCAGGAGGTATTCCTTCAGATCACGACGTTGGGGTCGCCACATGATGGTTGTCGGCGTCATGGTGGCGGTGGCAGTGGCGGGAATGTCGGTGCGGGCGTTCGGGTGTCGGAGATAGCCGGTGAGATTGCGGTGGGTTCGTTGTCTGTAAAGGTGATGCGTGCAGTCCGTGGGCCGGGATCGGCGGGAGACAGCTCTCAACCCGGCGTCAGCCCAAGTTCGGTAGGGCAGACGAGGTGACCACACTCCCCGGTCCCTGCGCACGCCTGCAGCACACGAGCGGTCCGGGAAACACGCCACCCGACCACCCCACCTCAGGCAACTGGAATCGATCGCAGCCGCGACCCACTGCCCAACGCGGTGCCGAGCGTTCACCCGCACCCCCGTGCCCTGCGCACGCCGACAGCACACGAGCGGTCCGGGAAACACGCCGCCCGTGAACCCCACCTCAGGCAACTGGAATCGATCGCAGCCGCGACCCACTGCCCCACGCGATGCCGATCGTCCACCCACACCTCCCCATGCCCTGCGCACGCCAGCAGGACACGAGCGGCCGGGAATCACGCTGCTCGTGCACCCCACTTCTGGCAACTGGATTCGACGGCAGCGGCGACCCACTGCCCCACGTGGTGGCGATCGTTCACCCGTACCTCCCTGTGCTCTGTGCATGCCAGCAGGGCACGAGCAGCCGGGAATCACGCCACCCGTGAACCCCACCCCAGGCAACTGGAATCGATCGCAGCCGCGACCCACTGCCCCACGCGATGCCGATCGTCCACCCACACCTCCCCGCGCCCTGCGCACGCCAGCAGGACACGAGCGGCCGGGAATCACGCCACCCGTGAACCCCACCCCAGGCAACTGGAATCGGTCGCAGCGGCGACCTGCTGCCCCACGCGATGCCGATCGTTCACCCACACCTCCCCGCGCCCTGCGCACGCCAGCAGGACACGAGCGGCCGGGGAATCACGCGGCCCGTGAACCCCACTTCCGGCAACTGGATTCGATGGCAGCCGCGACCTGCTGCCCGACGTGATGCCTGTCGTTCACGCGAGGAATGCCGGTGGGGTCAAGGCGTTTCGGAGCAATCCACCCGGTCCGGCCCCGATAGGGGGAATCTTTGCCCATGACAACGGTTTTCCAACCCTCGGCACTGTCGTTGACCAGCGCGTGGCAGTGATCGCAGACCAGGGTCAGATTGGTCAGATCGGTCGGCCCGCCTGTGGCCCAGTCGGTGATGTGGTGGACCGCGCACATGCTCGCGGGTGCGTCGCATCCCGGGCGGGTGCAGCCCTTGTCGCGGGCGATCAACGCCAGCCGTTGGGCGGGGGTGGCCAGGCGTTGGCAGCGGCCCAGGTACAGCGGCAGCCCGTCGGCGTCGAGGACCGCCAACACCGGGCGGGTGCCCTCGGCCAGCTTCAACGCCTCGTCGATCGAGACATGGCCGCCCGAGGCGGTGGTCGCGACCCCGGCCCCACGCTCGAGGTCGGCGAGGTTCATGGTGAGGATGACTTGGACTGGCAGACCGCGGTGGGAGCCGAGTTTGGCGGGGTCGATTCCGGGCTGCAGGAGTGCGAACAGGGCGTCGTGGGTGCGCTGACCGGCATCGCGACGGTCACGACGCGCGGCCGCCTCGAGGACCTTGGAATCGACGACCTTGACCGTGGCAGCGACGCTGTCGGGGTCGTCGATGTTGCACATGCCCGGACGCGCCAGCTTGGCGAACACCGCATCCAACAGGGCCCGCAACTCGGGAGTGATCCAGCCCTCGATCCACGACATCCCATCCACCCCAGGACGACCCAGGACCAGACCGCGACGGCGACGGCGATCGGTGTCGGAGACGACCTTGCCGTCGGGGTCGACGCGGGCGAGGATGTCACGGCCGATCTTGGGCAGATCATCGGGCCAGCCGACGCGGGAGTGGCCGACCAGGATGGCCTCGGCCTCCGCACGCGTCTCGGCGGGGATGTCGGCGGGCAGGTGGTTCATGACGTCGATGATGTTGCGGACGTGATCGCGTGAGATGTCGCCTGCTTCAAAGGCTTCGGCAGTCGAAGCCAACGCGGGCGGGCGCAGGTGTCCGGTGGGTTCGAAGAATTCGCCGCACTGGCGGGCGATTTTCACCCGCACCGACGCGTCGTACCTCGACAGGCCCAAGGTCTGCCGCAGGAACGGCACCACATCCTTCGCCCCGCTGCCTTCGGGCAGGGAGCGGTTGCAGGCTTCGATGATCAGGCGTGAATCCAGTGCCGACAGTTGGCGTTTGCAGGTTTCCAGGCGCTGCATCAGCTCCACGACATCACTGTCGGAGAATGGGTTCAGGTTGCCGTGGAGGACGGAATTCGACAGGGATTGCACGGCGGCTGCCAGGTCGGCGATGCCGCACGTGTCGAGTGTTTCCCCTTTCGAATCCATGTGCTAATTCTACAGCCGCGCGATCATTGGCAGAACCCGAATTGTCCAGTATCCCTGGCCTTTTCGATCGAAAATCGAATAATGGCTCGATCCATACCGGGCGCCCCAATCAAACACAGACCATTTGGAATTCCGTCGATATCCGCCAGCGGAAAGGTGATGGCAGGTGCGCCTGCGATAGCGGCCAAACAAGTCAAATGCAGGGTGCGCGTCCGGCCCGATTCCAACGCTTCGGCGGCAGCCGTCCGGGGTGGCGGCGGTGTGGCGGTGGTGGGCAATATCAGAATCCGGTCGCGCAGTGCGGCGCGGAGCTGTTCGGCGGCTATGCGTAGCACTTCGCCGGCCTCCGCCGCTTGCGATGGAGTGATCGTCGATGCGAACCGGAAACGCTGCGCCACTTCGGATTCGAGCGCTCCGGGATGCGCCTGGATCCAGGCTCCATGGTTGGACCAGGCTTCGAAGGCCTGGACGGTCCGGAACGCCGTGAACCACGATGCTGTGTCGGCGTTCAGATCTGCCTCGACGGCACCCATCCGCGTCGCGGCGGCGAGACTCGCGGCCGCCGGCTCGTCATCGGCGACAGCGCACAACCTCGGATCCACGATCAACTGTGCGTCGCCCGATTCCTGTTCGGGCAGCAGACATTCCGCGACAGCCGCCAAGGTGGGCGCGTCACGCGTCATCCATCCCACCGTGTCGAATGATTGCGCGAGCGGCAGCACTCCCGTGGTGGGTATCGCGCCGTGCGAGGTACGGATTCCCCACAGCCGCTGATAGGCGGCCGGAACCCGGATCGACCCGGCCGTATCCGTGCCGAGCCCGATGGTGACCGCGCCGCTCGCCACGGCGACCGCGGAGCCGCTCGACGATCCACCCGGAACCCGTTGTGGAGCAGCGGGATTCACCGGCATCCCATAGCATCCGTTGCCGCCGGTGATGCTGTAGGCGAATTCGTCGGTCTGCGCGATACCGGTGATGTCGGCACCGGCCGCGAGCAGGCGGGCCACCACGGGTGCGTGGGTCGGCGCGGGCGCGCCGAGATAGTCCGGAACTCCTCCGCCGAGTGGAAATCCGGCGACGGAGTAGAGATCCTTCACTGCCACGGTGTGCCCGCTGAGAACACCGGCACCAGTGGCGCGGACCAGCGGTGCCCCCAGTTCACGCCATACCCGCCGATCGAAATCCGTTGCCCGACCGGGGATCTGCTTCACGATCGTCATCAGGCCCGCTCGAGGACGCGCCGGGCCAGTTCGGTCGCGGCGTGGTGGGCGAAGTCGGCGACCCGTATCTCACCGTGCACCCCGCGCACCTGGTCCACCGCCTGCGAGATGGTGAAATCCGCTGCGGCGCTGAGATACAGGTACGCCTGCCGCGGGTCGCCGTCGAACAGCGAGACCACCAGCTCCACCGCATTGCGGACGCAGACCTCGAGCGCCCGGTTCAGGTCCTCGTCCAAGCCCGTCGGAATGACCAGCCCGTGTGCGGCGGCGAACGGCCCGATCGTCCGGCCCAGTCCGGCCGCGACCTGCGCGCCCGGAATCACGTCGACCGTCAGTCGCGCCCGCAGTGGCGCTTCCAGCGCGGTCAGTGCCACCTCGCCGTTTCCCTGGGCGAAGTGCGGGTCGCCGATATAGAACAGCGCGTCCGGAACCTGAACGGGCAGGAACAGTGTCGCGCCGGCCGTCAGGCGGCGGAGGTCGATATTGCCACCGTGCAGCCCCGGCGGCACCGACGACACCCTGCTGTCGGTGTCGGTCGCGACCCCCATGATCCCCAGGAACGGATGCAGCGGAAAACTGGCCCGCTGCGGCCGATCCGGATGCATGGGCATGGTGCCGAACCACCTCCCCTCCCGGGATTCCACCGCACAGAACTGTCCGTAGTTCCCGTCGAATCCGCGCCGATGGGCCAGGACGCCGCGCGCGTGCCGTGTGGAGACGACGCCGTAGGGTGCGCGCATGGTCAGCTCGTCGATGCGGATGGCGAGCAGGTCGCCCGGCTGGGCGCCCGTCACCGCGATCGGCCCGGTGACGATGTGTGGCCCGGCCAGCGAGTCACGGTTCCTGGTCGCGGCGACGTCGACGGCGTCTGCCAGCACCTGGTCGCGTTCGACACCGTTCCGCCCGAAATACCCGACGGGATCGGAGCCCTGGTCGTCGAGAATCCCTTCGTGGCTGACGGTGTCGACCACGATGCTGCGTCCCGGCTCGACGGCCGCGATCGGCCGGTCCCGCGCACACGGCAGTCGGCCCCACAGCACCGCCGACGGATCGACCGGCAGATAACCGGTCTCCGAGCCGATCCCCTCACCCGATTGCAGGACCGGAAACGCCGGGATGAACTCCCGCACGATCGACGTCACGCTCACTACCTCTCCTACCCGACCGAATTGGTCGGACCATCCGATGTGCCGACCATAAGCCGGGCGAACGGGCGGTGACGGCGCTCGAAACCGAACGTAACTGGCGTTTTACCTGACCGAAATGGCCTGGCCGGGAACGGATTTAAACTCGGGCGATGACAGCATCGATTCCCCCGCTGCGCCGGCGCGCGCGCAGCGTCAGCGCGGAGGTCGCCGCGCATCTGGAGGCGCTGATCACCAATGGCGAGCTGCGGGCCGGGGATCGGCTGCCGTCGGAACGCGAGCTGGCCGCGAATATGAACGTGTCGCGATCATCCTTGCGCCAGGCCATGTTCGAGCTGGAATCCAAGCAGCTCATCGAACGCCGTCAGGGCCGCGGCAGCACCGTCACCGAAACCCCGCGGCACGCGGACGCGCTGACGGAGGGCCTGCGGGCGCTGGATATCGAGCTCGGCCACGCCATCGAATTGCGTGATCTGGTGGAACCGCGCATCGCGGAGCTGGCTGCCCTGCGTGCGCTGGACTCGAACCTGCTGTCCCTCGACGACGTCCTGACCCGTTCCAGCGACACCCTCTCCCCCGCCGAATCCCTCCGGCTCGACATCGAATTCCACACGCTGCTGGCGCACGCGGCGCAGAATCCGCTCCTGGTGACGCTGTGCACCATGACCACCGAGTGGACCAGGAGCACCCGCACGCTCTCCCACCGCTCACGTCACGCCCGCCGCCTGTCGCTCGAGGGCCATCACCGGATCTACGAGGCCGTCGCGGCCCATGACAGCGCGGCCGCGGCCGCCGCCATGGAGCGGCACCTGCGGGAGGTACGCGAACTCAGCATCGCACCGCGCTGAGCGCTCAGGCGCGCATCGCGCCGACCGCCACCTCGGTCCGGAAGGTGCGCCGATAGACCAGTGGCGACACCCCGATCGCCTCGTGCAGGTGCTGGCGCAGGGAGGCTCCGGTGGCGAAGCCGACCTCCCCGGCGATCCGATCCACGGAAAGCTCTGTGGTCTCCAGCAATTCGCGGGCGCGGAACACCCGCTGCTGAATCAGCCACCGCCCCGGGCTCATCCCGACCTCGTCGCGGAACCGGCGGGCGAAGGTGCGGCCGCTCATGCGCGCTCGATCCGCGAGGTCGGCCATGGTCAGCGGCCGGTCCAGATTCTCGAGCGCCCACTGGCGAGCGATGGCCGTGCCCGCGGCGTTCGGCGGCGGCACCGGCTGCTCGATGAACTGGGCCTGGCCGCCTTCGCGCCAGGGCGGGACGACACAGCGGCGGGCCACCATATTGGCGATCTCGCTGCCGTGGTCGGCGCGAATCAGGTGCAGGCACAGGTCGACTCCGGCGGTGGCGCCGGCGGAGGTGAGGATGTCGCCGTCGTCGACGTAGAGGACGTTCGGGTCGACGTGGACCCGCGGGAAGGTCCGCCGGAACCGGTCGGCGAAGTTCCAGTGGGTGGTGGCGGGCCGATCGTCGAGCAGGCCCGCGGCGGCGACCACGATCGCTCCCGTGCAGATGGAGACCAGCCGCACACCAGGACGGATGGAGGCCAGCGCGTCCGAAACCGCCTGCGGCAGGCCATTCTCCAGGATCGGCGCGACATCGCACGGCGGAATCACCACGGTGTCGGCGGTTTCCAGCCGGCTCGCGTCGTGCGCGACCGCGATGTCGAAGTCGGAACCGCTGCGCACCGGCCGCCCGTCCAGCGAGCAGGTGATCACCTCGTACCGCCCATCGGCCGTGCCGAACACCCGATTCGGGATGCCGAGCTCGAACGGGTAGACCCCGTCGAGCGCCAGGACGACGACCCGGTGCGGCTGTGCCTTCTCCGACTGCATGGCACGAATCTATCGAATATTGGCAATCGTGCCATTTCCTCCCCGCTCACCCGGCGGCAAGCTGGAGGCATGAGCGAAAAGGAGATCACCATCCCCACCACCATGAAGGCCATCCGCCAGGACATCCTCGGCGGTCCCGAGGTCCTGCACGAGGTGGAACTGCCGGTGCCGCAGCCCGGTCCGAGCGAGATCCTGGTGCGGGTGCGCGCCACGGCCCTCAACCCGACCGACTGGGGCCACCGCCGTCGCGCGGGCCTGTTCCTACCCCCGCCTCCGTTCGTGCTGGGCTGGGACGTCTCCGGCGAGGTGGTGGCGACCGGGATCGGCGTCACCCTGTTCAAGCCCGGCGACGAGGTGTTCGGCATGCTCCCCTACCCGCACGGGCACGGTGCGGCCGCCGAATACGTCACCGGGCCGGCTCGCGCCTTCGCCCGCAAGCCCGCCAATCTCGACCACGCGCAGTCCGCCGCGATCCCGCTGGCCGCCCTGACCGCCTACCAGGCGCTGGTCGACACCGCGAATGTGCAGGCCGGGCAGCGGGTTCTGATCCACGCCGCCGCCGGCGGGGTGGGGCACTTCGCGGTGCAGATCGCCAAGGCGCGCGGCGCGTACGTGATCGGCACCGCCAGCGCCGCCAACCACGATTTCCTGCGCGGCATCGGCGTCGACGAGGTGATCGATTACCGCACCACCGATTTCGCGGACACGGTCCGCGACATCGATATAGTCCTCGACCCCATCGATGCCGACCACGCCCAGCGGTCCCTGCGCACCCTGCGGCCCGGCGGCATTCTGGTTTCCCTGCGCGCCAATGGTGGTGACCACTACAAGGCCGATGCCGAGCAGCTCGGCGTGCGTGCCGAAATCCTGCTCGTCGAGGCCGATCACACCGGGATGGAGGCGCTGCGCGAGCTCGCCGAATCCGGCGCGCTGCGCCCCACCATCGCGGGGTCGTTCCCGCTCGCCGACGCGGCCAAGGCCCATGCTCTCGGCGAGACCGGCCGTACCGTCGGAAAGCTCGTCCTCACCGTGGGGTGAAGTAGCACCGGAACCGCGCCGCCCCCCGGAGAACGGCAAGCGGCGCGGTTCCATTCACGGAAGTTCGCACCCGTGAACGGTTTACGGCTCGAACAGATCCAGCTGGGGCTCGTGACGCCGCACTTCGATCGATCCGAAAACCAGGTCCGGCGGCGGAACCAAGCCGAGGTGCTCCCACGCCGCCGCTGTCGCGATGCGGCCGCGGGGCGTGCGGGCCACCAATCCGGCCCGTACCAGGAAGGGTTCACACACCTCCTCGACCGTGGCCGCTTCCTCGCCGACCGCGACGGCGAGGGTGGAGACCCCGACCGGGCCGCCGTTGAAGCTGCGGATCAGCGCGCTCAGCACCGCGCGGTCGAGGCGGTCCAGGCCCAGTGCGTCCACGTCGTACACCGCCAGTGCGGCACAGGCGATTTCACGCGTGACAAGTCCGTCGGCCTTGACCTCGGCATAATCGCGGACGCGCCGGAGCAGCCGGTTCGCGATGCGGGGCGTGCCACGGGAGCGGCCCGCGATCTCGGCCGCCGCGTCGGACTCCAAGCGCACGCCCAGGATTCGAGCCGAGCGTTCCAGAATCTTCTGCAGCTCTTCGGGTTCGTAGAAGTCCATGTGGCCGGTGAAGCCGAAGCGGTCGCGCAGCGGGCCGGTCAGGGCACCTGATCGAGTGGTCGCGCCGACCAGCGTGAAAGGCGCGATATCGAGTGGAATCGACGTCGCGCCAGGGCCTTTGCCGACCACCACGTCGACGCGGAAGTCCTCCATGGCCAGGTACAGCATTTCCTCGGCCGGCCGCGCCATGCGGTGGATCTCGTCGATGAACAGCACATCACCCTCGACCAGATTGCTGAGCATGGCGGCCAGGTCGCCCGCGCGTTCCAGCGCCGGGCCGGAGGTGAGCCGCAGCGCGGTGCCCAGTTCGCCGGCGATGATCATGGCCATACTCGTCTTGCCCAGCCCGGGCGGGCCGGACAGCAGTACGTGGTCGGGGGTGCCGCCGCGCAGTTTCGCCCCGCGCAGCACCAGCGCCAGCTGTTCACGTACCCGCGGCTGGCCGATGAAGTCGTCGAGGGACTTCGGGCGCAGGCTGGCCTCGATCTCGCCGTCGGATTGCAGATAGCTTGCGCTGACGGCGGATTCGGTGTCGTCGATATCGTCGAACTCGTCGGTCATGACGGCCTATCGATTCTTGCCCAGCAGCCCGAGCGCCGTGCGCAGCGCCTGCGAGGTGCCGATGCCGGGGTCGTCGGCCAGCACGGCGTCCACCGCACCCTCCGCCTGCCGGGCCGGGAAGCCCAGCCCGATGAGCGCGTCCACCACCTGCTCGCGCACCGGGGTGGCCACGGGCGCGGGCCCGGATCCGGGTGGGCCGGACTGCACCGGAACCAGATTCACCTTGTCCCGCAGCTCGACCACCATGCGTTCGGCGCCGCGCTTGCCGACACCCGGGACCCGGGTCAGCGCCGCCACATTCGATTCCGCGAGCGCCTTGCGCAGCGCCTCGGGTTCGAGCACCGCGAGCACGGCCATGGCCAGCTTCGGGCCCACCCCCGACACGGTCTGCAACAGCACGAACAGCTCCCGCGTCTCGGTGTCGGCGAAGCCGAACAGCGTCATGGAGTCCTCACGCACGATCATGGTCGTGTAGAGCCGGGCGTCCTCGCCGCGGGTGAGCCCGGCCAGGGTGACCGGGGTGGCATTGAGCCGGTAGCCGACTCCCGCCGCCTCGATGACCACATGGTCGAGCCCGATCTCGAGTACCTCGCCGCGTACCGACGCGATCACCGCGTTACCGCCTTCCGTTGCTGGGCAAGCCTTTCCTCGTACATGCGCCGTTGCCGCTCGGCTATCGCCTCCGCCTTGGCCATGCGTTCCAGCATGGGTGCGCGCCAGCAGTGGCAGATCGCCAGGGCGAGCGCGTCGGCGGCGTCGGCGGGCTTGGGCGCGACGGCCAGCCCGAGGATACGGGTCACCATGGCGGTCACTTGCGCCTTGTCCGCCGAACCATTGCCGGTGACGGCCGCCTTCACCTGAGACGGCGTGTGGAAGTGCACCGGGATCTGCCGCCGGGCGGCCGCGAGCGCGATGACGCCACCCGCCTGCGCGGTGGCCATGGCGGTGCGCACATTGTGCTGGGAGAAGACGCGTTCGATGGCCACGGCCTCGGGCTCATGGGTGTCCATCCAGGCCTCGGCGGCGTCGGCGACCAGCAGAAGCCGTTGCGCCAGCTCCATTTCCGGCGGGGTGCGCACCACGTCGACGGCGAGCATGGAGACCTGCCGGCCCATGCTGCCGACGACCATGCTGATGCCGCACCGGGTGAGCCCGGGGTCGACGCCCATCACCCGCACCGAAACCCCTCTCACCATGAACGAACAACTGTTCGAGAGTCTAACGGACCCTCGCGGCGACATTGTCCATCGACACGGCCGGTCGCGGTGCGGGCTCGGGTGATCCGCCGGAATCAGGAGCCGCTGGGCGCCGGGGCGCCGGGGCGCCGGCGGCCGCTGTTGTCGACCACGGCACTCAGGTAGTCGATGCCCGTCAGGTAGCTGGGCTCGAACCTGTCGGGCTCCTTCTCCATCGGAGGCGAGTTCCAGGTGCCGTCCGGGTTCATCGAAGGCGTGCCGGGGCGGAATCCGCCGGACACCCAGCGGCCGGTGCACCCCACCTGTGTCTGTTCGGTGGTGTGGCTGTTCACCCAGACCGACGTCTCGTACCCGTCACCGAATCCCGAGCAGTGCACCCGCACCTGGATGCGATA